>DATNCP010000208.1:0-15697 GCA_035607175.1 Burkholderiales bacterium
CACCATCAGCGCGCCGAGCAGCATGGTGGCGATGATGGTGACCGCGTAGGTCTCGAACAGGTCGGCGGCCATGCCGGCGCAGTCGCCGACGTTGTCGCCGACGTTGTCGGCGATCACCGCCGGGTTGCGCGGATCGTCCTCGGGAATGCCGGCCTCGACCTTGCCGACCAGGTCGGCGCCGACGTCGGCGCCCTTGGTGAAAATGCCGCCGCCGAGTCGCGCGAAGATCGAGATCAGCGAGGCGCCGAAGCCCAGGCCGATCAGCGGGTGCAGGATATGGGCGAGGTCATTCTTGTTGATCGCGTTGGCGTAGAGCAGCGAAAAGTAGCCGGCCACGCCGAGCAGCCCCAAGCCGACCACCAGCATCCCGGTGATGGCGCCGCCCTTGAACGCGACCTGCAGCGCCTCGTTGAGGCCGGTGCGGGCCGCTTCCGCGGTGCGTACGTTGGCGCGCACCGAGATGTTCATGCCGATCACGCCGCACAGGCCGGACAGCACGGCGCCGATCATGAAGCCCCAGGCGGTGGCCCAGCCAAGCGCGGGAATGAAGCCGATCGCCAGGAACAGGATCACGCCGACCATGGCGATGGTCTTGTACTGCCGCCAGAGATAGGCGATCGCGCCTTCGCGCACCGCGGCCGAGATCTCGCGCATGCGCTCGTTACCTTCCGGCAGCCGCAGGATCACCTGGCTTTGCCAGACGCCGTAGACAATCGCCAGTACCGCGCAGACGAGCGCGAAAAGGAGCCCTGCGTTCATGTTTCCCCCCTGCAGTTAGGCTTCACTACGAAAAAGCAGGGTCGAATTTTATCAGGTGAGCGCGGCGAGGGCGCGCTGCGTGATCTCGTCGACCTTGCCCAGGCCGGAGATCCTGCGGTACTTCACCCCCGGCAGCTTGCTGTAGTAGTCGACCAGCGGGCGCGTCTGCTTGCGGTAGACCTCGAGGCGGTTGCGGACCGTCGCTTCCTTGTCGTCGTCGCGCTGGACCAGCGGCTCGCCGGTGACGTCGTCCCTGCCTTCGGCCTTCGGCGGATTGAACTTCACGTGGTAGGTGCGCCCGGAGGCGGGATGAACGCGCCTGCCGCTCATGCGGGTGATGATCTCTTCGTCCGGCACGTCGATCTCGAGGACGAAATCGAGCGTCACCTTCTCCTTGTGCATCGCCTCGGCCTGCGGGATGGTGCGCGGGAAGCCGTCGAAGAGGTACCCCCGCACGCAGTCAGGCTCTTTCAACCGCTCCCGTATCAAGCCGAGGATGATGTCGTCGGACACCAGCTGGCCGGCATCCATCACCTTCTTCGCGGCGACGCCGAGCGGCGTGCCGGCCTTGACCGCGGCGCGCAGCATGTCGCCGGTGGAAATCTGCGGGATGCCGAACTTTTCCCGGATGAACTGCGCCTGCGTCCCCTTCCCCGCCCCGGGCGGCCCGAGAAGAATCAGTCTCATGAAAGCATTCTACGCACGGCTTCCAGATCCTGAGGCGTGTCTACCCCCGGCGGGATCTCCGTTTCGCTGACCGCCACCGCAATGCGGTAGCCGTGCCACAGCGCGCGCAGCTGCTCCAGTGCTTCGGCCTTCTCCAGCGGCGAGGGCTTGAGTCGCGCGTACTTCTTCAGGAACGCGACCCGGTAGCCGTAGATGCCCGCGTGGCGATAGCACTTCGCATCGCCCTCCCTCGGGAAAGGAATCCGCGAGCGCGAGAAATACAGCGCGTAGCCTTCGCGATCGAGAACGACCTTCACGACGTTCGGGCTCGCGAGCGAGGCTTCGTCGTGGATCGCATGGCAGGCGGTCGAAACGCTTGCCGCCCGGTTTTTCGCCAGGATCCGGGCGACCTGCGAAATCAGTTTCGGGGAAATCAAGGGCTCATCGCCCTGCACGTTGACGACGACGTCCGAGTCCTTCAGGCGCAGCTTCTTCGCCGCCTCGGCGAGCCGGTCCGTGCCCGAGGGATGGTCGGCGCCGGTCATGACGACCGAATGGCCGTGGGCGCGCACCGCCTGCGCGATGCGTTCGTCGTCGGTGGCGACGTGCACCGCCGCGGCGCCGCTCTTCTTCGCGCGCTCGCAGACATGCACGACCATCGGCTTGCCCTGCAGTTCGGCGAGCGGCTTTCCAGGGAAGCGCGTCGACGCGTAGCGCGCCGGGATAATCACCTGGAACTTCAAGAAACTTCTTCTTCGGGGGGCAGCTTGCGCGCTTCCTCTTCGAGCATCACCGGGATGCCGTCCTTCACCGGGTAGCCGAGCCGGTCGGCCCTGCAGATCAGCTCAGGGCCACCCTTCGCTTCTTTCCTATAGACGAGCTTGCCCTTGCAAAGCGGGCAGACCAGGATTTCAAGCAGCTTTGGATCGACGCCAGCCATCCAGCCTCCCCAGCAGCCAGGACCCGAACGCCGGATCGAGCGTCGCTGCCACCGGCAGCACCCACCAGTTCGCGCGCGGCGCGCTGCGCAATTTTACCGCGTCCTTCTCGGTCATCAGCACCGGCGCGTCGTCGCCGAACTCGAGATCGGCGGGCTTGAAGGGATGATGGTCGGGAAACGGATGCGGCACGATCTTGATCCCCGCCTTGCCGAGGTGCAGGAAGAAGCGGCTCGGGTCGCCGATGCCGGCGACCGCGTGCACCTTCTGCCCGGCGAAGTACTTGAGCGGCTGCCGATCGCGGGCATCGCTCATGCGATGAACGATGTCGCCCTCCAGATGCATGGTCTTGCCGTTTTCGACCACGCGGTCGACGGTTTTCAGGCGCCAGCGCGGCTCGCGCAGCGGGCCAGCCGGCAGAAGAAAGCCGTTGCCGAAGCCGCGCGCGTCGACCACCGCGATCTCGAGGTCGCGCCGCAGGCGGTAGTGCTGCAGGCCGTCGTCGAGGATGAGCACGTCCACCTTGGGCTCCTCCCGGCGCAGGACCGCGGCGACCTGGACGCGATCAGCGCCGACCCAGACGGGGCAGCCGCCGCGTCGCGCGAGCAGGATCGGCTCGTCCCCGACCTCGGCAGGGTCGGAGGCGACGGTGGCGGCGCGCGGAGCAGGCACATTGCCGCCATAGCCGCGCGAGACGATGCCCGGCGTCCAGCCGCTTTTCGCCAGCAGCTCGGCGATCCAGATCACGAGCGGGGTCTTGCCCGTGCCGCCGACGGTGACATTGCCGACGATGATCACCGGGATGCCGGGATGCTCGCTCTTGAAGATGCGGATCAGGTAGAGGAAGCGCCGGATGAGGATGGCGACGCCGAAGATCAGGCTCGCCGGCCACAGCAGCCAGGCGACGGCGCCGCGGCTGACCCAGTGCTTCACTACTTCGCGGACTGCGTCGTGAAGGTGATCTGGCTCAGGCCGGCGACGCGCGCGGCCTCCATGATGCGCACCACCGCCTGGTGCGTGGCGGTGGCGTCGGCGCTGATCACCACCACCGGCTCCTTGAGACCGGCCGCGGCGCGCCGCAACTCCGTCGTCAGCTGATCGACGGTGCGAAACGGCACCGGGTTCTTGTTGATGACGTAGTTGCCCTGCGCGTTGACCAGCACCTGGATCTCGTTGGAGCGCTCGGGCTGCTTCTCCGATTCTGCGGTCGGCAGGGTGATCGCCAGCTCGGTGTACTTCGAATAGGTGGTGGAGATCATCAGGAAGATGAGGATCACCATCATCACGTCGATCAGCGGCACGAGGTTGATCTCGAGCGGCTCCTTCTCCCTGCCGCGCTGGAAGTTCACCCGGCTAGGCCCGTTGCGGCGGCACCGGATGGTCGACGCGCTCGCCGTGCAGGATGTCGACCAGCTTGGTCGCCTGCTCCTCCATCTCGACGATCAGGCTGTCGACCTGGTGGCGGAAGTGGCGGTAGAAGATGAGCGACGGCACGGCGATGCCGATGCCGAAGGCGGTGTTGTAGAGCGCGATCGAGATGCCGTGCGCGAGCTGCTGCGGGTTGGCGCCGGTCGGCGCCTGCGAGCCGAAGATCTCGATCATGCCGATCACGGTACCGAACAGGCCGAGCAGCGGCGAGGCGGTGGCGATCGTGCCGAGGGTCGTCAGGAAGCGCTCGAGGTCGTGCGCCACGGCGCGTCCGGCTTCCTCGATCGCCTCCTTCATGACGTAGCGCGAGCTCTTGTGATTGCGCAGCCCGGCGGCGAGCACCGCGCCGAGCGGCGAGTCCTGCGCGAGCTTCACCAGCATCTCCTCGGTGACGCCCTGGCGCTGGTAGACCGAGACCACCTCGTCGAACAGGTTCGGCGGGATGATCTTCCGGTCGCGCAGCGACACCGAGCGCTCGATGATCAGGGCCAGCGCGATGATGGAAGCGAGGAGCAGGAACCAGATTGGCCAGCCGGCGGCCTGGATGATGGCGAACAACGCGTTCCCTTATCGTTTTTGGGCGTGCTGCGCGGCGACTGTACGGCAAACGCTCGCGGCCCGGCAAGTTGCGCAGCGCAGCAGAAGCGCGCTGCGAGTAGTTGTGATGCGTCAGCCCGTAGTGGATTTTGCGATATCCACAAAAACCTGTGGATAAGTTTGTGGATTGTCTCTGAATAGCCGCCTCTCACGCAGTCGAGCGGCGCTGAAAGTCGGTCGAGGTCAAAATTTGAGCAGCGTTTTCCCTTTCGCGAACAGCGCATTACCGAAAAGAATCGGCTTCCGCGGGTGAATCCGTCGGGCTTTGGCATCGATCCGGCCGGCGTGTGGATAGAGTGTAGGCTCGCGTGCCCACTTGACAGCGATGCAGAACGATTTTCCGGCCCTGCCCCAGCCCCCGACTTCGGGGGTCGTCACCGTCTCGGAATTGCTGCGAAGCGTCCGCGACAGCCTCGAGCGCCGCTTCCCCCTCCTCTGGGTGGGCGGCGAGATCTCGAACCTGTCCAAGGCACCCTCCGGGCACTGCTATTTCACGCTGAAGGACGGCCAGGCGCAGGTGGAATGCGTGATGTTCCGCAGCCGCGCCGCCCTGCTGCAGCGCGGGCTGGAAAACGGCGCCCGGGTCGAGGCTCGCGCGCGCGTCACCCTCTACGAGCCCCGTGGACGCTTCCAGTTGAGCGTCGAGGCGGTACGGCAGGCCGGTGTCGGGCCGCTCTATGAGCGCTTCCTGCGCGTCAAGGAGAAGCTGGAACGCGAGGGCGTCTTCGATCCCCGGCTGAAGCGCGAGTTGCCGGCCTTCCCGCGTTGCATCGGCGTCGTCACCTCGCTCGCCGCGGCGGCGCTGCGCGATGTGCTCACCACCCTCGCCCGCCGCAACCCGGCGCTCAGCGTGGTCGTCTATCCGGTGCCGGTGCAGGGACAGGGCGCGGCGGCGCGCATCGCCGCGATGCTCGCGAAAGCGAGCGCCCGCGCCGATTGCGACGTGCTGCTGCTGGTGCGCGGCGGCGGCTCGATCGAGGATCTCTGGCAGTTCAACGAGGAAGCGGTGGCGCGCGCGATCCGCGCCTCGCGCATCCCGGTGGTCGTCGGGGTCGGCCATGAAACCGACTTCACCATCGCCGACTTCGCCGCCGACGCGCGCGCGCCGACGCCGACCGCTGCTGCCGAGCTCGCCAGCCCGTCGCGCGCGGAGCTGCTCGGCCAGCTCGCCGCCGGCGTGCAGTCGATCGCGCGCGAGATGCGCCGGCGCCTCGAATACGCCGCGCAGGGGCTCGACGGCTGGGCGCGGCGGCTGGTGCACCCGGCGGCGCGCCTTGCCGCGCACCGCGACCTCGTGCTGCAGCTCAACGCGCGCCTCGCGTTCGCGCTCGCCCACTGCGTACACCGCTCCGGCGCGCGCCTGGAGCGCTTGCAGGCGGCGCTCGCAGGGCTCGACCCGACGGCGGTGCTCTCGCGCGGCTACAGCATCACCTACGACGCTTCCGGCGCGGTGCTGCGCGACGCGGACAACGTCAAGGAAGGCGAGCACCTCCGCACCCGACTCGCGCGCGGCGAGCTGCTCCTGGTCGTCGAAGGGAAGAAGAAACCGAACCTATAATCGACCATGGGGCATCGCCTCTCGAAGATCACCACCCGCACCGGCGATGCCGGCGAAACCGGGCTCGGCGACGGCACGAGGGTTTCGAAGGACAGCGCGCGCGTGCAAGCGCTGGGCGACATCGACGAGCTGAACTGCGCCATCGGCCTGGTGCTCGCCGAGGACGTGCCGGAAGCGATGCGCGAGGCCCTGATCCATGTTCAGCACGACCTCTTCGATCTTGGCGGCGAGCTCAGCATTCCCGGCCACAAGCTGCTCGCGGCGTCGCGCGTCGAGGCGCTGGAGCAGGCGCTCGAAGCGTGGAATGCCGACCTCGCGCCGCTGAAGGAATTCATCCTGCCCGGCGGCACGCGCGCCGCTGCGGCGGCGCACCTCGCGCGCACGGTGTGCCGGCGCGCCGAGCGGAGCGTCGTCGCCCTCGGACGCAAGGATAAGGTGGGCGATGCCGCGCGGCGTTACCTCAACCGGCTTTCCGACCTGTTGTTCGTCGCCGGGCGGGCACTCAACCGTCACGCCGGGCAGAATGACGTGCAATGGCGTCACCAGCGCAAGAAGACCTGAAGCCGCGGCACCGCGTGCTGATTGTCGACGACGAAGAGTCGACCCGCCTGCTCCTTGCCAGCATGCTCTCGAAGGATCTCGGCGTCGAAGCGCAGCTCGCCGGCACCTGCGAGCAGGCGGTACGCTTCGCCGGCAACTATGCCTACGACGCGATCCTGCTCGACCTGCTCATGCCCGGGATCGGCGGCCAGGCGGTGCTGGCGGAAATCCGGCACAACACGCCGAACGCCGGCACGCCGGTGATCATCGTCTCCGTCGTCGGCGACAAGCGGACGATCGACGCCTGCATGGCCGCGGGCGCCAACGCCTATCACGTCAAGCCGATCCGGCGCGCGGAGCTGGTGGCGACCGTCCGGGCCCAGATCGCCGCGCGCGGCAAGCCAAGACCCGTCGAAAGGTAGCCCAGATGGCCGAAATCAAGATCTACAACGTCGATGCGCTCGGCAAGCCCGTCGGCCCCTATTCGCACGTCGCTCGGGTGAAGAGCAGCGACACGCTGTACATCGCCGGGATGCTCGCGCCCGGCGACAGCTTCGAGGCGCAGTGCGCGGCCGTCTACGGGCAGATCGAGCAGGCGCTCAAGTCGGCCGGCGCGGGCTGGCGCAACGTGGCGCAGTTCACCACCTTCCTCGTCCATTCGCAGGACATCGCCAAGTTCTACCGCTGGCGCGAGCAGAACTACCCGAAGATGTTTCCGGACGGGAAGTACCCGCCGAACACGCTGCTCATCATCGACCGCCTCGTCCAGGAGCAATTCCTGATCGAGATCCAGACCATCGCTGCGCTCTAATCCGCAGTGGCGCCGGAGCGCTTCACGAGCGCCGAGTAGGTCTTCAGCTCTTTTTCGACGAACGCAGTGAACGCGGCGGGCGAACGCACGCCCGGCGTTTCGGAGCCCATCGCGCGCAGCTTCTCCTTGACGTCGGGCTGCTCGATCGCGGCGCGGATCTCCCGCGCAAGGCGCTCGACGACCGCCTCCGGGGTCTTCGCCGGCGCCATCACGCCCCACCAGGTGGTCAGGTCGAAGCCCTCGATCGTCGGCAACTCGGGAACGAAGCTGCTCCGCGTCGCCGTGGTCACCGCGAGCGCTCTCACCTTCCCGGCCCTGATGTTCGGCAGCGCGCTGGCGAGGTTGTCGAACATGATCTGCACGCGGCCGGCAAGCAGGTCGAGCACCGCCGGCGCCGATCCCTTGTAGGGGACGTGAACCATGTCGGTACCGGTCAGCTGCTTGAACAGCTCGCCCGCGAGGTGGCCGGTCGAGCCGGTGGATCCCGAAGCAAACGCAGCCTTGCCCGGGTTGGCCTTCAGGAAGGCAACGAGCTCGGCAACGCTGCGCGCCGGAACGTCGTTGTTCGCCACCAGCACGTTCGGCACCTGCACCACCAGCGCGACGTGGCGGAAATCGCGCACCGGGTCGTAGGGGAAATTCCGGTACAGGCTGGGATTGATCGCGTGCGTCGCGATCGCCCCCATGACGAGCGTATGGCCGTCGGCAGCGCTCTTCGCCACGGCATCGGCACCGATGTTGCCGCCGGCGCCAGGCTTGTTGTCGACCACTACAGGCTGTCCCAGGGCCGTCTGCAGCGGCACGGCGAGCACCCGCGCCGAGACGTCGACCGGCCCGCCGGGCGCGTAGGGAACGACGAGATGGATCGGCCGGGCCGGCCAGTCCGCGGCCGCGGCAGGAAGAACCGCTGCCGCCAGCGCGGCGAGGAAGGACCGCCGCACCGGGGCCGCTACTTCGTTTCTTCGGCGAACGCCTCTTCGCGCTTCTTGCGGATCGCGGGCAAGGCGACGACCACCAGCAGGATCAGCGAGGCGACCATGAACGCGGCGCTGATCGGCTTGGTGAAGAACACGGTCGGGTCGCCGCGCGAAAGCAGCATTGCCCGCCGCAGGTTCTCCTCCATCAACGGCCCGAGGATGAATCCCAGGATCATCGGCGCCGGCTCGCATTCCAGCTTGGAGCAGATGTAGCCGAGCACGCCGAAGATCGCCATGATCAGCACGTCGAAGGGATTGTTCGAAAGGCTGTAGACGCCGATCGCCATGAACACCAGGATCGACGGAAAGAGGTAGCGGTAGGGCACGGTGAGCAGCTTCACCCACATGCCGATCAGCGGCAGGTTGAGCACCACCAGCATCAGGTTGCCGATCCACATCGAGGCGATCAGGCCCCAGAAGAGCTGCGGCTTCTCGTTCATCACCTGCGGTCCCGGCGCGATGCCCTGGATCATGAGCGCGCCGATCATCAGCGCCATGACCGCGTTGCCGGGAATGCCGAGCGTCAGCATCGGGATGAAGGAGGTCTGCGCGCCGGCGTTGTTGGCCGACTCGGGACCGGCGACGCCTTCGATCGCGCCCTTGCCGAAACGCTCGGGATGGCTGGAGAGCTTCTTCTCCACCGTGTAGGCGCCGAAGGACGAGAGCAGCGCGCCGCCGCCGGGCAGGATGCCGAGGCAGGAGCCGAGCGCGGTGCCGCGCAGCACCGCGGGCCAGGCGCTCCTGAAGTCGTCCTTGGTCGGCCAGAGGTTGGTCACCTTGCTGGTGAAGATCTCGCGCTTCTCCTTCTGCTCGAGGTTCATGATGATCTCGGTCGCGCCGAACATGCCCATGGCGACGATGACGAAACCGATGCCGTCCGAGAGTTCGGGGATGTCGAAGGTAAAGCGCAGCACGCCGGAGTTGACGTCGGTGCCGATGATGCCGAACAGCAGCCCCCAGACCACCATCGCGATCGCCTTGATGAGCGAGCCGTGCGCGAGCACCGTCGCCGCGATCAGGCCGAACACCATCAGCGAAAAATATTCCGACGGGCCGAACTTCAGCGCCACCTCGGCGAGCGGCGGCGCCGCCACGGCGATGATCAGCGTCGCGACGCAGCCGGCGAAGAACGAGCCCAACGCCGCGACCGCGAGCGCCGGCCCGGCACGGCCCTGGCGCGCCATCTGGTAGCCGTCGAGGCACGTCACCACCGAGGACGATTCGCCCGGGATGTTGACCAGGATCGCGGTGGTCGAGCCGCCGTACTGCGCACCGTAGTAGATGCCGGCGAGCATGATCAGCGCCGACAGCGGGTTCAGGTTGAAGGTGATCGGCAGCAGCATGGCGATGGTCGCCACCGGGCCGATGCCGGGGAGCACGCCGATCAGGGTGCCGAGCAGCACGCCGATGAAAGCGTAGAACAGGTTCTGCAGCGAGATCGCTACACCGAAGCCCATCCAGAGATTGGCGAAGACTTCCATGGAGGCTCCGTTAGCTGTAGGCCGCGGGCCAGAGCGGGAAGGGCAGCGACAGGCCCTTCACGAACACCAGCCAGGAGAAGAGGATCAGGATCGCGTAAAGAATCGTCACTTCCTTCCAGCGATACTCGTGGCCGCCGGCCGCGCCGACGTAGACCAGCGCCGCGGTGGCACCGACCAGGCCGAGCGGCTTCATCAGGTAGCCGTAGAGCACCAGGCCGATCGAGATCATGACCAGGGGACGGAAGTGGAACTGCGGCACCGCCGGGCCCTCCATCGCGAGCGAGCCGAGGAGGATGATCAGCCCGAGCACGACCAGGAGGCCGCCGAGCATGGTCGGGAAGTACGCCGGCCCCATGCGCACGGCGGTGCCCATCTGATAGTGGACGATCGCCCAGATGGCGAAGAACCCGCCCGACGCGACGAACATCAGGCCAGACCAGAAGTCCTTGGGACTCTTGATTTTCATCTTCTCCTCCAGCGCCGCTTGATGCGGTCTTTTGCCTCCTCGAAAGGCGGCAAAGTGTAACACGCACTTTTGCCCTGGCTACCTTGCGCCGGGGGTCAGGAACTGTCTTCGCCGCCCGAGGCGCTCGACATCCTCGGGCCGGTCGACGTCCCATACCGTGCGCAGCGCGCGCCAGCGCAAACGCAACCGTGCGAGGCGCTCCACAGTCCGGGCCGAGACCTCATTCCCGCCCCACTCGATGCGCTCGAAAATGGGGCGCGGCGCGCGGCGGCACGCGATCAAAGCATAGCCGCCGTCCTCCGCCGGCGCGATGACCACGTCGCACCCGGAGCGCAGCAGCCGCAGCGCGCGGCGCAGATCGCTCGCCCGCAGCTCGGGCGCGTCGACGCCGATCAGCAGCGCGTAGCGGTGGCGGCGCAGCGCGGCGCGCAGCGCGTGGTGCATGCGCTCGCCGAGATCGCCGCCGGACTGTCCGCGCAGCGTGACGCCAAAGCGTCGCTCTTCCTTCCGGAAGAAGGGATGGCGCGCGCCTGGCGTGCCGTGCAGCTCGACCGGGCCGCAGCCCGATGCGATCGCGGTCCGCAGGGCGCGCTCGGTCAGCCGCGCCTGCAGGCGCGCGGCGCCCCAGGCGCCGAGCTTCGCGATCAGGCGCGTCTTGGTCCGTCCGGGAATGGGGGCGCGGGCAAGGACGATCACGGTCGAGTCAGCGTTCATAGCGCCGTGCCAGCTTGTCTGCGGATAATCCAAGAAGAAAAAGCAGCCGCAGCTGCCACATCAGCAGGACGGTGCGCACCACCCCGCGCGACTCCCAGCGCCGTCCCGAGGTCGTCACCTTTTCGCGCAGGCAGGCGGGTCGCGAGCGGCGCTTCATCGCCTTGCTGAACGCGACGTCCTCCATCAGCGGCAGCTCGGGAAAACCCGGGAAGGCCTCGCGGCGCACGAAGATCGCCTGGTCGCCGGTGGCGACGCCGGTGAGCCGCGAGCGCAGGTTCATCGACCAGGCGATGACCTTGAGCAGCGGATGGCGCCCCTCGATCTGCACGTCGAACCGGCCCCAGAGCAGACCCCGCACGAGCTCATCGGCATTGGCCGGCAGGCGGGTGTCGGCATGCAGGAAAACCAGGACCTCTCCCCTCGCCTCGCGCGCCCCCGCGTTCATCTGCGCTGCCCGGCCGCGCGGCGCGGCCAGCACGCGGTCACAGAGCCCGGCGGCGAGCTCGCGGGTCGCATCCTCGCTGCCGCCATCGACGACGATCACCTCGTGGCCGCGGCGGCGCAGCGGCGCGAGCGCCTCGAGCGCGCCGCGGATGCCCGCCGCCTCGTTCAGCGCCGGGATGACGATCGAAAGTCGTTCAGCGACCAGTCGTAGTCCAGGAACGAAAGCGGAAGGTCGGGAACATGCGCGCCGCCCGGAACGCCGAGCGCCGGCGCGTAGCGGGCGAAGTACGCCTGGCGCGGCTCGAAGTCTTCCTTGAACCAGTCGAAGATCTTCGACACCTCCAGCTTGCCGCCGCGGAAGCGGTTGCGGCTGCGGTCGGAGAGAAAGCGCACCGCCTGCTCCTCGAGCTGCCGCTCCAGGCGCGCCGCGACGTACGCCTCCTCGCGCAGCATCGGGCAGCCCACCGAGGCGCAGTTGAGCGCGTAGTGCACGCGCGGCTCGCGATAGGACTTGCGCAGCGTGCCGTGCTCGATCGCGTCGAGGCTCATCTTGCGGCCGAAGAGCGTGAAGAATTCGTCCTTGAAGGGGTTGCCGAAGATCTTGCCGAAGTCCCAGATCGAGGCGATGTCAGGGTAGCGGGTGAGGATCTTCTCGACCGTGAAGGCGTTGTAGGCGTTGACGAGGAACGCCATCTGCTCCTCGCGCGGCCAGGACTTGAATTCCCTTTCCTCGACTTTGGACAGGCCCGCCAGGTAACTCTGCAGCGCCTTGCGGTCCACACTGGCGTAGCGAAGCTGCGACGCCTTGCCGCCTTCCAGCACCACGACGTTTTTCCTCAGCAGCGCATCCCACTGCCCATGGTCAAAACCCATGGCCGGCGTTGTTGCTCCCAGAAGAAAAACGAGTGCTAGCCGCGCATCCATGCGTGGAATTTCTCCACCTTGCGCAGCAGGCCTTCGGGGGCGCGCGCCTTGCGCCACGCGCCGGCGGCATATTTGTTCGCTTCGGCGAACGTGGGGTAGATGTGAATGGTGCCGAGGATCTTCTTCAGGCCGATGCCGTGGCGCATCGCCGAGACGAACTCGACGATCAGCTCGCCGGCGTGCTCGCCGACGATGGTCGCGCCGAGGATCGTGTCCCTGCCCGGCGCAGTGAGCACCTTGACCAGGCCGTGCGCCTCGCTCTCGGCGATGGCGCGGTCGAGATCGTCGATGCCGTAGGTCGTCACCTCGCAGGCGATGCCGCGCTCGCGCGCCTCGCTCTCGTTCAGGCCGACACGCGCCACTTCGGGCTCGGTGAAAGTCGCCCACGGGATCACCGAATAGTCGGCGCGGTACCTGCGGAACGGCGCGAACAGCGCGTTCACGGACGCGTACCAGGCCTGGTGCGACGCGGTGTGCGTGAACTGATACGGGCCGGCGACGTCGCCGCAGGCGTAGATGTTCGGATAGAGCGTCTGCAGGTACGCGTTGGTCTCGACCGTGCGCCCCTTGCCGAGCGGAATGCCGAGCTCCTCCAGCCCGTAGCCGGCGGTATTGGGCACGCGTCCGAGCGCGCACAGCAGCGCGTCGAACTCGACGCCGACGCCCTTGCCCTCGTGCTCGCAGAGCAGGAGCTTCCTGCCGCCCTCGATCACGACCTGCTTCGCCCGGTGTCCGACGAGCACGTTGATGCCTTCCTGCTCGAAGCGTCGCTTCACCAGCTCGGAAACCTCGGGGTCCTCGCGGGCCATGATCCGCGGCAGCATCTCGACCTGGGTGACCTGCGATCCGAGCCGTGCGAACGCCTGCGCCAGCTCGCAGCCGATCGGCCCGCCGCCGAGCACCAGCAGCCGCGGCGGCAGCTTGCGCAGGCCCCACACCGTGTCGGAGGTCAGGACCTCGACCTTGTCGAGGCCGGGAATCGGCGGCACCAGCGGCCGCGCGCCGGCGGCGATGATGATGGCCCGGGTGGTGAGCGTGCGGCTGTTGACCGTCACGCTCCACGGCGAAGTGATCTTCGCCTCGCCCTGGATGCACTCGACGCCCAGGCCGCTGTAGCGCTCCACCGAATCGTGCGGCTCGACCTGCTTCACGACGCGCTGCACGCGCTCCATCACCTCGGCGAAATCGAACTCCGCGCTGGCGCTGCGGATTCCATACCTCGCGGAATTGCGGATCTGCGAGAGCACGCGCGCCGTCTTGATCAGCGCCTTGGAAGGCACGCAGCCGGTGTTGAGGCAGTCGCCGCCCATGCGATGCTTCTCGATCAGCGTCACCTTGGCGCGGACCGTCGCGGCGATGTACGCCGAGACCAGGCCCGCCGATCCCGCGCCGATCACGACCAGGTTGCGGTCGAAGCGCGCCGGCCGCGGCCAGCGCGAGTAGACGCGCCGGGCCTTGAGCGAGTCGACCACTTTCTTCGCGACCAGCGGAAAGAGGCCGAGCAGCAGGAAGGCGCCGAGCAGCTCCCAGGAAAGGATGCCGCGCGGCGAGTCGAGGCGCCCGAGCTGCGTCCCGGCGTTCACGTAGACGAGCGTGCCGGCGAGCATGCCGACCTGGCTCACCCAGTAGAACGTCCGGGCGCGCATCGCCGACAGGCCGAGCGCCAGGTTGATGAGGAAGAACGGCACCACCGGCAGCAGCCGCAGGGTGAAGAGGTAGAAAGCGCCCTCCTTCGCCAGCCCCTCGTCGATCGCCTGCACCCGCTCGCCGAAGCGGCTGCGCACCCAGTCGCGCAGCACGAAGCGGGAGGCGAGGAAGGCGAGCGTCGCGCCGAGCGAAGACGCGAAGGAGACGATCACCGTTCCCCAGAGCAGGCCGAACACCGCGCCCCCGGCGAGCGTCAGCAGCGTCGCGCCGGGAAGCGACAGGCCGGTGACCGCGACGTAGGCGGCGAAGTAGAGCAGCACCGTCTGCAGCGGATGCGAGCGATACCAGCCGTCGATCACCGCCTGCTGCTGCTTCAGGGATTCGAAAGTGAAATAGCGATGTCCGCCGGCGGCGAAGAACACCCCGATGGCGACGACGACGAGAACGGCGACGAGGAGCCGGGCGCGGCTCACATCGCTACAGCAGGCCGGAAGTCGCGCCGTGCGCCTGCTCGTCGAGCAGGCCGAGCAGCCGCTGGCTGGTGGCGCGCAGCCGCTGCGAGAGCATCAGCACCAGCTCCATCAGGATCTTGGCGCCGAGCAGCGGCTGTTCGACGATGATGCGCGCCAGGTTCTCGCGGTCGAGCACCGCGATCACCACCGGTCGGGTGGCGATGCAGGTGGCGAAGCGCGCCTCGCCGTCGATCATCGACATCTCGCCCAGGGTGCGGCCCGCCTCGACCGTGGCGAGGAGCTGCGGCGTGTTCCAGCGGTCGCGCTTGTGCACCTCGACCTCGCCTTCGAGCACCATCAGCATGAAATCGCCGCCGTCGCCCTCGCGGATGATCTCGACGCCCGGGTCCGCCTTGTACACGACCATGAAGTGCGCCAGCAGCCGCACCTCCGCGCCGGAGAAGTTCTCCAGCAGCCGGCATTTCGGGATGAGGGCGTGCATCTGCTCGGCGAACTTGGTGGCGTCGCCGTGAGATTCGAGGTGCGCGAGCTGTGGGTGCGGTAATTCCGGCATGGCGCTCGCGCGATTATGCCGGATTCGCCGCTCGCAACGCCTGCGGCTCAGCGCCCCCGCTTGCGCCGCTTCCTCACTCCTTCGGCGAGCGTTTCCAGCACTTTGATCGAATCATCCCAGCCGAGGCAGGCGTCGGTGACGCTCTGGCCGAACTTGAGCGCCTTGCCGGGAACGAGCTCCTGGCGGCCTTCGACCAGGTTCGACTCGACCATCACGCCGACGACGCGCTTCTCGGCGCCGCCGAGCTGCGCGGCGATATCGGCGGCGACATCCGCCTGCTTCTGGTACTGCTTCGCCGCGTTGGCGTGCGAGCAGTCGATCATCAGCCGCTCGGGCAGCCTGGCCTTCGCCAGCTCCTCGCAGGCCGCGGCGACGCTCGCCGCGTCGTAGTTCGGCGTCCTGCCGCCGCGCAGGATGATGTGGCAGTCCTCGTTGCCGCGCGTCTCGACGATCGCCACCTGGCCGCTCTTGTGCACCGACAGGAAATGGTGCTTCTGCCGCGCGGCGAGCAGCGCGTCCACCGCGATCCTGACGTTGCCGTCGGTGCCGTTCTTGAAGCCGACCGGGGCCGAGAGCCCCGAGGCGAGCTCGCGGTGCACCTGGCTCTCGGTGGTGCGCGCGCCGATCGCGCACCACGACACCAGGTCGCCGATGTACTGCGGCGAGATCACGTCGAGGAACTCGCAGCCCGCCGGCACGCCGGTCTGGTTGATGCGGACCA
>DATNCP010000210.1:0-10359 GCA_035607175.1 Burkholderiales bacterium
CGCCCGAGCTGCGCGAGCAGGAAGAGCGCCTGCGCGCGCAGATCGCCAAAAAGAAATAAGGCGAAGAGCGCCATGCTCAAGCTCATCGCCCTGGTCGCCGCCGTGCTGGTCGGCGGCGTCCTTATCGCCGCCTCGACCCGGCCCGACAGCTTCCGGGTGCAGCGCAGCGCCAGCGTGAAGGCGTCGCCGGAGAAGATCTTCCCGCTCATCAACGACCTCAAGAGCTTCAACGCCTGGAACCCGTTCAACAAGAAGGATCCGAACATCAAAGGCAGCTACAGCGGCGCGGCGAGCGGCGCCGGCGCGGCCTATGCCTTCGAGGGCAATAGTGACGTGGGACGCGGCCGCATCGAGATCACCGACTCGCGCCCGGCCTCGGAAGTGCGCATGAACCTCCACATGCTCTCGCCGATGGAAGGGCGCAACGTAGTCGAGTTCTCGCTCAAGCCCGAGGGCGAGGCGACCCGCGTGACCTGGGCGATCCAGGGGCCGATGCCGTACGTTTCGAAGGTCTTGTCTCTCTTCGTCGATATGGATGCGATGATCGGACGCGAGTTCGAGCAGGGCCTTGCCGACCTCAGGAAAATCGCGGAAAGGTAAGCATGAAATATCTCTGCCTGGTGTATGGAGAAGAGAAGGCGATCCAGACGATGGACGACCGCCACTGCCTCGACTACGACGAGTCGGTCCGCGCGAGCGGCCACTGCATCGCGTCCGAGGCGCTGCAGCCGGTGGCGACCGCCACCACGGTGCGCGTGCGCAACGGCAAGGTTTCGGTGACCGACGGTCCGTTCGCCGAGACCAAGGAGTGCCTCGCCGGGTTCTACCTGGTCGAGGCGCGCGACCTGAACGAGGCGATCCAGCTCGCCGCGCGCATCCCGCCCGCCGCGGTCGGCAGCATCGAGGTGCGGCCGATCCGCCCGATTCGCGAGACTACGCGGCGCTGAACTCCATCGCGCGCCGCGGCTGGCGCGGCGGACGCTCGTCCATCAGCCACTGCAGCGTGAAGGCGGTGAGCCCGATTACGATGAGCGCGCCCCAGCCGAAGTTGTAGCTGCCGAAGCGGTCGAACACCACGCCGCCCATCCAGGCGCCGAAGAACGAGCCGACCTGGTGGCTGAGGAACACCACCCCGTAGAGCGTGTTGAAGTGGGTGAGGCCGAACACGCGGCCGATGATCCCGGTGACGAGCGGCGCGACGCCGAGCCAGAGGAAGCCCATCGCGGCAGCGAATACCAGGGTCGACGCCGCGCTCACCGGCACGAGCAGGAAGACGACGATGAAGAGGGTGCGCAGGAGGTAGATGAGCGCGAGCAGGTGCTTCTGGCTGTAGCGCGCCCCGAGCAGGCCGAACATGTAAGTGCCGATCGTGTTGAACAGGCCGATCAGCGCAAGCGCGGTTGCGCCCACGCCCGGCGCCACGCCGCAGAGCGCCAGGTAGCTCGGCAGGTGCGTGGTGATGAACACGAGCTGGAAGCCGCAGGCAAAGAACGCGAGCGTCATGAAGAGGTAGCCGCGATGCGCGATCGCTTCGCGAAGTGCTTCTCCCAGCTTGAGATGGGCCTGCGGAGAGGATCCGGCAGAGGCAGCGGGCTCTCGTATGGCGAGCGAGAGAACCGCCATCGAAGCAGCGATGGCGGCGAACGCGACGAGCGCGCCTTGCCAGCCGATGCCGCCGATGAGGTGCTGGCCGACCGGCGCAAGCACCAGGGTGCCCAGCGACCCAGCCGCGGCCACGAGGCCCACGGTCTGGCTGCGCTTCTCCGGCCGTGTGGCGCGCGACACCGTCCCGATCAGCACGCCGAAGCCGGTGCCCGCCGTCCCGACGCCGGCGAGGAAGCCGGCGACGTAAAGCGCACCCGGGAACACGCTCGAGAATCCCATCAGGACGAGCCCCGCGGCGTACACCAGCGCAGTGACGACGAGCACCGGGCGCGCACCGTAGCGGTCGGCGGCCGCGCCGACGAACGGCTGGGAGAGCCCCCAGACGATGTTCTGCAGCGCGATCGAGAAGCCGAAGGTCGCCGCCGAGATGCCGAGGTCCACGGTCATCGGCCGCATGAACAGGCCCAGGCTCTGGCGCAGGCCCATGCACAGGGAAATGATCAGGCCGCTCAGGACAATAAGCAGCAGCATCGCACGGCGCTGGCTTTGGCTCATGGCTCGTAAACCGATCTGTTTAGCGATGATCGGTTGGTATTTCTACTAGACTTGCGCCGGCCGATGTAACAGATGTAACGGCACTTACCCACCGCCGGCGTACTCTAGATCGCCTTTATAGAGCTCGTAGGCCTTCGAGTACTCCATGACGCGCGCCACCTCGGAGATGAAATTCTCGTCGTAGCCGGCGCGGCGCAGCAGGTGGAAGCCGACTTCCATCCCGGAGCTGATACCCCCGCCGCTGATGACGCGGCCGGCGTCGACCACGCGCGCGCGGCTGATCCTGCACTTCGGCGCGATCTCGGCGAGGCGGTCGATCGGCACCTTGCCCATGGCCGACTGCTCGAGGCGATCGGGCTCCTTTCGGTTGGTCGCGGCGAGGCCATCGAGCAGGCCCATCCTGCCGTAGATCCACGAGCCGGTGCACACCGAGACGAGCAGCGTCTTCTCCGGGAGCTCGCGGATGAAAGCGTGCAGGCGCGCGTTGCTGATTTCCGCGCGGGTGCCGAATCCGCCCGGGATGAGGAACGCGTCCATGTTCGGGCGCTCGGCGAACGAGTAGTTCGGCAGCACGGTGAACCCAGCCTGCGCGCTCACCGGGCGCAGCGCCTCGGCGATGAAGAACGCGTCGAGCTCGGGGTCGAAGCGGCGCGCGACGGCGAACACGCCGTAGGGTGCGGCGAAATCGACGATTTCCAGCTCCTTGCAGATGTAGATGCCCAGGCGAAAGCCCGGCTTTTTCGGGAAGGTCGGCATGGTCTGACTCACGAAGGAGAAGAGTTGAGAAACCGAGGTTCGGAAATTGAGCGAGGCAGATTCTACGAGCCTGGCGTTTTCAACTGACTGGATTTCACGACACGACAATCCGCCGCACACAGAAATCACCATTATCACTACATGGGTTCTAGCTCATCGGCTGCTACCATCCTTCGGCTTGCGAAGAGATCACGTGCGCCACGCCTCGTGGCAGGAATTGCTTGCCTCGCCGGCGCCCGCGTCGCACGTCGTCCAGATCGTCGACAACGACGACTTCCTCGCCTCCGGCGTCGCGCTCTTCGCCGCCGAAGGCTTGCAGCGCGGCGAGGCGGTCATCCTGACGGGAACCGAGGCGCACTTGCGCGCCCTGCGGCGCGAGCTCCTCGCGAAGAATGTCGACTACGACGCCGCAGTTCGCCGCGGGCAGCTTTCCGTGAACGAAGTGCAGCGGTGCCTCGAAGGCATCCTCTACCACGGCATGCCGGACGCCGCCGCTTACGACGCGATGGTCGGCGCAGCGCTCGCGAAGGCCCGCGCCGCCTATTCCGCGGTGCGCTGGTGGGGCGAATCGGGCAGCTTCCTGCATCTGCACGGCAACGCGAAGGCTGCCGTCGCGCTCGAGGAGCTCCGCGGCGCCGCGGCACGCAAGCACGGTGTAGGCATCCTCTGCTCCTTTCTCTGCGACCGCTTCGATCCCCGCAGCTACGACGGCATTCTGAGGGACGTGTGCTCGGTCCACACGCACGTGATCCCGGCCGACGACTACGTGCGCTATCGCCTCGCGGTCAACCGGGCGATCGCCGAAATCCTCGGCGAGATCAAGGGGCCGCTGCTGCAGTCGCTGCTGTCGTGGAAGGGCCTGGCGTGCGACCTGCCCTCTTCGCAGGCGCTGCTGTTCTGGATTCGCGAGACGCTGCCGGACCAGTTCCACAGCGTGCTGGCGCGGGTGAAGGCCTATGCATGACGCCACGCCTTCCAACCTGACCGATTGCGGGCTGCCTGGAATCCGGAGCATTCCCTACGGCGTCCACATGTGCCACTTCTACAGCGGACGCGACGAGCTCGCGGCGGTGCTGGTGCCCTACTTCGCAGCCGGGCTGCGCAACCGCGAGCGCTGCATCTGGATCGCGGCCGAGCCGCTCGATGCCGCCGCCGCCACGCTCGCGCTCGCTCAAGCCGGCGTCGACGTGGACGCGGCGCTCGCCGGCGGAGCGCTCATCCTGCGCGACTTTTCCGATTGGTACGGCGAGGGCGAAAGCCTCCGCGGGGCCGCGGTGGTCGACTTCTGGCTCGCCGAGGAGACGCGCGCGCTCGCCGACGGCTACGCGGGCATCCGCATCAGCGGCAACATCAGCTTCCTGACGCCCGCGACCTGGTCGGTCTTCATGGAGTACGAGGACACGGTGCAGAAGGCCTTCTCGGGCCGGCGCATCGTCACGCTCTGCACCTATCCGAGCGAGCGATGCGGCGCCGCCAACGTCCTCGACGTAGTGCATCGGCATAGCTGCACGATCGAGCATCCGGACCAAGGCTGGCAGATCCTGACCCGGCTCGGCGCCTAGCGCTCGCACCTACTCCGGCTTGAGACCCTTTTCTCGAATGATCCGGCCGTAGCGGCCGCGATCCTTGTCGATCAGCGCCTGCAGCTCCTTGGGCGTGCTCGCCTGGGGTACGGCGCCCTGCGCGATCAGCTTCTCGCGCACGTCGGGCGCCGACACCGCTTCCTTCACGTCGGCCGCCACTTTGTCGATGATCGCCGCGGGGGTCGCGGCCGGCGCGAGGAGCGCGATCCACGAGCCCGACTCGGCGTCCTTCACGCCCGCTTCGGCGAGCGTCGGCACGTCGGGAAGCGCGGGCGAGCGCTTCGCGTGCGTCACCGCGAGTCCCTTGAGCTTCCCGGCCTTGATGTGCCCGGACCCTTCGAGCACCGAGGCGAAAAGGAGGTCCACGTGTCCCGCCATCAGGTCGGTCATCGCCGGGCCTCCGCCCTTGTAAGGCACATGCGTGAGCCGGGTGCCGGTGGCAAGCTGGAAGATCTCGGCGGTGAGGTGCGGCGAGCCGCCCTGCCCCGAGCTCGCGAAGGTCACCTTATCGGGATTGGCTTTGGCGAACGCCACCAGCTCCTTTACCGAGTTCGGCTTGAACGACGGGCTCGCCATCAGCACGAACGGCAGCTCGCAGAGGAGCGAGATGGGCGCGAACGCCTTGTCCGGGTCGTATGGCAGCTTCGGATAGAGCGTCGGATTGATCGAGGTGATGCCGACGTTCACGATGAGCAGCGTGTAGCCGTCGGGCCGCGCCTTGGCCGCCGCGTCCGCGCCCAGGATGCCGGCCGCGCCCGCGCGGTTCTCCGCAATCACCGACTGGCCCCACTTCTGGGTCAGCTTCGCCGCGACCGTGCGCGCCGAAATGTCGGTGCCGCCGCCCGGCGGGAACGGCACGATAAAGGTCACGGGTTTCGTCGGATAGGTTTGTGCAACAACGATCGTCGTCGCGGCGAACAGGACCGCCGCGATGACTATCTTGATCATGAACTGCTCCTCGAGAACAGGGTCCGGCCCCATTTCGCAAGCGGCACCGCGATGGCGGCGAGCGCGAGCACCATGAGCACGGCGGAGATCGGCCGCGTGAAGAAGATGCCGACGCCGGCGTCGGAGATGATGAGCGACTGGCGCAGCGCACGCTCGGCGAGCGGCCCGAGCACCAGGGCGAGCACCAGCGCGGCGGGCGAGTAGCCGAGCTTCTTCATGAAATAGCCCAGGACGCCGAACACCAGCATCTGCCCGACGTCGAACACGTTGTTCTTGAGCGAGTACGCGCCGGTGACGCAGAAGAGGATGATGAGCGGCATCAGGATGCTGTAGGGAATGCGCAGCGCCCGCACGAAGAGCGGGATCAGCGCGGTGCTCGCGACGAGCAGCATCACGTTGGCGATGTACTGCGAGGCGATCAGCCCCCAGACGAACTGCGGGTTCTTCTCGAAGAGCAGCGGCCCAGGGCGCAAGCCCCACATCATCAGGCCGCCGAGCATGATCGCGGTGGTGGCCGAGCCCGGGATGCCGAGCGTCAGCATCGGCACCATCGCCGCGGTGGCGGCGGCGTTGTTCGCCGACTCGGGCGCCGCCACGCCCTCGATGGCACCCTTGCCGAACCGCTCGGGCGTCTTCGACACCTTCTTCTCCACGGTGTAGGAGAGGAACGAGGCGACCGTCGGGCCGGCGCCCGGCAGCACGCCGACCAGGAAGCCGAGCACCGTGCCGCGCGCGATCGCCCACTTGCTCTGCGCCCAGTCGGCGAGGCTCGGCAGCACCTCGCGCAGGCGCAGGCTGATCTTCATTTGAGCGGTCTTCTCTTCGGCACCCGCCAGGACTTCACCGAGGCCGAACAGGCCGATCGCCACCGGCAGGAAGTCGACGCCGTCCATCAGCTCCGGCACGCCGAAGCCGTAGCGCGCGTCGCCCGAGATGATGTCGAAGCCGACCATCGCCAGCATGAGGCCGAGCACCATGCTGATGTAGCCCTTGAGCGGGTCCTCGCCCGCGAGCATGGTCACGGTGGTGAGGCCGACGAGCATGAGCGCGAAGGTCTCGGGCGGTCCGAAGGAGAGCGCCCAGCGCGCGAGCAGCGGCGACACCAGCATCAGCAGCACCACGCCGATCGTGCCGGCGATGAACGAGCCGATCGCGGCGATGCCGAGCGCCGCTCCCGCCCTTCCCTGCAGCGCCATCTGGTAGCCGTCGAGGCAGGTGACCACGGAGGCCGATTCGCCCGGCGTGTTGATCAGCACCGCGGTGATGGTGCCGCCGTACATGGTGCCGGCGTAGAGCGCGGCCAGCATGATGATGCCCGAGGTCGGGTCCATGCCGAAGGTGAGCGGCAGCAGCATCGCCACGCCCGAGGGCGGGCCGACGCCGGGCAGCGCGCCGATCAGGATGCCGACCAGCACGCCGGCGACCGCCATCATCAGGTTGAACGGCGTGAATGCCACGCCGAACCCCATGCCGAGGTGGGTCAGAAAGTCCAGAACATCCCCTCGGGCATGGGCACGCGCAGCCAGTGCACGAACACCACCCAGTTGAACAGCCCCGCGCCGAGCGCGACCGACAAGGTCACCCACCAGCGGTGCTTGCCGAGATAGCGGACGAGAATGGCGAGGTAGAGCGCGGTGCCGACCACCATGCCGGTGACGTCGAGCAGCGCGACGTAGGCGATCGTCACCGCCAGCACCACCAGCATGTCGCGCAGGCCTTCGCCGCGCGGAAACCAGGCTTCGCCCGGGTTTTTCTCCCGGATGCTGCGCACGAGCATCATCAGCGCGAGCAGCGCCATCACGATGCCGAGACAGAACGGAACGAAGGCGGGGCCCGGCCCGCCCGCGCCCCACCATTGGTAGTTCTTGACCGCGCCGGCCGAGAAGGCGACCGCGAACGCCAGCAGCAGCGCCGCGGTGACCCGGTCAGCGTTACGCACTACCCGGCTATTTCTGAGAAGCCTTCAAGCCCTTGATGGCCTCTTCGTACTTCGCGTTGAGGCTGTCGAGGTACTTCAGCGCCTGGTCGCCGGTCCAGTCGGTCGGCGTGAGCAGGTTGCGCTTGATGTAGTCCTCCTGCCACTTCTTGGTCTGCACCACCTTCTTCAGCGTGTCCTGCCACCACTTCACCGCTTCCGGCGCCATGTTGGCCGGGCCGACCACGCCGCGCATCTGCTCCCAGTAGAACTTGTAGCCGCGCTCGGCGAAGGTCGGCACGTCGGGCGCGTCCTTGAGGCGCTTCTGCGCCGCGACCGCCAGGTTCTTCGCCTTGCCCGACTCGATCTGCGCCACGATCTCGTTCGGGTTCTCGACCGCGGCGTCGATGTGGCCGCCCATCAGCGCGGCGGTGACCTCGCCGCCGGAGTTGAACGGCACGTACTTGAGCTGGATGCCCGCCGCCTTCTCGAACAGGTAGGTGAAGATGTGGTCCTCGGTGAGCGTGGCGGTGCCGCCGACGGTGAGCCCGCCCGGCTTGGCTTTCGCCGCCTTCACGAAGTCGTCGATCGTCTTGTACGGCGACTCGGTGCGCACCGACAGCATCAGCTCGTCGATCGCCACGATCATCAGCACCGTCATCGCGTCGCGATGGTTGCCCGGCAGGCGCCCTTCGATCTTGCCGGAGACGATCATCGGCGTCGCGCCGGCGATCACGTGCGCGTCGCCCTTCTTGTTGATCAGGTAGTTGTAGCCGATGGCGCCCGAGCCGCCGGCGCGGTTGTTGACGTTGAGCGGCACCGGCGACCACTTGTTCTCGTCGATGATGCCGGTGATGGTGCGCATCAGGTTGTCGGTGCCGCCGCCCGGCGCGTAGGGCACCACGACCTCGACCGTCTTGGACGGATACTTCTGCGCGAGCGATAGCGGGGCAACGGCAAGCAGCAATGCAGCAAGGAATATTCTGGACATCGCATCCTCCTCCTAGAGAATTAGCCGGATGTTACCATCGAGATAACGCTTTTCAGGACGTTCCGTGGACACCAAAACCGAAGTTTCGAAGGACGAAGTCCTGGTCTCACGCGACGGCCCGATCGTCACGCTGACCTTCAACCGCCCCGAGGCGCGCAACGCCATGACCTGGGGCATGTACCAGCGCCTCTACGAAGTGTGCGAAGAGGTCGACGCCGACGACTCGATCCGCGTGCTGGTGCTGAAGGGCGCGGGCGGCAAGGCCTTCGTTGCTGGTACCGACATCAGCCAGTTCACGAAGTTCAAGGGCGCCGAGGACGGATTGAACTACGAGAAGGACGGCGACAAGCGCTCCGGGCGCATCGCCAAGGTCAAAAAACCCGTCATCGCGCAGATCGAGGGCGTGTGCGTCGGCGGCGGCTTCGGCATCGCCGCGGGCGCCGACATCCGCGTCGGCACGCCCGAGTCGCGCTTCGGCCTGCCGATCGCGCGCACGCTCGGCAACTGCCTCTCGATGGGCAACTACGCCGCGTTCATGGACCTGATCGGCCCGTCGCGCCTGAAGGAGATGGTGTTCCAGGCGCGCCTGATGAGCGCGCAGGAAGCGCTCACGGCCGGATTTCTGCACGAAATTATCGAAACCTCGGGGATCGAAGCCCGTGTCAACGAGATCGCGCAGAAAGTGGCTTCACACGCGCCGCTCACCCTGTGGGCCACCAAGGAGGCCGTGCGCCGGCTGCAGGCTGCGCGCCCGCTTCCGGACGGCGACGACATCGTGCGCAAGATCTACGGCAGCGACGACTTCAAGGAAGGCGTGAAGGCGTTCGTCGAGAAGCGCTCGCCGCGCTGGAGCGGCAAGTAGGAAGCTCGTAGTGTTTTTCCCGATACCGGCTGCGCGGCGATTGGCGTAGCTTCCGGTCGTGCTAGATGCGACCCCTCACCCCAGCCTGACGCAGTGTGGCCTCCCTGGAATCGACCAGATTCCATACGGGATCCACATGTGCCACTTCTACCGGGATCGCGAACAGCTGGTCGAGGCGCTGGTACCGTTCTTCACCGCGGGGCTTCACCACAACGAGCGTTGCGTATGGATCACGGCGCAGCCGCTGGAGGCCGCCGCTGCCAAGCTCGAGCTCAGGAAGGCCGGCCTGAACGCCGCGGCGGCAATTCGAAGCGGCGCGCTCACCATCCAGGACTACACCGAGTTCTACGTCAAGGCCCGGGGAATGAAGAGCCGCGAGGTCGCGCAGCTCTGGCTCGCTCAGGAACAACAGGCGCTGGAGGAGGGCTTCAGCGGCCTTCGCATCACCGGAAACGCGAGCTTCGTCACCCCGGAGACCTGGCCCGATTTCATGGACTATGAGGAAGTCGTGCACCGCGCGTTCCAGGGCCGGCGCATCGTCTCGCTCTGCAGCTACCACGTCGGGCGCATCGGAAACGCGAACATCCTGGACGTGGTGCGCCGCCATAGCTGCGCGCTCAACCGGCCCGACGAGGGCTGGCAGATCGTCACCCCGGACTACCGTTAGGCGCCCGTCGCGCTGGAGCGAGAAGTAGCCGCTATTCCGGCTTCAGCTTCGCGTCGGCGATGACCTGGCCCCACTTCGCGAGCTCTTCGGCGAACTCCGTGCGCACCGATTCGGGCGTGCCGCCGGCGATCTCGACGCCCTGCGCGGTGAGCTTGGCGCGCAGGTCCGGCATCTCCAGCACCGCGTTCACTTCGCGGTTGAGCAGCGCGACGATCTCCTTCGGCGTCCCGGCCGGCGCGAACAGCGCATAGTCGGTCGCCGATACCACGCCCGGCACGCCGGCTTCGGCCATGGTCGGCAGCTCGGGCAGCACCGGCGAGCGATTGCGCGAGGCGACCGCGAGCGCGCGCACCTTGCCCGCCTTGAGGTGCGGCAAGTAGGCGGGCAGGCTGTCGAGCGCCATGTCGATGCGCCCGTCCATGAGATCGGGCAGCAGCTGCGTCGTGCCCTTGTAGGGAATATGCGTCAGATCGATTA
>DATNCP010000211.1:0-5696 GCA_035607175.1 Burkholderiales bacterium
CAGGTCGCGGTGAAAGTCGACGTCGCCGCCGAACACGTCGGCGAGCTGCATCGCCACGCCGTCGGGCACGCCGGCCGAATCGCTCGCGGCGAAGAGCGAGCTGTGGATCACGCCGGATTTCGTCGCCACGCGGGTGTCGAGGGGGGCGCGGCCCTCGCTGCGTGCGTAGCCTTCGCCGTCGGGCGCGACGCGCACCAGCGTATCGCGGCCGCTCAGCCAGGTGAGGGAGATCAGGTCGCCGTCGGCGCCGACTTCGGCGTTGACGAAGGTGCCGGGGCGCAGTTCGCGCAGCGAGCGTAGGCGCGCGACGCGGGGATCGGCGAGGCCGAGCCGGCCGACGAACGCCGCGATCGTGTCGCCGCGCTGGAACTGCTCCTCGCGGACGTAGGTCTTGGCCACGGCCTGGGCTTCGGCGCGCAGCGAGAGGGCCTCCACCATGGGCTCGGGAAGGTCGCGCGCGTCGACCGCGGGCGAGAGATTGGAATAAGCGCCGACGGCGCCGCACGCTGCGAGCAGCAGGAGCGTCAGGCCTATCGTTCCGCCCAGTCTGCCGGGCTTATGCATCGTTCAGCTAGAATCCCTTGTTATTCAGAAGCCTGCGAAGTCTAGCAAAGGCGCATACCAAGCATGGCCGCCATCGAGCAGTCCGTTCAGACCATTCGTCGGGGGTGTGACGAGCTGATCGTCGAGGAAGAACTCGTGAAAAAACTCACGAGCGGCCGCAAGCTGCGCATCAAGCTCGGCCTTGACCCGACGGCGCCCGACCTGCACCTCGGCCACACCGTGGTGATCAACAAGCTGCGCGACTTCCAGAGCCTCGGCCACCAGGTGCAGTTCCTGATCGGCGACTTCACCGGCATGATCGGCGACCCGACCGGCAAGAACCAGACGCGCCCGCCGCTCTCGCGCGAGGAGATCCTCGCCAACGCGAAGACCTACCGCGAGCAGGCGTTCAAGATCCTCGACCCGGAGAAGACGCAGATCCTGTTCAACTCCGAGTGGTCGAACCAGCTCGGCGCCGAAGGGATGGTCAAGCTGGCCGCGCGCTATACGGTCGCCCGCCTGCTGGAACGCGACGATTTTTCCAAGCGGCTGAAGAACAACCAGCCGATCGCGGTGCACGAGCTGCTCTATCCGCTGATGCAGGGCTATGACTCGGTGGCGATGAAGGCCGACGTCGAGCTGGGCGGCACCGACCAGAAATTCAATCTCCTCGTCGGGCGCGAGCTGCAGAAGGACTACGGCCAGGAGCCGCAGTGCGTGCTCACCATGCCGCTGCTCGAGGGGACCGACGGCAAGGACAAGATGTCGAAGTCGCTCGGCAACTACATCGGCATCACCGAGTCGCCGAAGGAGATGTTCGGCAAGCTGATGCGCATCTCCGACACGCTGATGTGGCGCTACATCGAGCTCCTGTCCTTTGCGGCCGGGGAGAAAGTCGCTCTCTGGAAAAAGGAAGTCGCCTCGGGCCGCAACCCGCGCGAGGTGAAGGTCGTCTTCGCCAAGGAGATCGTCGCGCGCTTCCATTCCGCCGCCGCGGCGGAGCAGGCCGAGGCCGAGTTCGACGCGATGTTCCGCGACGGCGCGCTGCCGCAGGACATGCCGGAGAAGACCGTGAGCGAGACGGCGATCGTCAAGGTGCTGAAGCAGGCCGACCTGGTGCCGAGCACGAGCGAGGCGGCGCGCATGATCGAGCAGGGCGGCGTGAAGATCAACGGCGAGAAGGTGAGCGACAAGAACCTCTCCCTGCGCCGCGGCGAGACGCTGGTCATCCAGGTCGGCAAGCGCAAGTTCGCCCGCGTGCGCATCGCGTAGTGGATGCCGAAACGAGCAATGAGCTGGCCTGGAAGTATCTGCAGGCGGGCGAGACCAACCTCGCGCTCGAGCATGCGCTGCGCGCGCACGAGCTGAAGCGGAACAACCTCGATTTCCTCAACACCCTCGGCGTCGCCTATGGCGAGACGGGGCAGCTCGACCTCGCCGAAGCGACCTTCCGCAAGGTGCTGAAGCGCAAGCCCGGCCATCTCAACGCGCTGGTCAATCTCGCCAAGTCGCTCGAGAAGCAGGAGCGGCTCGACGAGGCGCGACCGCTCTACGAGCGCGCGCTCGCCATCGAGCCGGCGTTTCCCAGGCTGGCGACGAATCTCGCCCGGATCTACAGCCTGCGCGGCGAGACCGCGCGCGCGAAGGGCCTGCTCGAACGCTCGGCAAAGAACATCGATCCGCAGGACCTCGCCATGGCGCTGGCACTCTACGAGGCGGACGCCGGCGAAACCGATCGCGCGCTGGCGCGGCTGCGCGCCGCGGTCGCCAGCCACGCAGACTGGAAGCTCGCGCGCAGCTCGCTCGCGCATCTGCTGCTCGCGACCGCGCATTGGCGCGAGGGCTGGACCGAGTACGTCCGGCGGCGCAACCTTTTCGATCCGCGCCCGACCGAGCTGCCCGAGCCTCTCGCCGCGCGGCTCGATGGGCGCTCGGTGCTGCTGCGCGGCGAGCAGGGCATCGGCGACGTGCTGTTCTTCCTGCGCTTCGCGCCGCTGCTGCACCGGCGCGGCGCGCGGCTCGTGCTCGCCTGCGAGCGCAAGCTGCATCCGGTCGTGCAGCGCAACGCCATCCTGGACGAGGTCCGCGACGGCGACGCCGTGATGGGATTCGATCGCGCGGTGTGGACCGGCGATCTTCCCGCGCTGCTCGAGAGCGAGGAGACGCCGCCGGCGTGGCCTCTCGAGGTCGACGCGCAGGCGAAGCAGGATGCCGGCGCCCGTCTTGCGGGGCTCGGGCCGCCGCCCTATCTCGCCGTGACGTGGCGCGCGGGCACCGACACGGTACGCGGGCGCGAGTTCGGCGCCGAGCGGATCGCGCTCACCAAATCGGCGCCGCCCCGGGAGCTCGGCGCGGCGTTGCGCGGCTGGCGCGGCACCACGATCCTCCTGCAGCGCGGCGCGCGCGCGCAGGACGGCGCGGAATTCGCCGCCGGCTTCGGCGCGCCGTGCCACGACCTCTCGGCGCTCGGCGAGGACCTGCGCGCGCTGCTTGCGGTGCTGTCGCTCGTCGACGAGTATGTCAGCGTGAGCAACACCAACATTCACCTGCTGGCGGGCATCGGCCGCAGCGCGCGCGTGCTGGTGCCGTTTCCGCCGGAATGGCGCTGGCTGCGGCGTGACGGCCGCTCGCCCTGGTTCCCGGACTTCCCCGTCTATCGCCAGCCGGCGTCGCGCGACTGGAGCGCACCGCTCGCCGCGCTGCGCGCAGATCTCGGCGGGGCAGTTTCGTGACCGCGCAATACGAGGTCTACGCGATCAAGTACGCGCATCACATGCGCAAGGCATCGGAGAATTTCATCGGCGGCGACCCGCACGACGGGCCGATGCCGCTCGACTACTTCGTCTGGCTGATCCGCGGCGGCGGACGCGAGGTCGTGGTCGATACCGGCTTCTCGGCGGCGATGGCGAGGAAGCGGGGGCGGGATCATCTGAGGTGCCCTGCGGAGGCGCTACGCCTTCTTCAATGTGATCCTTCTTCAGTGAAAGACGTGGTGATCACCCACCTGCACTACGACCACGTCGGCAACTTCGATCTCTTTCCGGCGGCGACGCTGCACCTGCAGGACGTCGAGATGCACTACGCCACCGGCCGCCACATGGGCGAGGAGCGCCATCGCTTCGCCTACGAGGTCGAGGAAGTCGTCGGCATGGTGCGGCGCGTGTACGAGAAGCGCGTGCACTTCCATGACGGCGACGAGGAAATCGCGCCCGGCATTTCGCTGCATCTCATCGGCGGGCACACGATGGGCATGCAGTCGGTGCGCGTCGCGACGCGTCGCGGCTGGGTGGTGCTCGCCTCCGACGCGAGCCATTTCTACGCCAACATGGAACAGACGCGGCCGTTCCCGATCGTCTTCTCGGTCGACGACATGGTCTCCGGCTACGAGAAATTGCGCTCGCTGGCGGCATCCCCGGGGCACGTCATCCCGGGGCACGATCCCCTCGTGATGCAGCGCTACCCGGCGGTGAAGGGACTGGAAGGAATCGCGGTCAGGCTGGATTAGCTAGACGGAACTGAGGCGAACCATCGCGTCTTTTCGCTTCCACACCTCGGGCAGCAGCTCGCAGCCGATCCCCGGACCCGGAGGTTTTCCGAAGTAACCTTTTTCCGGTTGCGGCACGTGTGTCACCAGCTCCCTGTACCAGCCGGTGTAGAAGGCGCGCACCGATTCCTGGACGAGCGTGTTCGGCGCCCAGATCGAGAAGTGCACCGACGCGGCGTAGACGAGCGGCCCGGTGCAGTCGTGCGGCGCCACCGGCAGCTGCCAGGCATCGGCGAGCGCGGCGATGCGGCGCGCTTCGCTGATGCCGCCGCACCACGCGAGGTCGAACATGACGATGCCGGCGACGCCGGTCTCGAGCAGGTCCTTGAAGCTCCAGCGGCCGGCGAGGATCTCGGAGGCGCAGATCGGCGCCTTCGAGTACGGCGCGTACTGCTTGAGGAGCGCGAGGCTGTCCATGCGGATCGGATCCTCGTGCCAGAAGGTGTCGAACTCGGCGAGCGCCTGCGCGATGCGCTGCGCTGCGGGCAGGCGCCACAGCGAATGGAACTCGACCATGATGTCCATCCGGTTGCCGACCGCGGCGCGGATTTTCCGGAACGGCTCGAGCGCCTTCTGCAGGTCGGGTCCCGAGAGGTATTGCCCCTCGCTCGCTTCGGCGAACGGATCGAACGGCCAGATCTTCATGCCGGTGATGCCCTGCTCGAGGAGCGACTGCGCGAGCTCGCCGGCGCGATTCAGGAACGCATCCAGGTCTTCGTACGGACCCTGCGACTTTCCGTCGAGGCCCCAGTTCTTCGTGCTCTGCCCGCCCGCGCCGCGCACATAGCGGTAGCCGGCGCAGGTGTTGTAGGTGCGCACGCGCTGCCGGCTCGCGCCGCCGAGCACCTGGTAGAGCGGCAGGTTGCACACCTTGCCGTACAGGTCCCAGAGCGCGATATCGAGGGCCGACGCGGCGCGCGTCTCGACGCTCGAAGCGCGCCAGCCGACATAGGGGCCGACGCTCCGCGCCAGCGCCTCGATCTCGAGCGGGTCGCGGCCGAGGACCCGCGGCGCCACATATTCGTGCACGTAGGCCTCGACGCTCTGGGCGGCATAGCTGGTTTCTCCCAGGCCGACGACCCCCTGGTCGGTATGCACGCGCAGCCAGACGAGGTTGGGAAACTCGCCGAGGCGGAGCGTTTCCAGTCGATTGATCTTCATATACCATTTCCCTCCCTCTGGAGGAGGAGCCCATGAAAAAAGCATTGTCGCTCACCACGCTCGCCGCGGCTGCGGCGCTCGCCGCAGTTGCCACCACGGGCGCCCAGGCGCAGCAGCCTGCGGTCAAGCAGCTCAAGTTCCAATCGACCTGGCCGGCGAGCCTGACGCTGCAGGACAACTTCAAGTATTTCGCCGAGCGCTTCGACAAGCTGACGCGCGGCGAAGTGAAGATCGAGGCGATGGCCGCGGGCCAGATCGTGCCGGCCTTCGAGATCCTCGATGCCACGCACAAGAAAGTGCTCGACGGCGGCCACGGCGTCTCCTACTACTGGGTGGGCAAGAACAAGACGGCGACGCTGTTCTCGGCGACGCCCGCCGGCCCGTTCGGCATGGACCACTTCGACTTCCTCGGCTGGATCCAGGAAGGCGGCGGCCAGGCGCTCTACGA
>DATNCP010000076.1:0-10354 GCA_035607175.1 Burkholderiales bacterium
ATCGCGGCGATCCAAGTCACCGATACGCAGGCGCGCGTCGTGTGCGTGCCTCCCGCGGTCATCCAGGCTTTGTCCTAACCACAGAGGAGATGAACCAATGAAGCTCTATTACGCACCCGGCGCGTGCTCGCTGTCGCCGCATATCGTGGCGCGCGAAGCCGGCCTGAAGATCGACCTGCAGAAGGTCAACACCAAGGACAAGTCGATGGAGGGCGGCGGCGACTACTGGAAAGTGAACGGCAAGGGCTACGTGCCGGCGCTCGAGCTCGACAGCGGCGAGCGCCTCACCGAGGGCCCGGCCATCGTGCAGTACCTCGCCGACCAGAAGCCCGAGTCGGGCCTGGCGCCGAAGAACGGCACGATCGAGCGCTACCGGCTGCAGGAGTGGCTCAACTTCCTCACTTCGGAAGTGCACAAGCAGTTCTCGCCGCTGTTCCGTCCGAACACGCCCGAGGACTACAAGACCATCGCCAAGGAAAACCTCGGCAAGCGATTCGAGTGGCTCGACAAGCAGCTCGCCGGCAAGGACTACCTCACCGGCAAGCAGTTCACGGTTGCCGACGCGTACCTCTTCGTGCTCAGCAACTGGACCAAGCCGACCGACATCGACCTGTCGAAGTGGCCCAACGTGCAGGCGTTCAACAAGCGCGTCGCCGCCCGCCCGAAGGTGAAGGAAGCGATGCAGGCCGAAGGTCTGCTCCCCAAAGAGCAGCCGGCAACCTGAGCGCAACCTGATGTCCGCCGTGCTGCCGAGCGTCTTCGTCTCCCACGGGTCTCCCATGCACGCGCTCCAGGCGGGGCCGGCGGGAGAGGCCTGGAAGGCGCTCGCGCAGCGGCTTCCCCGCCCGCGCGCGATCCTCATCTCTTCCGCGCACTGGGAAACCAACCTGCCGATGCTCACCGGCGGCGACAAGCCGGAGACCATCCACGATTTCTACAACTTCCCCGAGCCGCTCTACCGCCTGCGCTATCCCGCGGCCGGCGCGCCCGAGCTCGCGCAGCGCGCGCAAGCGCTTTTGAAGGACGCAGGCTTCACCGCCGGCATCGACGGCTGCCGCGGCCTCGACCACGGCGCCTGGTCGCCGCTGCTCTACATGTATCCGAAGCACGATATCCCGGTGGTGCAGATCTCGGTGCAGCCTGCGCTCGGGCCACGCCACCATGTTGAATTGGGTTCTTCGCTAAAGAAGTTGTCTGCTGAAGGCGTGTTGATCATTGGCTCAGGCCACATGACCCACAACCTGCGCGACTGGGGGCGCGGCACGAAAGAGCCGCAGCCGTACGCGCGCGAATTCCAGGAGTGGGTAAAGCAGAAGCTCGAGCAGAAGGACATCGACAGCCTGGTCGACTACCGCTCGCGCTCGCCGCATGGCGTGCGCGCCCATCCGACCGACGAGCATTTCCTGCCCTTGTTCTTCGCCCTGGGCGCGGCTTCCGGCAGGAGCAAGCCGGAGCGCGTCTACGACGCCATCGACTCCGGCGTTCTGGCGATGGACGCCTACGTGTTCACCTGAGCGCCGCGGCCGCTTTCTTCACCACTTCGGGCGGGCTGGCGTAAACCTCGGCGACGAGCTTCTGCACCGCCTCGCCAGACACCGGCCGGATCTCGAGCTTGATCTTCTCCGCCTCGGCGAGGAACGCGGGGTCCTGCATCGTCGCCATGAATGCCTTGCGCAGCGCCGCCAGGCGATCGGCGGGTACGCCGGGCGGCGCGAGGAAAGGACGGCCCATCACCTGCCCGGCGAAGACGAGGCGCAGTACCTGCCGCTGCTCGGGCGTCTTCACCATGTCCATGATCAGCGGCACGTGCGGCAGGTCGGGATGCTTCTCGAGCGCGAGTTGCGCAAGAATTTTCAGGGTGCCGTCCTTCACCCAGGCGGCATGGTTGGTCTTGATGCTCGACCACGACCAGCCGCAGCGCGCCTGCACCTCGCCGCGCTGCATCGCGAGCGTGATGTCGTTGCCGCCGGGATAGCCGGTGACGAGCTTCATCTTCGTGCCGAGGATGCTGTTGATCGCCTTCGGGAAGGTATCGGTGTCGGAATTGCCGCCGGTGCCGCCGACGAAGACTTCGCGATAGAGGTCCTCGAAGCGCGTGATGCCGGTTTTGCCCCACGCGGCGCAGACGCTCACTTCGTCGTTGGCGCTGCCGAGCCAGCCGAACTCGGTCGCCTTGAATTGCGCGCTGTGCTCGCCGAACAGCGGCTCGAAGGCGACGGCGCGGCCGATGGTGCCGAAGGCGCTACCGTCGCGCGGCGCGGCCTTGTTGAGGAAATTGGCGAGACGCAGGCTGCCGGCGCCTTCCATGTTCCTCGGCACGATCGTCGGATTGCCGGGCAGATGGCGCGCCATGTGGCGCGCGAGCAGCCGCGCGTAGATGTCGTAGCCGCCGCCGACGCTGTAGCCGATGTAGAGATCGACGCTGCGCGGCTGGGCGAGCGCATTTGTCGCGGCGAGGGCGCACAGGAGAACGAGAGCCTTCATCGCTCGAGGAAGCGCGCGATCGCGGCGTTGACGGCATCGGGGTGCGTCACCGGCGCCATGTGCCCGAGGTCGTCGAACTCGACCACTTCCACGCGCGGCAGGACGCGCGTCAGGATGTTCGCCACGCCACGCGCCGAGGCCGGCGACTTCCTGCCGGTCAGGTAGAGAACCGGCATGTCGAGCGCGGCGAATGCGCTCGCGGGCGTCGGCTCGCGCAGCAGCGCGTGCGACCAGCTGCGGATATTGCGGATCGAGGCGGCGATCGGCGCCTTGCGCGCCTCGGGCGTGCGCGCCCAGGACCCGGCGCCCATCCAGTAGTCGATGAAATGGGCCGCGGCGCGGTCGGTGTCATCGCCGTCAAGCGCTGCGACTGAACGCGCGACCGCGGCACAAATCCCGTCGGCATCGTTGGGTGGCGGCGATGCGGCCTCCACCAGCGCGAACAGCGTCGGTTCGTAAAGCACGAGCGCCCGCACGCGCCGCGGCTGCTTCAACGCCGCGATCAGGGCGACCGCGGCGCCGTAGGAATGGCCGACCAGCGTGAAGGGATCGCCGGCGCGGGCGAACACCGGCTCGAGCAGCGCGGCTTCGTCGCTCAGCGTCGCCAGCCTCCCTCCCGCCCAGGCCGGGCTCTTGCCCGCGCCGTACGAATCGGCCGCGAGAACACGGAATTTCGGCGCCAGCAGGTCCACCAGGGCGCGCCACTGGCCCGAGCTGCTCGCGTTGGAATGCAGGCAGACCACGCCCGAACCCGTGCCTGCCTCGCGAAAGAATGGTTGCGGGGTAGTCATGAACGACGAGACTTTAGCGCCCTGAATTCAGATCGGCGACCAGCCTCCGCAAGGCGGGCGCTTCGCGAAGCAGCCGACCGCCGACCTCGCGCAGCCGATCGACCTGCTCCTTCGGCAGCGTCAGGCTGGTCTTCACTTGCCTGAAGTATTGGCGCTCGGCCGGATCCTTCAGCGAGTCGAAGGTGACCTGCACGAGATACCCGCTCCGCCCGGGGCCGTCGGCCTGCCAGGCGGCGAGCTTCTCGCGCACCTGCTCCACCGCATCGAGAGAGATCCGGTCGACGGGGATCCCCCACATCTGCTCGCCCAGCGTGTCCGTGCCCGGCGGCGCGGCCGAGCGGTCCCAGTCCACCTCGGGGAAGCGCAGCGCGTTGACGGAGATCACCACCACCTTGCGCGCCCGGCGCAGCGCGGGCAGGACCGTCTCGTTGGGCTCGACCTTGAGGAGCTCGAAGGCCATGAGCACCTCGCTCAAACCCAGATTCTCGGCGAGTCCGCCGTCGAAGAGGTGGACGTAGGGACGAGCCGGGTTCTCGTAGGACTGCAGGGCGCGCGCGCGAAGCAGGGCGCGGCCTGGCGTCTCGGACTCACCGAGTCTCGCTTCGGCGGCGCCCTGCCAGGCCGGCGCCTTCCGGCCGCAAGTCCCGCCGCGATTCTCCAGCGTGATCGGCGTGAGCAGCGGCGGCAGCGCCGTGGAAGTCGCCACCGCGCGTCCGAGCGGCAAGCGGGAGAGATCGCCGCAGATCGCGTCGAAGTAGTCCTGCGTATAGCTGAACCGGGCGCCGGTCGTGACGTCGGTGCCGTTGATGATCACGAACGGCCCGTTGGCGCGTTTCAGGTCGGCGAAGGTGGCGCGGTCGAACACGGTCTCGTCGTAGAGCTCGGCGAAGATGTCCGACTTGCCGAACGTGCCCGAGGGCAGGCGGAACCAGTTGACCGGATTCAGGACGATGCGCTTCGCCAGCTCCATCTCGAGGTTGCGCGACAGCACCTTCGCCTCGAACTCCTGGAACGTCTTCTCGCCGCGCAGCGCGTAGTAGGTGGCCGGCAGCGTGCCTCCGGACACGGCGGAGATCACGTCCACCTCGTCGAGCAGGCGGCGCTTCACGCCGTTCACCATCACCTCGGTGCGGCGCAACTCTTCCAGCACGCCGTACCCCAGCGCCGCTGCGCGCGTGCCGCCACCGGAGATGGCGAGCACGACCAGCAACTCGTCGGACTGGCCGGGGCGGCCGCCTTCGGCGAGCCGGTAGCCGGGCGCTCCAGCCTGCTGCAGCGGAGGGGTCGCCGGCCAATGGGCGCAGCCGCCCGCGAGCGCGCAAAAGGCCAGCAGGAAGATTGCGCGTGCCATGCCCGACTCTAACCGAGCCATCGACTGACGACCTGGTTGAACCGTTCGGGCGCGTTCGACATCACCCAGTGCCCGGTATCGAACTCGACCACGTCGCTTCCGGGCTTCTGCTTCAGCTCCTCTGTCCATTGCGGCGAATGGAAGCGCAACGGCTTGCGCACGCCGTAGACGAAGAGCATGGGGCATTGCGGATCGAAGCGGCGCACCTGGCCGCGAAAGGAATCGCGGCCGCCGAACCAGAGCACGTAGTAGGGATAGCCCATCCGCCAGCTCATCGGCGCGCGGTCCGATGGGCAGCGCGCCCAGTTCGCCATCGCGCGGATCATCCAGGTACCGGCAGCCCCGCCGATGCGCCACGCCAGGGCGTTCCACGTCTGGTAGGCGAGCATGATCGCCTTCTCGCGAGCGGTCATGGTCTTCGCCGTCGAGCGCGGGTCGCCGATGTCCACGCCGACGATCCTCGACACCTTCCCCGGGTTGCGCGCATAGAACTGGTAGCCGAAGAAGCAGCCCCAGTCATGCAGCATCAGGATCACCTTCTGCCCCGGCGCGGTGCGCTCGATCACCTCGCCGAGGAAAGCAAGCAGCTCGTCCAGCGTGTACGAGCGGCCGTCGGACCGCGGATCGAAGCCGGGCAGCGTGAAGCGGATGCAGCGATAGCGGGCTTTGAGGGCTTCCACCGTGGCGTCCCACAGCCGGCAGGTATCCGGCCAGCCGTGAACCATGATGATGCTCTCGGCGCCCTCACCTTCAAGGTAAACATCGACTCCGGCAACCGATAGCAGGCTGCTCATCGCAGCCGAGATATTAGGGAGCCTGCCGCAACCAGGCCAGCCCCGCGCCCTCGTCGGTGAAGCTCTTGACCTGGTAGCCGCGGTTCACGGACACGTCTTCGATGTACTTGAGCATCGGATTTCCCGCCGCGCCGAGGAAGGCGATGCGAAACGTGATCTTGTCGATGCCGAGCGCCGGCCCTTCTTCGGCGTGCCGGAGGGTCGCCACTGAGTAGTTGCTGTAGTCGGCATCGCGGATGTCGAAAAGCACCAGCTTGACCTGGCGCTCCGCGGCCATCTGTCCGACCTTGCGCAGCATCTCGGTGGTCGCGCCGTATTCCACGATGCCGCGATAGGTCACGCGAACCAGCCCCTCTTCCATCGTGATCTGGATGTCCTGGGTCATCACCCGCCCAAAGCCCTGAAGAGGTCGGCGACGGCCGCGCGCTGGGCGCGAAGGGCCTCGATGCGGGCGATGCGCGCGGCGAGCAGGCCGCGCTCGGCATCGATGACGTCGAGCTGGGACGCAACGCCGTTCTGGTAGCGAAGCCGCGCGAGGCGCAGCGTCTCGGCAAGCGCCGCGGCGCGCGCCGACTCGGCGTCGAAGCTCTCGCGCGAGCGGGCTTGCACGGCAAGCGCGGTGCGGACTTCGCTGAAAGCGGTCTGGATGGTCTTCTGGTATTGCGCCACGAGGGCACGCTCGCGCGCCTCTGCCTGGTCAGTACGTGCCCGGAGGCGACCGCCGGCGAAGATCGGCTGGGTCACGCCGGCGGCGAGTTGCCAGGCGATCGCCGGGGCGCTGAACAGGTTGGAGAGCTGCGAGCTCGCCACGCCGTAGTTGCCGGTGAGCGAGATCGACGGAAACATGTCGGCGCGCGCGACGCCGATGCGTGCGTTGGCGGCCATCAGGCGATGCTCGGCCTCGACCAGGTCCGGCCGGCGCAGCAGCAGCTCCGAGGGGATTCCCGCCGGCACCGCGGCGGGCCCCGGCATCTCGTCGTACGCCAGCGTGCGCGTCACGCCGCCCTCGAAGATGAGCTTCGGCGTGCGGCCGAGAAGAACGCCGAGCGCCGCTTCCTCGCGCTCGCGCTCGCGCTCGAGCGGCGGCAGCTGGGCGCGCACCGCCGCGGTTTCGGCCTCGAGCTGGCGCAGGTCGAATTCGGAAATGATGCCGCCCTGGAATCGCTTGCGCTGCAGGGCCAGCGCCTCTTCGCGCAGCGCGACGGTCTTGCGCGTCAGGTCCACCTGCTCGTCGAACGAGCGCAGCGCGAAGTACGACTTGGCGATCTGTGCCGCGAGCGCGAGACGGATCGCGTCGCGCGACGCTTCGTTGCCCGCCAGCTCCTCGCGCGCCGCGTCGGCGCTCGAGCGGATCCGGCCGAAGAGATCGAGGTCATAGGAGACGTTGAGGTTCGCGCGGTAGTCGCTGTACTGCTGGGGAACTCCCGGGAAGAAGGTCGCGGTGCGCTCCGAGATCTTCTGCCGCGAGGCGTTGCCGCGCGCGTCGATGGTCGGGTAGTACTGTCCCTGGATCTCGGCGAGGATGCCGCGCGCCTCGTCGATGCGCGCCGCGGCGATCAACAGGTCGGAGTTACCGGCGAGACCCTCGTCGATCAGCTTGTTCAGGGAATCGTCGTTGTAGACGCGCCACCAGCGGCCGTCCTCGGCGAAGCGGGCCGAGGTCTCTTTCCAGGCCTGCGGCAATTCCACCGCCGGCCGCTCGTATTTCGGTGCGACGCTGCAGGCGGCCAGCAGGACGAAGAGGCTACTCGTTAGTGTGCGGCGCATGGTGCGGGGGCAGAGAAGTCTTGCGGGTCACTTTCTGGGCGTGGCCGATCTCGTCCTTGATCTCTTGCGTCGAGCGCTTCTCGGTCAGGTGTCGATCGGTCATCAGCTTGAAGAACATCGGCACGAAGAAGATGGCGAGGAAAGTCGCGGCGAGCATGCCGCCCAGCACGCCGGTGCCGGCGGAGTGGCGCGCGCCGGCGCCGGCGCCGGTGGACAGGACCAGCGGCAGCACCCCGAGGATGAACGCCATGGAGGTCATCAGGATCGGCCGGAAGCGCAGCCGCGCGGCTTCCACCGCGGCCGCCGAGGCCGAGAGCCCCTCGGAGTGCTTGAGCACCGCGAACTCGACGATCAGGATCGCGTTCTTCGCCGCCAGGCCGAGCAGCGTCACCAGGCCGATCTGGAAGTAGACGTCGCTCGTCAGCGGTCGCGAGCCGATGCCGACTCCCAGCAGGAGATTGTTCACCCAGATCGCCGCCAGTGCGCCGAACGTGCCGAACGGCAGGGCGAGCAGCACCGAAAGCGGCAGTGACCATTTCTCGTACTGCGCGGCGAGAATGAAGAACACCATGATCACCGCCAGGGTGAGCGCGATCCCGGCGGTGCCCGCCGAGCGCTTCTCCTGGTACGACGTGCCGCCCCAGTCGTAGCTGAAATCGCGCGGCAGCGCCTTGTCGGCGAGGCCCTCGACGATATCGATCGCCTGCCCCGAGGAAACGCCCGGCGCGGCCTGGCCGAAGATCTTCACCGCCGGCAGGTTGTTGAAGCGGTCGAGCGAATCGGGACCCGAGCTGTAGCGCACCTTGGCGAGCGAAGCGAGCGGGATCATTTCGCCCTTCTCGGAGCGGATCCACACCTTGCCGACGTCGTCCGGGCGGTTGCGCGACGCCGGCTCGGCCGACATCAGCACCTGCCAGGTGCGGCCGAACTTGTTGAAGTCGTTGACGTAGTACGTGCCGAGCGTCGCCGCGAGCGTGCCGTAGAGCTCATCGAGCGACACGCCCACCGCCTTGGCCTTCTCCCGGTCGACGTCGACCGACAGCTGCGGCACCGAAGGCCGCCACAGGGTCTGCACGAAGCCAAGCCGGCGGTCCTGGTGCGCGGCGCCGAGGAAGGCGCCGAGCGCCTGTGCCATCTGCTGCGAGCCGCCGTTGCCACGGTTCTGGATGTAGAACTCGAAGCCGCCGGCGGTGCCGAGGCCGAAGATCGCCGGCGGGCCGAAGGCGAGCGCGAGGCCCTCCTTGATGTGGCCGGTTTTCATGAAGAAGTCGCCGACCACCTGCGGCGTCGTCGCCTTGCGCTCGTGCCACGGGGTCTGCGTCACGAAAATCGTGGCGGCGTTGTTGCGGAAGCCGCCGCCAAGGAAATCGAACCCGGTGAAGGCGACGACGTCGAGGTTGGCCGGGTTGGACTGGATCGCCTTCGTCACCTCGGCGACCATCTTGTCGGTGCGCTCGAGCGAGGCCCCATCGGGCAAGATCACCGCGGCAATGTAGAAGCCCTGGTCCTCGTCGGGCACCAGGCTTCCCGGCGTGATGCGCCAGAGGAACGCGGCGGCCGCGACCATGATGCCGAACAGGACGAGGCCGAAACCACCGCGGCGGATGATCCACGCAACACCCGACTCGTAGTGGTCGGTGGCGCGGCCGAAGACGCGGTTGAACCAGGCGAAGAAACCGCGCTCGCGCCTGCGCTCTCCCTTGAGCAGCGTGACGCACAGCGCCGGCGTGAGCGTGAGCGCGACGAAGCCCGAGATCACCACCGCCATCGAGATCGTGACCGCGAACTGGCGGTAGAGCTCGCCGGTGAGGCCGCCGAGGAACGCGATCGGCACGAACACCGCGCACAGCACGAGCACGATGGCGATGATCGGGCTGGTCACCTCCGTCATCGCCTTGATCGCGGCTTCGCGCGGCGCGAGGCCCTCCTCGTGCATGATCCGCTCGACGTTCTCCAGCACGACGATCGCGTCGTCGACGACGATGCCGATGGCGAGCACCATGCCGAACAGCGTCAGCGTGTTGATGGAATAGCCGAGCATGAGCAGGCCGGCGAAGGTGCCGATCAGCGAGACCGGCACCGCGGCGAACGGGATGAGTGTCGCCCGCCAGCTCTGCAGGAAGAGATACACGACCATGAACACCAGCAGCATCGCGATCAGCAGCGTCTCGACCACTTCCTTGATCGAGACCTCGACGAAGCGCGTCGTGTCGTAGGGCACCGAGTAGGTCAGCCCCTCCGGGAAGCGCTTGGAAAGGTCGCCGACGGTCTTCTTCACGTCGCCCGCGACCGCGAGCGCGTTGGCGCCGGGCTGCAGGAACACCCCGACCAGAGTCGCTTCCTTGCCGTTGATGCGGCCGACGAACTCGTAGTCCTTGGAGGCGAGCTCGACGCGCGCCACGTCCTTGAGCCGCAGCGAGGAGCCGTCGGGATTCGAGCGGACGATGATGTCCTCGAACTCCTTGGGATCCGAGAGGCGGCCGCGGGTGGTGATGGTGTACACCAGCTCCTGCCCGGTCGGCGCCGGCGCCTGCCCGACCTTGCCGGCGGCGAACTGCGCGTTCTGCTCGTTCACGGCCCGGATCAGGTCGCCGGCGGTGAGGCGGTGCTGCGTCATGCGGTCGGGCTGCACCCAGATCCGCATCGCGTAGTCCTTGGCGCCGAAGACCTGCACGTTGGTCGTGCCGGGCACGCGCTTCACCAGGTCGAGCACGTTCATCGTCACGTAGTTGGAGATGAACACGCCGTCGTGCCGGCCTTCCGGCGAATAGAAGGCGAGCACCTGCAGGAACGCCGAGGAGCCCTTCTCCACCGTCACGCCCTGGCGGCGCACTTCCTGCGGCAGGCGCGCCTCGGCCTGCTTGACGCGGTTGTTGACGTTGAGCGCCGCCTTGTCGGCGTCGGTGCCGATGTCGAAGGTCACCTGGATCTGCACCACGCCCTGCGAGGTCGAGGTCGAGGCCATGTAGATCATGTTCTCGACGCCGTTGATCTGGTTCTCGAGCGGCGAGGCCACGGTCTGCTCGAGCACCTCGGCCGAGGCGCCGGGGTAGATCGCGCGCACCGTCACCACCGGCGGCGCGATCTCCGGGTACTGGGCGATCGGCAGCACCCGCATCGCCGCCAGGCCGGAGATGATGATGAAGATCGAGATGACGGCCCCGAAG
>DATNCP010000089.1:0-7656 GCA_035607175.1 Burkholderiales bacterium
CGACGACTGCGCGGCGGTGAGCCGGCATCTCACCCGGGTGCTGGCGGTCGAAGGGATCGATTACGAGCGGCTGGAAGTGTCCTCGCCGGGCCTCGACCGGCCGCTGCGCAAGGGCGCCGATTTCGCGCGCTTTGCGGGGCAGAGGGCTGAAGTGCGGATGCGCACGCCGGATGCGACGGGGCGGCGGCGCTTCGTGGGGGTGCTGCGCGGCGCCGATGGGCAGCGGGTGCAGATGGAACTGGACGGACAAACGGTAGCGCTGGACCTGGCGGACCTGGACCGGGCCAAGCTGATACCGGAACTTTGAGGATGCAGATGAACCGTGAACTGGTGATGTTGGTAGACGTGCTGGCGCGCGAGAAGAACGTGCCGCGCGACATCGTGTTTGGCGCGCTCGAGATGGCGCTCGCGTCCGCCACCAAGAAGAAGTACACCGAGGACATCGACGTGCGGGTGGCGGTCGACAAGAACACCGGCGCCTACGAGACGTTCCGCCGCTGGCGCGTGCTACCCGATGACGCTCCGGACTGGAACACCGCGCAGATGCTGTCGGTCGAGGAGGCCCAGGACCGCGGCAAGGCCGACGCCAAGATCGACGACGTCATCGAGCAGCAGATCGCGAACGTCGAGTTCGGCCGCATCGGCGCGCAGACCGCCAAGCAGGTGATCCTGCAGCGCATCCGCGACGCAGAGCGCGAGCAGATCCTGCAGGATTTCCTGTCGCGCGGCGACGAGCTGGTCACCGGCACGGTGAAGCGCATGGAGCGCGGCAACGCCATCATCGAGTCCGGCCGCCTGGAAGCACTGCTGCCCCGGGAGCACATGATCCCGAAGGAAAACCTGCGCGTCGGCGACCGTGTCCGCGCCTGGGTGGCGAAGATCGATCGCCAGGCGCGCGGCCCGCAGCTCATCCTGTCGCGCACCGCACCGCAGTTCATCATGAAGCTGTTCGAGCTCGAGGTGCCGGAGATCGAGGAGAAGCTGCTCGAGATCAAGTCCGCCGCCCGCGACCCGGGCGTGCGCGCCAAGATCGCGGTCTTCACCGCCGACAAGCGTATCGACCCGATCGGCACCTGCGTCGGCATGCGCGGCTCGCGCGTCCAGGCCGTCACCCAGGAACTGGCCGGCGAGCGGGTCGACATCGTCCTCTGGTCGGCCGACCCGGCGCAGTTCGTGATCGGCGCGCTCGCGCCCGCCGAGGTGAGCTCGATCGTGGTCGACGAGGAAAAGCACGCGATGGACGTCGTCGTCGACGAGGAGAACCTCGCGGTGGCGATCGGCCGCAGCGGCCAGAACGTGCGGCTCGCCTCCGAGCTCACCGGCTGGCAGATCAACCTCATGACCGAGGAAGAGTCGACCAAGAAGCAGCAGGAGGAGAGCGGCCGGGTCAAGCAGCACTTCATGGAGAAGCTCGACGTCGACGAGGAAGTGGCCAACATCCTGATCGAGGAGGGCTTCTCGACGCTCGAGGAAGTCGCCTACGTGCCGATCAACGAGCTGAACGAGATCGAAGCCTTCGACGCCGACACGGTGAACGAGCTGCGCACCCGCGCGCGCAACGCGCTGCTGGTGGCGGCGATCGCCAACGAAGAGAAGGTCGAGGGCGTCGACCCCGAGCTGCTGAAGCTCGAGGGCATGGATACCCAGCTCGCCGCCAAGCTCGCCGAGGGCGGCATCAAGACCCGCGACGACCTCGCCGACCTCGCGGTCGACGAGCTGTCGGAATTGACGGCGATGGACGCCGAAAAAGCCAAGAAGCTGATCATGGCCGCCCGGGCCCACTGGTTCGGCGACGACGAGGGAAAGAAGGCCGCATAAATGGCGCAAACCAGCGTCGCCCAATTCGCGAGCGAGCTGAAGGTTCCGCCTTCGGTGCTGCTCGAGCAGCTGCGCGCCGCTGGCGTGGAGAAGCGCGTCCCCGAGGATTCGCTCACCGAGGCCGACAAGTCCCGCCTGCTCGAGTACCTGCGCAAGACCCACGGCTCGACTGAGGCGAAAAACAAGATCACGCTGACCCGCAAGCAGACCAGCGAGATCCGCAAGACGGACGCGACCGGCAAGTACCGCACGGTGCAGGTCGAGGTGCGGAAGAAGCGCGTCTTCGTCAAGCGCGATCCGGCCGAAGTCGCGGCGCAAGCGGTGGCCGCCGAGGCACCGCCGCCGCCGGTGCAGACGCCCGCAGCGCCCGCGGTCGACGCGAAAGAAATCGAGATCCGCGAAGAAGAGGCGCGGCGCCAGCAGCAGCTCGCAGAGCTGCAGGCGGCCGAGCTCAAGGAGAAGCAGGAGCGCGAGCGCAAGGAGGCCGAGCAGAAGGCCGCGGAAGCGGCCGCCGCCACGGCGACGCCGGCTACGCCGGCCACGACTCTGCATGCGCCCAAGCCCGCTGGCGACGCCAAGGGCGACAAGAAGCCGAAGAAAGCCAGGCCGACCACCGTGCTGCGCGACGATTCGGTGCGCCGGCGCCAGATCAAGACCCGCGGCGATGCCGGCGGCGGCGTCGGCGGCTGGCATGGACGCGGCGGCGGCCGCCACCGGCCGGCCGGGCCGTCCTCCCCCACGGGTGAAACGTCGTTCGCGCAACCGACGGAGCCGCTGGTTCGCGAGGTGGCGGTGCCGGAAACGATCACCGTCGGCGAGCTCGCGCACCGCATGTCGGTGAAGGCCGCCGAGGTGATCAAGGCGCTGATGAAGCTCGGCACCATGGCGACGATCAATCAGGTGCTCGACCAGGAAACGGCGATCATCCTGGTGGAGGAGATGGGCCACAAGGCGAAGGCCGCCAAGCTCGACGACCCCGAGTCCTACCTGGTCGAGCCGGAGGAGGAGGCCACGGGGGAGCTCAAGCCCCGGCCGCCGGTGGTCACCGTCATGGGGCACGTCGACCATGGCAAGACTTCGCTTCTCGACTACATCCGCACGACCAAGGTGGCGGCGGGCGAGGCGGGCGGAATTACGCAGCACATCGGCGCCTATCACGTGGAGACGCCGCGCGGCGTCATCACCTTCCTCGACACGCCGGGCCATGAGGCATTCACCGCGATGCGCGCCCGCGGCGCCGGCGTCACCGACATCGTCGTGCTGGTGGTCGCCGCGGACGACGGCGTCATGCCGCAGACCATCGAGGCGATCAACCACGCCAAGGCGGCGGAAGTGCCGCTGGTGGTGGCGATCAACAAGATCGACAAGCACGAGGCGAATGCCGACAAGGTCAAGCAGGAGCTGCTCGCCCACGGCGTGGTGCCGGAGGAATTCGGCGGTGATGCGGCCGTCGTGCCGGTATCGGCGAAGACCGGTGCCGGCGTCGATGCGCTGCTCGAGCAGCTGCTGCTGCAGGCCGAGGTCCTGGAATTGAAGGCCCCGACCGATGCCCCTGCCAAGGGCGTCGTCATCGAGGCGCGCCTCGACAAGGGGCGCGGTCCGGTTGCAACCATGCTCGTGCAATCGGGGACGCTGCACCGTGGCGACATCATCCTCATCGGCGCGGTCTATGGCCGCGTGCGCGCGATGCTCGACGAGAGCGGCAAGCCGGTCGCGAGCGCGGGGCCGTCGATCCCGGTCGAGATCCAGGGCCTGTCGGAAGTGCCCGCCGCGGGCGAGGACATGATGGTGCTCACCGACGAGCGCAAGGCTCGAGAAATCGCCAACTTCCGTCAGGGCAAGTTCCGCGACGTCAAATTCGCCAAGCAGCACGCCGCGAAGCTCGAGAACGTGTTCGGGCAGATCGCCGAAGGCGCCAAGAAAAACCTGACGCTGGTCATCAAGGCCGACGTGCAAGGCTCGCAGGAGGCGCTGGTGCATGCGCTCACGCGCCTCGCCACCGACGAGGTCAAGGTGACCGTGGTGCATGCCGGGGTCGGCGGCATCACCGAATCCGACGTCAACCTCGCGCTGGCGGCAAGCGCCGTCGTCATCGGCTTCAATACCCGCGCCGACGCCACGGCGCGCAAGCTGGCCGAGTCCTCGGGCGTGCAGCTGCGCTACTACAACATCATTTACGAGGCGGTCGACGAGATCAAGGCGGCGCTCTCCGGCATGCTCGCGCCGGAACGCAAGGAGCAGGTCCTCGGCCTGGTCGAAGTGAAGCAGGTGTTCCGCATCTCCAAGGTCGGCGTGGTCGCCGGCTGCGCGGTGAAGGAGGGCCTGGTGAAGCGGGGCGCGCAGGTGCGCGTGCTGCGCGACAACGTCGTCATCCATACCGGCGACCTCGATGCGCTGAAGCGCTTCAAGGACGACGTGCGCGAGGTCAAGGCCGGCTACGAGTGCGGCATCTCGCTGAAGAACTTCTCCGACATCAAGGAAGGCGACCAGTTCGAAGTCTTCGAGGTGGTGGAGGTGGCGAGGACGCTGTGAAGAGAGGCCAAGGTCGCCCCCAGCGCCTCGGCGACCTGATGCAGCGGGACCTGTCCGAGCTGATCCGCCTCGAGCTGCGCGACCCGCGGGTCGGCATGATCACCATCACGTCGGTCGACGTCTCGCCCGACCTGTCGCATGCCAAGGTGTTCTTTACCATGCTCGAGAAGGACAAGCTCGAGGACACGCTGCACGGCCTGAAGCGCTCGGCCGGGTTCCTCCGCTCGCAGCTCGCCAGGCGCATCAAGATGTACACCACGCCCGAGCTGCGCTTCACGTACGACGAATCGGTCGAGCGCGGCGACCACCTTTCGCGCCTGATCGACTCCACCAAGACCCCCAAGTGATGGACGGCGCCTTGCTGGTGGACAAGCCGCTCGGCGTCACCTCGAACTTCGCGCTGCAAAAGGTCAAGCGGCTTCTCGCGGCGAAAAAGGCCGGCCATGCCGGCACGCTCGACCCGCTCGCGTCGGGGCTGCTGATCGCGCTGTTCGGCGAGGCGACGAAGTTCGCCGGCCTGCTGCTCGATTCGGACAAGGAATACCTCGCGACCCTCAAGCTCGGCGAAACCACCGCCACCGGGGACGCCGAGGGCGCGATCCTCAAGTCCTCGCCGGTCGAGGTCTCGGCCGCGGAGCTGCGCGAAGTCCTGAAGCGATTCCACGGAGAGATCGAGCAGGTCCCGCCGATGCACTCGGCGCTCAAGCGGGATGGCGTGCCCCTGTACAAGCTCGCCCGGCGCGGCGAGAGCGTCGAGCGGAAGCCCCGGCGCGTGCGCATCCTGGAGCTCGAGATGCTGGATTTCCAGAAACCCCTGCTGGAGATCCGCGTCCGCTGCAGCAAAGGCACCTACGTCCGGACCCTCGCCGAGGATATCGGCGCCGCGCTGGGGTGCGGCGCGCACCTCGCCGGCCTTCGCCGCACGGCTTCGGGGCAGTTCCGCGTCGACGACGCGATCGCGGTGGACGTGCTGGAGGGCATGGCGCCGGCCGAGCGGCGCGCGCGCCTGCTGGGATTGGATGCGCTGCTCGCCGAACTGCCCCGCATCGACCTCGATGCCGGCCTGGCGGCGAAGCTGCGTAACGGCCAGTCCCTGGCGCTGCAAACATCGCCGGAGGGGATCTCTGCTGTCTACGGGCCGGGCGGCGCCCTGATCGGAATCGGCCGCGCGGAAGAGGGGATTTTGCGACCCCTCAGGCTCACGCAAGTGGCTGAAAAAGGTTAGAATCGCGGGCTCAAACGAGAGAGAGATAGCAGAATGGCATTGCAGGTTGCGCAGAAGACGCAGGTCGTCAAGCAGTACCAACGCTCGGGCAAGGACACCGGCTCGCCGGAAGTGCAGATCGCGCTCCTCACCGAACGCATCAACGGGCTCACCGAGCATTTCAAGACCCATGTGAAGGACTTCCATTCGCGTCGCGGGCTGCTCATCATGGTGAGCCAGCGGCGCAAGCTGCTGGATTACCTGAAGCGCGCGGACGCGGACAAGTACCGGGTCCTGATCGACCGCCTCGGTCTGCGCAAGTAAGCCGTCCCCGTAGTACGCAGCGCGCTCGCGCTCCGTGACAAAGGATTTCAAGTGAACCCGATCAAGAAAACGTTTACCTACGGCAACCACCAGGTCACCCTCGAGACCGGCGAGATCGCCCGCCAGGCGCACGGTGCGGTGCTGGTCACGATGGACGACACCGTCGTCCTCGCCGCGGTCACCGCGTCGAAAACCGCCAAGCCCGGGCAGGAATTCTTCCCGCTGACCGTCGACTACGCCGAGAAGACCTACGCGGCGGGCAAGATCCCCGGCGGCTTCTTCAAGCGCGAAGGCCGCCCCACCGAAAAAGAGACGCTGACCTCGCGCCTCATCGACCGGCCGATCCGGCCGCTGTTCCCCGACGGCTTCTACAACGAAGTCCAGGTCGTGGCGCAGGTGCTGTCGCTCAATCCGGAAGTCGACTCGGACATCCCGGCGATGATCGGCGTGTCGGCGGCGCTGACCCTGTCGGGCGTGCCGTTCAACGGGCCCATCGGCGCGTGCCGCGTCGGCTACATCGACGGCCAGTACATCCTCAACCCCACGGCGAGCCAGCTGAAGGAGTCGAAGCTGAACCTGGTCGTCGCCGGCACCGAGGCGGGCGTGATGATGGTGGAGTCGGAGGCGCTCGAGCTCTCCGAGGACATCATGCTCGGCGGCGTGACCTACGGCCACGAGCAGATGCAGGCCGCGATCCAGGCGATCAACGAGCTCGCCGAAGTCGCCGCCAAGCCGGCCTGGGACTGGAAGGCGCCGCCGAAGGACGAGGCGCTCATCGCCAAGATCAAGCAACTGGCCGAGTCGGACCTGCGCGAGGCGTTCCGCATCAAGCAGAAGAAAGCGCGCTCGGAAGCGATCGACACGATCTGGAAGCGGGTATTCGAGGCCGTTGGCGTAGGCACCGAAGGTGGTCCGACTTCCCAGTCCGTGAAGGACATCTGCTTCGACCTCGAGTCGAAGATCGTGCGCAGCCAGATCCTCGACGGCGAGCCGCGCATCGACGGCCGCGACACGCGCACCGTGCGCCCGATCACCGTGCGCGTCGGCGTGCTGCCGCGCACCCACGGCTCGGCGCTGTTTACCCGCGGCGAGACCCAGGCGCTGGTGACGGTCACGCTCGGCACCGGGCGCGACGAGCAGATCATCGACGCGCTGGCCGGCGAATACCGCGAGCGCTTCATGTTCCACTACAACATGCCCCCTTACGCCACCGGCGAGACGGGGCGCTACGGCTTCACCAAGCGGCGCGAGATCGGCCACGGCCGGCTCGCCAAGCGCTCGCTGGTCGGGCTGCTGCCCAAGACCGAAGACTTTGGCTACTCGCTGCGCGTCGTCTCCGAGATCACCGAGTCGAACGGCTCCTCGTCCATGGCCTCCGTCTGCGGCGGCAGCCTCGCGCTGATGGACGCCGGCGTGCCGATCAAGGCGCACGTCGCCGGCATCGCCATGGGCCTGATCAAGGAAGGCAACCGCTTCGCGGTGCTGTCCGACATCCTCGGCGACGAGGACCACCTCGGCGACATGGACTTCAAGGTCGCGGGCACCGAGGCCGGCATCACCGCGCTGCAGATGGACCTGAAGATCGAATCGATCGGCAAGGGCATCATGAAGATCGCGCTCGACCAGGCGCGCGAGGCGCGGCTCGGGATCCTCGAGATCATGAAGGGCGGCATCCAGGGCTCGCGCGAGCAGCTCTCCACCTTCGCGCCGCGCATCATCAAGATCAAGATCAACCCGGACAAGATCCGCGACGTCATCGGCAAGGGCGGCGTGGTCAT
>DATNCP010000098.1:0-15353 GCA_035607175.1 Burkholderiales bacterium
CACGGCGTCGTTGAGCGACATGCCCTTCACCGGCGTGTCGTCGAGCTTGACGATCAGGTCGCCCGGCTTGACGCCGGCGCGGAACGCGGGCGTGTCCTCGATCGGCGAGATCACCTTGACGAAGCCGTCTTCCATGCCGACCTCGATGCCGAGGCCGCCGAACTGACCCTGCGTGCCGACCTGCAGTTCCTTGAAGGCTTCCTGGTCGAGGTAGGCGGAATGCGGATCGAGGCCGGTGAGCATGCCGTTGATCGCTTCGGTGATGAGCTTCTTGTCCTCGACCGGCTCGACGTAGTTGGTCTTGATCGCGCCGAACACCTCGGTAAACGCGCGCAGCTCCTCGATCGGCAGCGAGGGCCGTCGCTCGGCGATCGCCTGGAAGTTCAGGCTGACCAGCACCCCGGCGAAGGCGCCGAGAAGGATGAAGCCGATGTTGCGAAGCTTTTGCATATGGGTTTCGCTTTTATTTCAATCTGACCCAGCGTAAAGGGTCGAAGGCGCGACCGAGATGCCGCATCTCAAAGTATAGCCCTGTTTCCTCGTTGCCGCCGCTCGATCCGGTAGTCGCGACGGACTCTCCGGCCATGACAATTTCTCCCACTTGCTTGAGCAGCGCCTCGTTGTTGGCGTAGATCGAGAGGTAGGCGTCGCCGTGATCGACGATCAGCAGATTGCCGAAGCCGCGCATCCAGTCGGCGAACACGACCTGGCCGGCAGCGATTGCCTTGACCGGCCTTCCTTCCGGCGCGCGGATGAAGACGCCCTTCGCCTCGATGCCCGCACCCCTTGGAGCGCCGAAGCGGCCCGTGAGTTCCCCGCGTACCGGAAGCGATAGCTTGCCGCGCAGGCTCGAGAAGGTGACGCGCGCCACCGGTTCGGGCTCGCGTTCGACCCTGGCGAACACCCGGCCGATCTCCTCGACCAGCTGCGCCATGCGCGCTTCGTCGGCGCGCAGCACTTTCATTTCACGCCGGCTGGCGCGCACCTCGAGCGCGACGCGGTCGAGCACCGCCTTGCGCGAGCGGCGCTCGGCGACCAGCTTCGCCCGGTCGGCGCGGCTTTCCTGCTCGACTGCGCGCAGCCGGTCGCGGCGCGCCTCGGCCTCGCGGCCGAGACGCTCGAGCTCGTCGAGTCCGCCGCGGTAGGCGGCGAGCTGCGCCGCGGCGGCCTGCGAGACATAGCCGGCGTAGCGGATCTGGCGCGGGATCGCCGCGGGATCGTCGCCGGAGAGCGCCACCCGCAGCGCGTCGGGCCCCGGCGCGGCGGCGCGCGCGGCGAGCATGCGCTCGAGCGCGCTGCGCTGGGCGGCAAGGCGGCGCTGCGTTTCGCGCCGGCGCTCGCCGATGCGGCCAGCGGAGGCGCGCAGCGCCCGCTCTTCGGCCTGCAGCGCGGCGAGGCGGCGGTTGGCCTGCGAAATGGCGCGTTCCGAGTCGCGCAACGCGTCGCGCGCTTCGCGCCGCACGCCTTCCTTCTGCGCGATCTTCTCCGACACGGCGTCGATGCGCGCCCGCAGCTTCGCCAGCTCCTGTTCCCGCGGCTGCGCCTGCGCGCCGCCGATCAGGAGCAGGAGGAGAAAAAGGCGAATCAGGTTTTGGCCTTGCCTTGCGCCGCGACCGCGGCGATCCGCTTCTCGATCTCCGCCGGGTCGCCCAGGTAGGCGTGGCGGATCGGCCGCAGCTTTTCGTCGAGCTCGTACACCAGCGGCACGCCGGTGGGAATGTTGAGCGGCATGATGTCCGCGTCGCTGATGTTGTCGAGGTGCTTCACCAGTGCGCGCAACGAGTTGCCGTGCGCGGCGATCAGCACCCGGCGCCCGGCGCTCACCGCGGGCGCGATGGCGCTGTTCCAGTAGGGAATCACCCGCGCGACGGTGTCTTTGAGGCATTCGCTGCGAGGCACCGCGACCCCGGCGTAGCGCGCTTCGCCCCCCTCATACCTCGAATCATTGTTTTCAAGCGAAGGCGGCGGGGTATCGTAGCTTCTGCGCCAGACCAGCACCTGCTTTTCGCCGAACTTCGCCGCCATCTCGGCCTTGTCGAGGCCCTGCAGCGCGCCGTAATGGCGCTCGTTCAGCCGCCAGCTCTTCTCCACCGGCAGCCACATCTGGTCGAGCTCCTCGAGCGCGATCCAGAGGGTGCGGATGGCGCGCTTCAGCACCGAGGTGAAGGCGAGGTCGAAGCGCAGGCCCGCGGCGGCGAGGCCGCGGCCGGCGGCGCGTGCCTCCTCGATGCCCTTCGCCGACAGGTCGACGTCGGTCCAGCCGGTGAAGCGGTTTTCGCGGTTCCAGTCGGACTCGCCGTGGCGCAGCAGGACGAGCCGCAGCGGGGGATTCGGCATCGCGGTCAATTATAATGTTGGCTCTCCTTGGAAATTTCCTTCATTCAATTCCTGCAGAAGGGGTACAACCCCCTTCTCGCGCTCACCGCGCTCGTGGCGGGTGGGATGCTGCTGTGGCCGCTGGTGCGGCGCACGGCCGGCGGGCCATGGGTCAACACCACGCGCGCGATCGAGCTCATCAACCGCGAGGACGCGCTGCTGCTCGACGTGCGCGATGCGGGCGAATACGGCGCCGGCCATCTCCTGGGCGCGAAGCACCTGCCGCTCGCGCGCATCGACGAGGGCGCGGGCGAACTGGCGAAGAAAAAGGAGCGGCCGCTGATCGTCTATTGCGACGGCGGCGAGCGCTCGGCGAAAGCCGCCTCGGCGCTGAAACGCCAGGGCTTTACCCGGGTCGCCGCGCTTTCCGGCGGCCTCGACGCCTGGCGCCAGGCCGGACTGCCGGTGGAGAAGTAGGCGGCCGTGAAGAACTGATCTCATGGCGAGCGTGCTGATGTACTGCACCGCGGCCTGCCCGTTCTGCCAGTCGGCCGAGCAGCTGCTGCTGAAGAAGGGCGCGCGCATCGACAAGGTGCGGGTCGACCTCGAGCCGGCGCGCCGCGCCGAGATGACGCAAAAGAGCGGCGGTCGGCGCACCGTGCCGCAGATCTGGATCGGCAACCGCCACGTCGGCGGCTGCGACGATCTCTACGCCCTCGAGCGCGAGGGAAAGCTTGCTCCCCTACTCGAGGCGCCCGCATGACCGAAGCCCAGCAGCCCGCAGCGACCTTCCAGATCGAGAAGATCTACGTCAAGGACCTGTCGCTGGAGATCCCGCACGCGCCGCAGGTGTTCATCGAGCAGACGCAGCCGCAGATCGACGTGCATATCGAGAGCGGCGAATCGCGTTTCCAGCCGGACTACTACGAAGTGACCCTCTCGGTCACGGTGACCGCTCGGGCCGGCGAACGCACGCTGTTCCTCGCTGAGGCGGTGCAGGGCGGCATCTTCGCGCTGCGCAACGTCCCCGACGCGGACATCGGGCCGCTGCTCGGCATCGCCTGCCCGACGGTACTCTTCCCCTACCTGCGCGAAACCATTTCCGACCTGATCACGCGCGGCGGCTTCCCGCCGCTCCTGCTCAGCCCGATCTCGTTCGAGCAGCTCTACCTGCAGCGGCTGCAGCAGCAGGGAGCCGACCCGCAACAGCCTGGCAGCGGCGGGCCGCGCATCGAAACGGCCAACTAGGCGATGCGCGTTGCGGTCCTCGGCGCGGGAGCCTGGGGCACTGCGATGGCCTGCGTTCTCGCCGCGCGCCACGAAGTCGCGCTCTGGGCGCGCGATGCGCACCAGGCGCGCGAGCTCGCGCAGACGCGCCGCAACGATCGCTACCTGCGCGGGATCGACATCCCCGCGGCGGTCGGCGTCACCGCCGATCTCGCCGCCGCGACCTCAGGCATCGCGCTCGCGTTCGCGGCGACGCCGGTCGCCGGGTTGCGCGACCTGCTGGCGAAGCTCGACCGCAATACGCCGCTGGTCTGGCTGTGCAAGGGCTTCGAGGAAGGCAGCGGCGCGCTGCCGCACCAGCTCGCCGCCGAGGTGCTCGGCGACAAGGCGCGCTGCGGCGCTCTCTCGGGACCCTCGTTCGCCGAAGAAGTGGCGCGCGGCTTGCCCTGCGCGCTGACCCTCGCTTCGCGCGACGCGGCATTCGCCCGCGAAGCGGCGGCGATCGTGCACGGCGGGCGCATGCGCGTCTACTACAGCGCCGACCTGGTCGGCGTCGAGATCGGCGGCGCGGTGAAGAACGTCATGGCGATCGCCGCCGGCATTTCCGACGGCCTCGGTCTCGGCATGAACGCGCGCGCGGCGCTCATCACGCGCGGCCTTGCCGAGATCGCGCGCCTTGGCGCCGCGCTCGGCGCTGCGCCGGAAACGCTGATGGGGCTCGCCGGCGCCGGCGACCTGATTCTGACCGCCACCGGCGACCTCTCGCGCAACCGGCGAGTGGGGGTCGAGCTCGCGCGCGGCAAGGCGCTCGACGCGATCCTGAAGGACCTCGGCCACGTCGCCGAAGGTGTCCGCTCGGCGAAAGAGGTTTTCAATCTTTCGCGGAGAAAGGGCATCGAAATGCCGGTCACCGAGGCGGTCAACGCCGTGCTCGAAGGCCAGCTCAGGCCCGCGGCCGCGGTCGAGCGGCTGCTCTCGCGCGACCTGAAGCGCGAGGGCTAGGTCGAGGGAAGGACAAACCTTACGGTTTGATGCCGCGCACGCCTTCGAAAAAGGCGCGCAGCTTCGGCAGGTCGGCCTCGTAGTCGCCGCTCGGCTCGAACGCCGGGAAGAGGCGGATGGCCTTGTGCTCGCCGTCGAACGCGATCGGCATGATCGGCACGCGCGCCGCGACGGCGATGCGATAGAAGCCGCTCTTCCACGGCTTGGTGCTCGAGCGCGTCCCGGCCGGCGTGATGGCGAGGAAGACCGACTGCGCCTTCTCGATCGCCTCCACCGCCTGCGGCACCATGCCCTGCGGCGCTTCGCGGTTCACCGGGATGCCGCCGAACCAGCGCATCAGCCATCCCAGCGGCGGCTTGAACAGCGTGTGCTTGGCGATGAAGCGCGCGCGGATGCCGATGGCGAACACCGCCAGGATGCCGACGATGAAGTCCCAGTTGGAAGTGTGCGGCGCGACGATCGCCACCATCTTCGGCTCGGGCGGGAAATCGCCCTCGATGCGCCATCCCGACGCGCCGTAGAGGGCGCGCGAGACGACCCGGGAGAACGCGTTGCCCCGGCTCGGCAGGCGATCGGGCAGGACCGGGACTCTCATTTGAAGTCCGCCTGGCGCCACGCTTCGTAGACGACGACGGCAACTGCGTTCGAGAGGTTGAGGCTGCGATTGCCCGGCCGCATCGGCAGCATCAGGCGCGTCGCCGGCGGGAACTCGCCGAGGATCGCATCCGGCAGCCCGTTCGCTTCCGGACCGAAGACGAAGGCATCGTTCTCACGGTAGCGCATCTCCGCGTAGCCGGTGGTCGCTCTCGGCGTCAGCGCGAACAGCCGCTTGCCGGCGAGCGCCGCGCGGCAGGCATTCCAATCCGGATGGACTTTCACCGTCGCGAGGTCGTGGTAGTCGAGCCCCGCGCGCTTGAGCTGCCGGTCCTCGAGCGAGAACCCGAGCGGCTCGACGAGGTGCAGCCGCGCGCCGGTGTTGGCGGCGAGCCTGACGACGTTGCCGGTGTTGGGCGGGATCTCGGGATGGACGAGGACGATATCAAACATGCGGCGAGCCGGATTCGGCGGCGGTCCGGCAGACGACCCAATTGACCACGCTTGCCGCGCCCGCTTCCTTGAGCGCGCGCGCCAGCTCATCGAGGGTCGCCCCGGTGGTCATGACGTCGTCGACCAGCGCGACGCGCTCGCCGGCGAAGGAGCGCCTGCAGCGGAACGCGCCGCGCACGTTGCGGCGGCGCGCTTCGCGGTCGAGGCCCGCCTGCGGAGGCGCATCCCGCTCGCGCTCGCAGGCATCGATCTCCAGCCTCACGGCGCCGAGGTGGCGGGCGATTTCCACCGCCTGGTTGTAGCCGCGCTCGCGCAGCCGCTGGCGGGAGAGGGGTACCGGAATGACGCAATCGGCGCCCGGCGAAGAGACTCTCTCGCGCAGCAAATTGCCGAGGAGCGGCGCGAGCGCCAGCTCTCCCCTGAACTTGAGGGCGTGCACGAGTGCGTCGGCGGGAAACGCATACGCAAGCGCGGCGATGGTGGCGTCATAGTGGGGCGGCTGCGCCAGGCAGCGACCGCAGATCGCCCCCGAGGGCGATTCGAGCGCGCAGCGCGGGCAGATCGGTTGCTGCAGTCGGGGCAGATCGGCATCGCAGCTCTCGCACAGCGTTGCCCGCGCCGCGCCTCGACAGATGAAACAGGCGCCGCCGAAGACCAGCCTCGCGAGCTTGGCGTGCATGCTATCGTTTCCCCATGTGGACTGTAGCGCAGCTCGGCGCCGACCTCGCGGCGGGGACCACCACCAGCCGCGAGCTGGTCGAAGAGGCATTCGCGCGCATCGTCGACCCGGCCGGCGAGGGCAGCCGCGCCTTCATGAAGCTCTACGCCGACTCGGCGCGCGGCGAAGCCGATTTCGCCGACCGCCAGCGCAAGGTCGGCGTGCGCCGCTCCCCGGTCGACGGCCTGCCCGTGTCGGTGAAGGACCTGTTCGACGTCGCCGGCGACGTGACGCGCGCCGGCGCGAAGATCTTCGACAAGAACCCTCCCGCCAGCGCCGACGCGCCCGCGGTGGCGCGGCTGCGCGCCGCGGGGGCGATCCTGATCGGCCGCAACAACATGGTCGAGTTTGCGTTCGGCGGCGTCGGCCTGAACCCGCACTACGGCACGCCGAAGAATCCCTATGACCGGGCCACTGGCCGCGTTCCCGGCGGCTCGACTTCCGGCGGCGCGGTGGCGCAGGCCGACGGCATGTGCGTGATGGCGCTCGGCTCCGATACGCGCGGCTCGATCCGGCAGCCGGCCGCGCTGTGCGGCGTCGCCGGCTTCAAGCCGACCGCGCGCCGCGTGCCGCGCGAAGGCGCGTTCCCGCTCTCCTACACCCTCGACTCGATCGGCCCGCTCGCCAATTCAGTCGCCTGCTGCGCCGTGTACGACGCAATCCTTGCCGCCGAGAAGCCCGAGCCGCTGCCCGAGCTGCCGATCAAGGGGCTGCGCCTGATGCTGCCCCGCTCCGGGGCGCTCGACGACCTGGACGCGCACGTAACGCGCACCTTCGTCAGTACGCTGTCGCGCCTCGGCAAGGCGGGCGCGACGCTCACCGAAGTCAAGGTGCCGGCGTTCGACCGCCAGGCCGAGTATTTCAAGAACGGCGGTTTTGCCGGCGCCGAGGCCTACCACATCCACAAGGCCAACCTCGGGCGCGCCGCCGAGTACGACCCGCGCGTCGCCAAGCGCGTGATGATGGGCTGGGAGATGAGCGCCGAGGACTATCTGACGCTCGGCGATCTGCGCGCGGCGTTCATCCGCGAGGTCGAGGCGCTCGCCGCGCCGTACGACGCGATCCTCATGCCGACCGTGCCGTGCATCGCGCCGACCATCGCCGAGACGCAGGCGAGCGACGACGATTACTTCCGCTGGAACGCCCGCATCATGCGCAACACCGGGCTGATCAACTTCCTCGACGGCTGCGCGGCAACGCTGCCGTGTCACGCGAAGGGCACGCCCCCGGTCGGCCTGATGGTGTGCGGCACGGCGATGAGCGACCGGCGCACGCTGGCGGTGGCGGCCGCGGTCGAGCAGGCCCTTCTCCGCGATTGACCTTGGCAGCGACGGCAGGGATTGACAGCAGGCTTGCGCGCCGGCGCTTTGCGCGCGCGGCCGGGACCTATGCCGGCGCATCGCGCCTCGAGGCCGAAGTTGCCGCGCGGATGCTCGAGCGCCTCGCGTACGTGAAGATCGCGCCGCGCCGTATCCTCGACGCCGGCAGCGGCCCGCCGCAACGCTTGTTCGCGAAGCGCTATCCGAAGGCCGAGACGATCGCGATCGACTTTTCGCTCGCCATGCTGCGTTCCGGGAAAAGAGCCCTTTTCGAGAGAAACCGTCCGCGGGCGGTCTGCGCCGACCTGGCGCGGCTGCCGTTCGCCGACGCGAGCCTCGACTTCGCCTGGTCCAACATGGCGCTGCACTGGCTGGACGAGCCGCTCGCCGCGCTGCACGAGCTGCAGCGCGTGCTGGTCCCCGATGGGCTGCTGATGTTCAGCACCCTCGGCCCGGACACGCTGAAAGAGTTGCGCGCGGCCGCCGGCGAGGCGCGCGTGCATGTATTCGCCGACATGCACGACGTCGGCGACATGCTGGTGGCGAGCGGATTCTCCGCGCCGGTGATGGACATGGAGATCTTGCAGATCGCTTACAGCGACGCCGAAGCGCTGCTCGCCGACCTGCGTCGCTCGGGGCAGACCTCGGCGCGCCTCGACCGCCCGCGCGGCCTGGCGGGGCGGCGCTTTGCCGAGGGCTTGCGCGCCGCGCTGGGCGCGGCGCCTCGCGCGACGTTCGAGGTCGTGTACGGGCACGCCTGGAAGGCGGCCCCGCGCGCGCCGGAGGATGCGAAAACGATTCGTTTTCAACGACGTATTTCTTGAGGGGCGCTTCGCGGTTGTGGTACTTTCGCTCCTTTCGTGGACGCTTCCGCTTCCCGCCTGATTCTCAAGCGTAATTGCTCGATGTCGCCGGCCGGACTGGCGAAGGCTTTCGCGGCGCTGGCGGCGCTTGCGCTGGCGATCGGCGCGGGGTTCGCGGTCGTCGGCGCATGGCTGGTGCTGCCGTTTGCCGGGCTCGAGGCGCTGATGCTGGGCGCGGCGTTCTTCGTGTACGCGCGACGCGCCGGGGCGGAAATCGAAGTCGGGCAGTCACAATAGAAGCAATTGCGCGTTTGACGGGGGAATGATGAGCAGTCAGTCGGTTCGCCGGATCTTCTTGCTCGCCTGCGCGCTCGCCGCCGCGGCCGCCTGCGGGGCGGCGCAGGCGCTGGAGTGGAACCTGCAGCCCGCGGCCTCGGCGATGGCCGCCGAGATCCACGACCTGCACGAGTACGTGATGATCCTGGTGGTGGTGATCTTCGTCGGCGTGTTCGGCTTCATGTTCTACGCCTGCTACGCGCACCGCAAATCCAAAGGCCACGTTGCGGCGCAGTTCCACGAGAACACCACGGTGGAGATCATCTGGACCGTGATTCCGGCCATCATCCTGGTGGCCTTCGCCTGGCCGGTGACCAAGGTGGTGATCGCGCAGAAGGACGCCAGCGCGGCCGACATCACGATCAAGGCCACCGGCATCCAGTGGAAGTGGGACTACGAGTACATCAAGGGCGAGGGCGAGGGCATCCATTTCGTGTCCACGCTGGGCACGCCGCGCGACCAGATCGAGGACCGCGCACCGAAGGGCGAGCACTATCTGCTCGAAGTCGAGCCAGGCACCGAGGTGTGGGTGCCGATCGGCAAGAAGGTGCGCATTCTGACCACCGCGGCCGACGTCGTGCACGCCTGGTGGGTGCCGGCGCTCGGCCTGAAGCAGGACGCCATTCCCGGCTTCATTCGCGACACCTGGTTCAGGGCCGACAAGGTCGGCACCTACCGCGGCCAGTGCGCGGAACTGTGCGGCAAGGAGCACGGCTTCATGCCGATCGTGGTCAAGGTCGTCTCCCAGGAGGACTACAGCAAATGGGTCGGCGACAGGAAAAAGGCGATGCTCGCGGCCGCCGACGATCCCAGCAAGACCTGGACGCTGCCCGACCTGGTCGCGCGCGGCGAGAAGGTCTACGCCGCCAACTGCGTCGCCTGCCATCAGGCGAACGGCAAGGGCACGCCGCCGGCCTTCCCGCCGCTCGACGGCTCGAAAATCGCCACCGGCGCCAAGGCTGGGCACATCGACATGGTCCTCAACGGCAAGCCCAACACCGCGATGCAGTCGTTCAAGCAGCTGAACGACACCGAAATCGCCGCCGTCATCACCTACGAGCGCAATTCTTGGAGCAACAAGGCGGGCGAGGTGCAGCCGGCCGAAGTCAAGGCAAGACGGAAATAGAGGCCAGGAGAAACGCATGAGCTCTGTCCCCCACGCACACGATCACGACCACGCGCACGGCCACGACCACGCGCACGGCCACGGCCACGACCACGACCATGGCCACGGCCACGGCGGCGGCTACGGCGGCATCATGCGCTGGATAACAACGACGAATCACAAGGACATCGGCACGCTCTACCTGTGGTTCAGCTTCACGATGTTCATGGTGGGCGGCGTGATGGCCATGGCGATCCGCCTCGAGCTGTTCTCGCCGGGGCTGCAGTTCTTCAACCCGGACCTCTTCAACCAGTTCACCACCATGCACGGGCTGATCATGGTGTTCGGCGCGATCATGCCGGCGTTCGTCGGCTTCGCGAACTGGCAGATCCCGATGATGATCGGCGCGCCCGACATGGCGTTCGCGCGCCTCAACAACTGGTCGTTCTGGCTGCTGCCGTTCGCCGCCTCGCTGCTCGTGCTGTCGTTCTTCACGCCGGGCGGCGCGCCCGGCGTGGGCTGGACGATGTATGCGCCGCTGACGGTGCAGATGGGCATGGGCATGGACCTGACGATCTTCGCCGTGCACATCCTGGGGATGAGCTCGATCCTCGGCTCGATCAACATCATTACCACCATCCTCAACATGCGCGCGCCGGGAATGACGCTGATGCGCATGCCGCTGTTCGTCTGGACCTGGCTGATCACCGCCTACCTGCTGGTGGCGGCGATGCCGGTGCTGGCGGGCGCGGTGACCATGACGCTCACCGACCGCCACTTCGGCACCACCTTCTTCAACGCCGCCGGCGGCGGCGACCCGGTGCTCTACCAGCACATCTTCTGGTTCTTCGGCCACCCCGAGGTCTACATCATCGCCCTGCCGGCGTTCGGCGTGATCTCGCAGGTAATCCCGGCGTTCTCGCGGAAACCGCTGTTCGGCTACGCCTCGATGGTCTACGCCACGTCGGCGATCGCGATCATTTCCTTCATCGTCTGGGCGCATCACATGTACACGGTGGGCATGCCGGTGACCGGGCAGCTGTTCTTCATGTACGCGACCATGATCATCGCGGTGCCGACCGGCGTGAAGGTGTTCAACTGGGTGGCGACCATGTGGAAAGGGTCGCTGACGTTCGAGACGCCGATGCTGTTCGCGCTCGGCTTCCTGTTCCTGTTCACGCTCGGCGGCTTCACCGGCCTGGTGCTGTCGATCGTCCCGGTCGACATCCAGCTGCAGGACACCTACTACGTGGTCGCGCACTTCCACTACGTGATGGTCGCCGGAGCGCTGTTCTCGGCCTTCGCCGGCATCTACTTCTGGCTGCCGAAGTGGACCGGCAAGATGTACGACGAGACCCTCGGCAAGTGGCACTTCTGGCTGACGCTGATCTTCTTCAACATGATCTTCTTCGTCCAGCACTTCCTCGGCCTCGCCGGGATGCCGCGCCGGATTCCCGACTACCCGCTGATGTTCGAGACCTGGAACAAGATCTCCTCGATCGGCGCGTTCGGCTTCGGCCTGTCGCAGCTGCTGCTCCTGTACGTGGTGCTGAAGTGCATCCGCAGCGGCGAGCCTGCGCCGCAGAAGCCGTGGGAAGGCGCGGATTCGCTCGAGTGGACGCACCTGCCGACGCCGGTGCCCTACCACACCTTCGAGACCCAGCCGGTCCTGAAGTGACGGTTTCCTACCTACTGCTGACGGGTCCCGGCCTACGCTGATGGCGATGAGCAAGAACCTGAAGACGGCGCTGCTGCTCGGCACGATCGCGCTGGCGTTCTTCTTCGGCATCATCGCCAAGTACTGGCTGCTGCGCCGGTGAACGAAGCGACGAAACAAGACAACCGCCGCCTGTCGACGCGCCTCGCGATCGTCGCGCTCGGCATGTTCGGCTTCGGCTTCGCGCTGGTGCCGTTCTACAACCAGATCTGCCAGGTGCTCGGCATCAACTCGCTCGAGCAGAGGAGCGAACTGCCGGCGAACACCCAGGTTGACGCTTCGCGCACCGTGACCATCGAGTTCGACTCCAACACGCGCGACCTGCCGTGGCGCTTCAAGCCGGTCGTCAGCCACGTCACCGTCCATCCGGGCCAGGTGGCGACCGTCGAGTACGAAGTGATCAACGTGCGCAACAGCCCGGTGACGGGCCAGGCGGTGCCGAGCTACGGGCCGGCGAGCGCCGGCGAGTACTTCCACAAGGTCGAGTGCTTCTGCTTCCAGCAGCAGACCCTCGCCGCGGGCGAGACGCGGCGCATGCCGGTCACTTTCGTCGTCGACCCGAAGCTGCCCAAGGACGTGAACACGATCGCTCTCTCGTACACCTTCTTCGAGGTCGCCGGGCGGGGAGGGAAGTCGTGATGGAGACGGTCAAGACCGTGCTTGCCGGCGCGATCGGCATCCGTCGCCGGAGCGACGCGGAGGGCGCGCAACTCAACCCGGTGCACGTCGTCGTTGCCGCGATCGTGGCCGTCGCACTGTTCATATTGACCCTGGTGACGATCGTTCGCGTCGTCACCAGCTAAGGGAGAACGAGAAATGGATCAGAGCGCTTCCCGTACCCACTACGCGGTGCCGCAGCCCATGCCGTGGCCGATCATGGGCTCGACGGCGCTGTTCCTGATGGCGCTCGGCGCGGTGTTCGTCTTCAACGGCCACCTCGGCGGCTGGGTTTCGATCGCCGCCGGCCTGATGCTGCTGATCTACATGATGGTGCGCTGGTTCGGCGACGTGATCCGCGAGTCCGAGAGCGGCAAGTACGGCGGCTGGGAGGACCTCTCGTTCCGCTGGGGGATGAGCTGGTTCATCTTCTCCGAGGTGATGTTCTTCGGCGCCTTCTTCGGCGCGCTCTGGTGGGTGCGCCAGTACTCGGTGCCCGATCTGGCGACGATCGAATCGAACGCGCTGGTCTGGCCGGGCTTCACCGCCAAGTGGCCCTCGGCAGGGCCGGCATTCGCCGAGGCGTTCTCGCCGATGGCGGCGTGGGGCATCCCCGCGATCAACACCATGCTGCTGCTCAGCTCCGGCGTCACCGTGACGATCGCGCACTGGGCGCTGAAGGAGAACAACCGCAAGCAGCTCATCCTCTGGCTCACGGCGACGATCCTGCTCGGCGCGCTGTTCCTCGCCCTGCAGGCCTACGAGTACGGCCACGCCTACTCGGAGCTGAACCTCAAGCTCACCACCGGCGCGTACGGCTCGACGTTCTTCATGCTGACCGGGTTCCACGGCTTCCACGTGACCTGCGGCGCGCTGATGCTGACGGTGATTCTGTTCCGCTGCATCGCCGGTCACTTCAAGCCCGACCATCATTTCGGCTTCGAGGGCGTGGCCTGGTACTGGCACTTCGTCGACGTGGTGTGGCTCGGCCTCTTTATCTTCGTCTACTGGCTGTAGCTAGAGGCGGTCCTTGAATAGGCCGAAGTAGTACCCGGCCATCAGGAAGAGGAACAGCGCGACGGAAAGGCCGACGCGCAGCGCGAGGGCCTTCACCATGCGCTTCGAGCCGCTGCGGTCGCGGAACATGAACAGCCCCGCTGAGGCGAGGCTCGCGCAAATCAGCACGAACACCCCGATCACCACATAGCGCATGCTCGCAGGATACTCTTTCCGCCCACGCCTCTGGGCGCTTGCGCTCGCGCTTGCCGCGTGTGCCGCCGGCATCGCGCTCGGCAACTGGCAGAGTCGGCGCGCCGACGAGAAGCGCGCCGCGGCGGCGGCGCTGGAGAGTAAGCGCGTATCGCTGCGCGGCGTTTTCCGTCCCGAGCTGACGGTGCTGCTCGACAACAGGATGCGCAACCACCGCGTCGGCTACGAAGTGGTCACGCCGCTCAGGCTGAGCGACGCGACGCATGTCCTGGTGGATCGCGGCTGGTTCGCGCGCGGCGCGAAGGAGCCGCCGCCGCCCGCGGGCGAAGTGCGCATCGACGGCATCGCGCTGGCGCGCTTGCCGCACGCGCTGCGGCTCGGCGAGGAGCCGAAGGCGCGCGTCCGGCAGAACCTCGACGTCGCCGCTTTTGCCGCCGAGACCGGCCTCGCGCTGCAGCCGATCGTCGTCGAGCAGCATTCCGACAGCGGCGACGGCCTGCTGCGAGAATGGCCGCCGCCGGACCTCGGCGTCGACATGCACGCCGCCTATGCATTGCAGTGGTATTCGCTGGCCGGGCTGGCGGCCGTCCTTTTCGTCGTCCTGTCGTTCCGCAAGCGTGCGCAATAAGATTCTGCTCATCGGCCTGGTCTGCGCCGCGCCGCTCGTTTTCGGCACGCTCGCTTACTACCTCAAGTGGGATGTCGGCTCCGCGGCGAATTACGGGGAGCTGATCCCGCCCCGGCCGCTCTCGGGGCCGCCTTTCGACCGCCTGCGCGGCAAATGGCTGCTCGTCGCCGTCGACAGCGCGGCGTGCGACGCGTGGTGCGAGAAGAAGCTCTACTACCTGCGGCAGCTGCGTCGGGCGCAAGGCAGGGACATGGACCGTGTCGAGCGGCTCTGGCTCCTGACCGACGACGGCAAGCCCCGCGCCGAGCTGCTGCAGGCGATCGAGGGCACGCTGGTCGAGCGCGCGCCGAGGCTGGCCGACTTTCCCGGGAAAGTCGTCGACCATCTCTACGTGGTCGACCCGCTCGGTAACCTGATGATGCGCTACCCGCGCGAACCGGACCCCTCGCGGATGCTGAAGGACCTGCAGCGGCTGATGAAATTCGCGAGGAACGCATGAGCGCCTATCGCCGGCTGGTGCTCGCGACGCTGCTGCTCGCATTCTGCGTCATCGTCGCCGGCGCCTATGTGCGGCTTTCCGAGGCCGGGCTGGGCTGCCCCGACTGGCCGCTTTGCTATGGACGCGCCTTCCCGGGCGACGACCTCGGCGCTTCGGCGCTGCAGCGTGCCTGGAAGGAGATGGCGCACCGCTACCTCGCCGGCGGTCTCGGGCTGCTGATCCTCGCGGTCTTCTTCACCGCGTGGCGACGGCGCCAGGGCGTGCTGCTGGCGGGCGCGCTGCTCCTCGTCGTCATCTTCCAGGCGACCCTCGGCATGTGGACGGTGACGCTGCTCCTGCGGCCGGCAATCGTCGCCGCGCATCTTCTCGGCGGCATGGGCACGCTCGCGCTGCTGCTGTGGCTGTTCTTCTCGCTCGGCTCGCACGCAGGCGCGCCGGAAGCGCGCGCGCTGCGCCTGCCGGCGCTCGCAGCGCTGCTTGCCGTGGTGACGCAGATCGCGCTCGGCGGCTGGGTCAGCGCCAACTACGCGGCGCTCGCCTGTCCCGATCTGCCGCTCTGCCTCGGCGTGGCGGTGCCGCCGATGGATTTCCACAACGCCTTTCACGTCCTTCGCGAGCTCGGTCAGACGAGTGCCGGCGAGCGCCTGCCGGCCGAGGCGCTGACGGCGATCCACTGGGTGCACCGCGTGTTTGCGCTGCTCGTTGTCGTCGCGGTCGGCTGGAGCGCCTGCAAGGCTTTTCGCGTGATGAGGACGCTGGCGATCGCCGTC
>DATNCP010000133.1:0-9363 GCA_035607175.1 Burkholderiales bacterium
AAATCGTTGGTGACGAAGTCGGCCCGCGTCTTGCCCTGCACCAGCTCGAGCCGGTCCTCCTTCAGGTCCGCCAGCCCGATGAAGTCGACCATGGGATGACGGGCGGCGACTTCGCCGCGGAACAGCCCGACGCGCCCCGCACCGACTATCGCGAGGCCGATACGCTTCGGGCTCTTTTTTCCCATTGGATGGGCAGGGAGACGGGCTCGTTGCGCTCGGCCGAAAGGTCGGCGGCGATGTAGACCTCCATCACCATGCGCGCGTGCTCGGGCTTGACCATCACCTCGCGATCGTGGACCACCGCCTCGAGGAAGTGCACCGTCTCCGGCGCCATCGGCCCGGCGTAGGTGTGCTCGACAAACTCGCCCGGCATGGTCGACATCGGCAGCTGCATGCCCTTCTTCACCGTGTTGACCACCACGTCCTTGTGGCTGTCGTCGACCATGACCGCGCCCTCGGTTCCCACCATCTCGATCCAGGTGGTGGAGAAGTTCGGATAGCCGAGCGGCAGGCTCCAGCCGCCGCCGACGACGATCGACATGCCGCTGTCCATCGTCACCATCAGCCACTGCTGGTCGGGCACGTCGCCGCCGGACATCTCCTTCATCGCGCCGTAGTTGACCTGCGAATAGACGCGGATCGGCTTGGCGGGCTCGAGGCACCAGAAGACGAAATCCAGGTCGTGCGTCGCCTCCATCGCCGCGGGCGAGAGCTTGCTGCGGCCGCTGATCTTGCTGCCGAGCATGCGGGTGATGTGCCGCGAGACCAGCGCCGTGACCGGCCGGCCGATGGTCGCGTCGCGGATGCATTTCCGCACGTAGGCGAACTTCGGGTTGAAGCGCTGGGAATAGCCGATCGTGAACTTGAGCTTCTTCGTCTTCGCCAACGCGATCAGTTCATCCGCTTCGGGAAGCGTCATGGCGATCGGCTTCTCGAGGAAAACGTGCTTCCCCGCGTTCAGGCAGTCCTTCGCGATCGGGTAGTGCGTGCTTTCCGGCGTCGCGGAGATGTATACGGCGCGTATTTCGTCCCTGCTTAGCAGTTCCCTGTAATCCGTCGCCGCGGAGGCGGGCTTCAGCTTTCCCTTCAATTCGTTCAATCGTTCTTTATTGACGTCGGCAATGTGCAGGCTGCTCACGAGCGCGTGCGCAGCGAGGGTCTCGGCGCGAATGCCGCCGCACCAGCCGGTGCCGATGACGGCGACGCCGATTGCCGTCATTGAGTCACCTTGATGTTCGCCTCCTTGATGAGCTTCGCGTACTTGCCCACTTCCTGCTTGATGAAGGCCGAGAACTGCTCCGGCGTGCTCGACACCGCCTCGACGCCGAGGTCGGCGAACTTCTTCTTCACGTCCGGATCGGCGAGCGCCTTGACGGTGTCGGCGTGCAGCTTCGCGACGATCGGGCGCGGCACGCCGGTCGGGAAGAGAACCCCCCACCAGTTGAGCGCCACCAGTCCCGGCGCCGCCCCTTCGCAAGGCTTCATGTCGGGCAGGAGGTCGAACTTGTCAGGCCCGGTGATGCAAAGCGCGCGCAGCTTGCCGCCACGCACATGCGCCATGGCGGGCAGCGTATCCGAGAAGATGAAGTTGATCTGGCCGCCGAGCAGGTCCTGCACCGCCAGCACGCCGCCCTTGTACGGCACCTCGACCGCGTTGACCTTGGTGATGTTCTTCAGCATCTCGCTCGACAGGTGCGAGATCGAGCCGGGTCCGCTGGTGCCGTAGTTGAGCTTGCCGGGATTCTGTTTTCCGAAATCGACAATATCCTTCAACGATTGGAACGGCGCATCGGCGCGCACCACCAGCACGTTCGGGCCGGCGGAGATCTGCGACACCGGCACGAAATCCTTCTCGACGTTATAGGGCACCGACGACAGCAGCGGGTTGATCGCCACCGGGCCGCTGTTGCCGATCATGAAGGTGTAGCCGTCGGCAGGTTGCCGCGCGGCGTACTCGGTGCCGATCGCGCCGGCGGCGCCGGGCTTCGATTCGACGATCACCTGCTGGCCCCACAGGTCGGTGAGCTTGGCGCCGAAGACGCGCGCCATCAGGTCCGAGCTGCCGCCCGGCGGATAGGTGACGATCAGCTTCACCGGCTTGGTGGGGTAGCTCTGCGCGAGGGCGGTGCCGCACGCGAACAGCAGTACGAGGAATGCCTTTTTCATCTAGCCCTCAATTTTCATTTCCTTGATGATCGGCCGGAACTGGTCGACCTGGCGCTTGAGAATCGCGTCCTGCTCCGCCGGAGTCGAGCCGACGGGCTGCGCGCCGATGTCCTGGAGGCGCTTCGCGGTCTCCGGGTGGCGCACCGCCGCAGCGGTCTCCTTCTGCAGCCGCGCGATCACTTCGCGCGGCGTCCTCGCCGGCACGAACAGCCCGTTCCAGCCGTCGGCTTCGAGGTAGTCGAAGCCGAGCTCGCGCGTCGTCGCCACGTCCGGCAGGTCGGCGATGCGGCGCGACGCGTTGGTCGCCAGTGCCTTGATCCTGCCGGCCTTGATGTCGGCGAGCGACGAGGAAAGCTGGTCGCCTCCGACGTTGATCCGTCCGGCGATGAGCTCCTGCTTGAGCGGCGCCGCGCCCTTGTACGGGATGTGCGTCATCTCGACCCCGGAGCGCATGCGCACCGCTTCCATCATGACGTGCATGAACGACCCGGGGCCGGTGGAGCCGTACGTATATGGCGTTCCCTTGTTTTCCTTTAAGAACGAAATCAATTCACGGAGATCCTTGGCCGGCACGCTCGGGTGCGCGGTGATCACCAGCGGCACGTACACCGCGATCGACACGCCGGCGAAATCCTTGTCGACGTCGTAGCTCGCCCGGTTGGCGAGCGCCGCCGCCACCGACGCCATCGGGAAGGTGACGTTGTGCATCAGCATCGTGTAGCCGTCGGGCGCCGATTTCGCGACCGTGGCGGCGCCGATCGTGCCGCCGGCACCGCCCTGGTTCTCGACCAGCACCGCCTGCCCCATCGACTCCTGCATGCGCTGCCCCACCAGCCGCGCGACGATGTCGGTCGTGCCGCCCGCAGGGAATGGCACGACGATGCGGATCGGCTTCGAGGGGAAGGCCTGGCCGAACGCCGCCGTGGTGCAAAGCAGCAGGACGGCCGGCAAGACTCTCGAGATGAACATGTTCAGAGTCTACTTTAGTTGGCTTTGATGCCGGCTTTTTTGATCAGCTCGCTGTTCTCCTTCAGCTCCTTGGCGATCATCCCCTCGAACTCGCTCACCGACATCGGCAGCGGATCGCAGCCGAGCTTGCGGATCTGAGCGCTCACCTCCGGCGACTCGACCAGCGCGGTGATGTCCTTGTGCAGCTTCTCGACGATCGCGCGCGGCGTCTTCGACGGCACCAGCGCGCCGACCCAGAAGTTGTAGCTCGCGTTCTGGAACCCGTGCTGCTCGAGCGTCGGCACGTCGGGCATCAGGTTGCTGCGCTTGGGCGAGCTGGTCGCGAGCGCCACGACCTTGCCGGCGTCGACCATCTTCTTCGCCTGGAACACCAGGGCGAAGTAGCAGTCGGCGCGGCCGCTGAGCACCTCGGTGATGGCTTCACCCACGCCTTTCGTATGCACGTTCAGCACCCGCTCGATGCCGGCGGCGAAGCGGAAGCGCTCGAACGCCATGTGGGTCGCGCTGCCGATGCCGGCGTCGGCGCAGACCATCTTCTCCGGGTTGGCTTTCGCCGCGCCGACGAACTCTTTGATGGTCTTGTACTTCTCCGGCTGGGTGATGAGAACCGTCGGGATCGTCGCCACCGTGGCCACGGCCTGCAGCTCCTTCGGATTGAGGACCTCCGGGGTGAGCAGCGTCGAGACCGTGAACGCCGAGGCGTACATCATGATCAGGTGGCCGTCGGGCTCCGACTGCGCCACGTACTTCGCGCCGACCAGGCCGCCGGCGCCGAGGCGGTTCTCGACGATCACCGGATGGCCCCACTGGCCCTGCAGCTTGTCCGCCAGGATGCGCGCCATCGTGTCGGAAGCGCTGCCCGGCGAGACGCCGGAGACGAAGCGCACCGTCTTGGTCGGGAATTGCTGCGCGCAGACGGCTCCCGAGAAGAGAACTGCCAAAAGAAGCCCGAAGCGTTTCATCTCCATCCTCCTGTTTTATGACTTCGCCATTCCGAACTGCGCCGCGAGCCAGTCCGCGGACTGGCTGCGGTAGCGGTAGGGACGGTTATTGGCATTGTGCCCTCCGTCCTCGACCATCAAAAGCTCTTTGGGTCCTGAAACGCTCTTTGCCAGGCGTTCCGCGTGCGACGCCGGGACCAGGCGGTCCTGGCGGCCGGCGACGATGAAGATCGGACAGGTGATCTTCGGCGCCGCCTCGACCATCGTCAGGGCTTTGGTCTTTTCCTTCGCCTCGGCCTGGGTCTTCGAGTGGCTGCGCACCTTGAAAGTCTCGCGCGTCAGCTCGGGGAGGTCGTCCCAGATCTTCTCCCATTCGAACGGGCCGGACAATGCGATGCACGCCTTGATGCGCTTTTCGTACGCGGCAGCCCGGGGGGCGTAGTAGCCGCCCAGGCTCACTCCCCAGATCGCGATTTGTTTCGACAGGTCTTTTCGGGTCGCGATCCAGTCGCAGACCGCCTTCGCCGCGCGCTCGTAGTCGCCGCAGATCGGAATGTCGTACTCGGCCTCGCCCTGCCCCGGTCCGTCGATCGCCAGCACCGTGAAGCCGCGCGCGAGGAACGGCTCCTCGTAGGCGTGGATCTCCTCCTTGGTCGAGTCGAGGCCCGGCGCCATGATGAGTACCGGCCCGCCCTTGCCGCGGAGGATGCCCTTGATCGTCTTGCCCTCGAATGGGATCTCGACCCGTTCGCCGGGCGGCCGCGCGAGCGCGATGCCGTCCTGGTAGAACTGCACCGCCTTCATGTGCGCGGCGTGCATCTGCTTCGTGTCCTGGACGAAGACGAACTTGGCGAAGTGAAAGTAGATCGCGGCGCGGATGAAATGCTCGCTGGCGGTGAGCTTGTGGCCTTCGTTGAACGCGGCCCGCCCGAGCTTGCCGTGCATCTCGGCGCGCCTGGACCATGCCTCGCACCAGTCCTCCCAGCGCTCGAGCGAGCCGGTCACCTCCTCGAAATCGGCGAGCAGCACGCCGTTCGAGACGAAGCGCGGCGCCCAATGCGAGATCGCCGACTGAACCTTTGCGTCCTTGGCCATCAGACTTTCTTCAGCGCCTTGAGGATCCGCTCCGGCGTGAACGGCATGGCGGTGACGCGCGCGTTGAGCGGCAGCAGCGCGTCGTTGACGGCGTTCATGATCGCGCCCGGCGCGCCCGCGGTGCCGGCCTCGCCCACGCCCTTGGCGCCGAGCTGAGACTGCTTGGTCGGGGTCTCGATGTGCGCGCAGACGATGTCGGGCATCTCGCCGCTCATCGGCACCAGGTAGTCGGCCATGTTGCCGTTGAGGAGCTGCCCGTCCGGACCGTAGATGCATTCCTCGTACAACGCGGCACCGATGCCCTGGACGACACCGCCGCGGATCTGCTCGTCGACCAGCATCGGGTTGATCACCGTGCCCGAGTCCTCGACGCACCAGTGCTTGAGCAGCTTGACGAAGCCGGTGTCGGGATCGACCTCCACCAGCGAGCCCTGGATCCCATTGGTAAAGGTGAAGCCGTACTGGCGCGGTGTGTAGTGGCGCGTCACGGTCAGCTCGGCCTGGAAATCGACCGGCAGCGTGTCCGGCCGGAAGTAGGCGACGCGGCCAAGCTCGGCGAGCGGCATCTTGGATTCGAGGGTCAGCTTGTTGACGATCTCGTTGTTGAGAATATCGATTTCATTTCGATCAAGATTCAAAATCTTGGAAGCGACTTCGAGGATATTCGCCCGCAAGGCACGTCCGGCCTGAAGCACCGCTTCGCCGCCGATGCCCGCGCCGCGGGAGGCCCAGGTGCCGCCGCCATAAGGGGTCACCCCGGTGTCGCCGGTAATGACCTTCACCTTATCCAGGGTGACGCCGACCGCGCTCGCCGCGATCTGATGAAAGATCGCTTCCGTCCCCTGCCCCTGCTCGGTGACGCTGCACATCACCGTCACCATGCCGGTGGGCTCGAGCCGGAGCGTCGCGCCGTCCTGCGCCGAGATGCGCGCGCCGCCGACGCCGTAGAACGCCGGCGAGGGATTGGTCACCTCGATCATCGCGGCGAGGCCGATGCCCCGGTAGATGCCCTGGGCTCTCAGGCGCTTCTGCTCCTCGCGAAGCGCCGGGTAATCCATTTTTTTCAGGAGCAAGTCCAGGGTCTGGTGGTGCGAGAGCTTCTCGAACTTGATCCCCGAGGGAAACGTGTACGGATACGCATCGTCGGCAATCAGGTTGATGCGGCGGAACTCGGCGGGATCCATGCCGATCTTCTGCGCCGCCAGGTCGACGATGCCCTCGGTGAGGGCGACCGCGATCGGATGGCCGACGGCGCGGTACTGGCAGGTGACGTTCTTGTTGGTGAAGACGACGTTCATCTTCGCGCGGTATTTCTGGTGCTTGTACGGCCCGCCGGTGAGGTTCACCACCTGGTTGCCCTCGATGCCGCTGGTGCGCGGGTAGACCGAGTACGGGCCGATCGCGGTCAGGTCGTCGAGGTCGAAAGCGAGGATCTCGCCGGTCTTTTGCACCGCCACGCGCACTTTCACGCGGTGCTCGCGGCAGTGGATGTCGGAGAGGAAGGATTCCAGCCGGTCGGCGACGAACTTCACCGGCCGGCGCATGATCACCGAGATCGCCGCGGTCGCCATCTCGTCGGCGTAGACGTGCACCTTGATGCCGAACGAGCCGCCGACGTCCTTGGCGATCACGCGCACGTTCGCCTCGGGGATGCCGAGGTGGCGCGAGAAGATGTCCTGCATCATGTGCGGCGCCTGCGTCGCGTGATACACGGTCAGCGAGTGCTCGGCGGCGTTGTAGTCGGCGAGGATCGCCCGCCCCTCGAGGCAGACGCCCGTGTGGCGGCCGAAGTGGAACGTATCCTCGACCACCGCGTCGGCCTGCGCGAACGCTTCGTCGACGCCGCCGGTATCGTGCTCGCGCTTGAAGCAGACGTTGTCGGTGAACTCCTCGTGGATCACGTAGTCGCCGCGCAGCGCGGCTTCCATGTCGACCACGACCGGCAGCTCGTGCCAGTCCGCCTCGATGAGCGCGAGCGCATCCTCGGCCTGCGAGCGCGATTCGGCGACCACCGCCGCGACCGCCTCGCCCTGCCAGCAGGCGCGGCCGATCGCGATCGGGTACTGCGCCGGCGACTTGATGCCCTTCAGGTGCGCAAGCACCGCCACCCAGGGCTTGCAGTACTCGGCCACTTTCGGGCCGTCGAACACCGCCAGCACGCCGGGCGACTTGACCGCCTTGGAGAAATCCAGCTTCCGGATGCGGGCATGCGCGTAGGGACTCCTGAAGAACGCCACATGCGCGAGGCGCGGGAAGCGCAGGTCGTCGATGAAGGTGCCCCGCCCCTGCAGCAGGCGCTGCGTGTTCGGCCGCGGCACGCTCTGGCCGATGTAGCCCTTGTCGAGCTGCGTGCCCGGCGCGTGGAGGGGAAGCTCGGCCTTCATTTGCCGGTCACCGATTCGATCGCGTCGACGATCGCCTGGTAGCCCGTGCAGCGGCAGTAGTTGCCGGACATATGGGCGCGAATCGCCTCCCGGTCCGCAGTGGGATTTTTTTTGACCAGGTCCAGGGCGGCCATCAGCATCGCCGGCGTGCAAAAGCCGCACTGGAAGGCGTTGTGCTGATGGAAAGCCTCCTGGAGCTTTTTCATCTCGCCTGAATCGCTGAGGCCTTCGATCGTGTCCACCGTGCAGCCATCGGCCTGCACCGCGAGCATCAGGCAGCCGCGCACGATCTCGCCGTTGACGCGCACCGTGCAGGCGCCGCACACGCCGTGCTCGCAGCCGACGTGCGAGCCGGTGAGCCCCAGCTCATCGCGCAGGAAATCGACCAGGTGCATGCGCGGCGCGATCCGCCGCGTCACCTTGGTCCCGTTGACCGTCAGTGTGGCTTCGAGAGCGTGTTCCATGCGCGCGAGAGGAGGACGCCGGCGAGGTGCAGCTTGGTCGCCGAGGTGTTGTAGAGGTCGGCCGCGGGAGAAAGATCCTGCCGGAGGAGCTTCATCGCCTCCTCGAGGGATTTCGCGCCCGCGGCGTGCTTGGCGAGGACCGGCTTCGAATCCACGGAGAAGAAGGCGATGCGCTTGCCGGACGCATCGGCGACCCCGGCGAGGCCGACGATGGCGTAGTCGCCGTGGCGGCGCGTCAGCTCGAGGAACGCCGAGCGCTCGACTTTCGGGAATTCCGCGGCGACCAGGATCTCGCCGGGCCGGATGTCGGTTTCGAACAGCCCCTTGAAGAAGCTCGCCGCCGAAACGCGGCGCTCGGCCTTGCGGCTCTGGAGAATCAGGGTGGCGTTCAAGGCGAGCGCGCAGGCCGGATACTCGGCCGCGGGGTCGGCGAGCGCGAGGCTGCCGCCGAGCGTGCCGCGGTTGCGGATCGCCGGATGGGCGATGTGCGGCGCCGCCGCGGCGAGGAGCGGCACGTGGAACTTCACGTCGAGCGAGCGCTCGATCTCGGCGTGCGTCACCAGCGCGCCGATGCGCAGGCCGCCGGGCTGCGGCGAGATGTCGCGCAGCCGCGAGAGGCCGCCGATGTCGACCAGGAGCTGCGGCGCGGAGAGCCGCATGTTGAGCGAGGGGATCAGGCTCTGGCCGCCCGCGAGGATGCGGGCGCCGGGACGCTCGATCAGCGGAAACGCCTCCTCGAGAGACCGAGGTTTTGCATAGGCGAACGACGGCGCCTTCAATTGCAGTTCCTCCTTTCTTGGCCGATTATAGGGACTCCATGCGCAAACTTGTCCCGCTATTCCTCTTCGCCCTGTCGCTGCAGGCCGCCGCGCAGAGCTATCCCAACCAGCCGATCCGGATGATCGCGCCCTTCCCGCCGGGCGGCAGCGTCGACATCATGGCGCGCCTGATCGGCGACCCGCTCGGCAGGCAGCTCGGGCAGAACATCGTCGTCGAGAACCGCAGCGGCGCTTCAGGAAACCTCGGCATGGAAGCGGCGGCGCGCGCTGCGCCCGACGGCTACACCCTCGTCCTGAATACGATTCCGCTGGTCACCAACCAGAGCCTGTTCAAGAACCTCACCTGGGACCCGATCAAGGACTACGTCCACATCGGCATGGTCGCGACCGCGCCTCACGCCCTGGTCGTCCCGCCGAAGAACCCGGCCAATAGCGTGAAGGAGCTGATCGCCGCGGCGCGCGCCAACCCCGGCAAGCTGAACTACGCCTCGGCGGGCATCGGTACCACGTTCCACTTCTGCGCCGAGATGTTCAAGGACGAGACCGGCACCAACATCGTCCACGT
>DATNCP010000143.1:0-10323 GCA_035607175.1 Burkholderiales bacterium
GCCGACATCGCCGAGAAAGGCATGGTGCTCACCGGCGGTGGCGCCCTGCTGCGCGATCTCGACCGCCTGCTGATGGAAGAAACGGGTCTCCCGGTCATCGTCGCCGACGACCCGCTCACCTGCGTGGTGCGCGGCTCGGGCAAGGCGCTCGAGAAGATGGAGCACTTCGGCCCGATCTTCACCAACGACTAAGGATTAGGGGGTGGACCATACCCCCCCGCCATTCTTCAAGCGCGGGCCAGCGCCGCTGGTCCGGTTGTTCTTCTTCGCCACGCTGTCGCTCGCGTTGCTCGTGATCGACGCGCGCTTCCGCTACGTCGAAGGGCTGCGCGGCTGGCTCGCCCTCGCCGCCTACCCGCTGCAGCGCGCGGCGCTGGCGCCGTTCGAAGTCGGGGAGCGCGTCGCCGGCTACTTCTCGACGCAGGCCCGTCTCGTTTCCGAGAACGAGCGGCTGCGCGCCAAGGCGCTCGAGTATTCGCAGGATGCGCAGCGCTACCAGGCGGCACAGGCCGAGGCCTCGGAGCTGCGCCGCATCATCAACGCCGGCGAGCGCCTCGAGCTGAAGGCGATCCCCGCCGAGGTGCTGTACGCGAGCCGCGATCCCTACGCGCACAAGATCTTCATCGACCGCGGCGCCGTCCAGGACATCCGGCCCGGCAGCCCGGTCGCCGACGAATCCGGGGTGATCGGCCAGGTGACCCGCGTCCATCCCTTCGTCTCCGAGGTCACGCTGCTCACCAACCCCGACCAGGCCGTGCCCGTGCAGGTGGTGCGCAACGGCCTGCGCGCCATTGCCTTCGGCGGCGGCGCCTCGGGGATGCTCGAGCTGCGCTTCACCGCCGCCAACGCCGAGGTGCACAACGGCGACCAGCTCGTCACTTCCGGCATCGACGGCACCTATCCGCCCGGGTTGCCGGTCGCGACCGTGGTGCACATCGAGCGCGACGCCGACCACACCTTCGCGCGCGTCCTCTGCCGCCCGGCGGCGGGAGTCGACCGCGGGCGCTACGTGCTGGTCGTGGCGAACGAGCCGGGCGCGCGGCCGGCGCGACCCGAAGAGGTCCAGGCCGGCAAGGATCGCCGCGAGAAGTCGCGCCGCGCCAAGAAGGCCGCCCCGGTCGACGCGGCGAAGGAGCCCGAGACGCCGAAGGAGAGCGATGCAGCCCGCTAGCTCCTCGATCCTGATGCCGGTGCGCCTCTCGACCATCATCGCGTCGTTCGCGCTGGCGCTGTTCCTCAACTTCCTGCCCTGGCGCGACCTGCGCCTGATGCCGGATTTCGTCGCGCTGACCCTCTGCTTCTGGTGCATCCGCCAGCCGCGCCTGATCGGCCTCGGCGTCGGCTGGATGCTCGGCCTGCTGAGCGACGCGGGCAACGGCGTGCTGCTCGGCCAGCACGCGCTCGCCTACTCGATCCTCGCCTTCCTCTCGGTCTGGCTCTCGCGGCGCATCCTCTGGTTCGGCGCGGGGCTGCAGGCGCTGCACGTGCTCGTCATCCTCCTCGTTGCCCAGGGCGTGGCGCTGCTGGTGCGCGTCGCCTCCGGCACCGCCTTCCCGGGCTGGCCGATCTTCGTCGGGCCGATCTTCGGCGCGCTGCTCTGGCCGCTCGTCACCTGGCTGCTGCTGCTGCCGCAGCGGCGGGCACAACGCGAGCAGGCGATCTAGATGCCCAGCCTCCTCGGCACCGCCGAGCTGCGCAACTCCGAGCGCGAGCTGCAGCAGTTCCAGCTGCGCGTCGGCGTCGCCGGCGTGGCGGTGCTGGTCGCCTTCTGCCTGCTTGCGGCGCGCTTCTTCTACCTGCAGGTCTTGCAGCACGACGTTTACCGCGCGAAGGCCGAGGACAACCGCATCTCGATCGTGCCGGTGCTGCCCAACCGCGGCCTGCTGCTCGATCGCAACGGCGTGATCGTCGCGCGCAACTACCAGGGCTACACGCTCGAAATCTTCCCACGCAAGGTGGCGAGCCTGGAACGCACCATCGACGAGCTCTCCGAGCTGGTCGACATCCAGCCGCGCGACCGCGCGCGTTTCAGGAAGCTGCTTGCCGAGACGCGCAACGCCGAGAGCCTGCCGATCCGCAGCCGCCTCTCCGACGAGGAGGCGGCCCGCTTCGCCGCCAACCGCTTCCGGTATGAAGGCGTCGAGCTCAAGGCGCGGCTCTTCCGCCAGTACCCTTACGGCGAGGTCGGCTCGCACATCCTCGGCTACCTCGGCCGCATCAATACCGCCGACCAGACGCGGCTCGAGGAAGAAGGCCTCGACGCCAACTATCGCGGCACCGACTTCATCGGCAAGGCGGGCGTCGAGGCGAGCTTCGAGGCCGAGCTGCACGGCACCACCGGCTTCGAGCAGGTCGAGATCGACGCGGCCGGCCGCGGCATCCGCACGCTCTCGCGCACCCCCTCGCAGCCCGGCAACAACGTCACCCTCACCCTCGACATGCGGCTGCAGCGCGTCGCCGAGATCGCCTTCGGCGAGCGCCGCGGCGCGCTGGTCGCGATCGAGCCCACGAGCGGCGACATCCTCGCCATGGTGTCGAAGCCCAACTTCGACCCCAACCAGTTCGTCGACGGCATCGACCCGCAGTACTGGGCCGAGCTGAACGGCAACATCGACAAGCCGCTCAACAACCGCGCCATCTCCGGCGTCTACCCGCCGGGCTCGACCTTCAAGCCGTTCATGGCGCTCGCCGCGCTCGAGACCGGCAAGCGCCGCTTCAACAGCACCATCCACGACCCGGGCTATTTCGAGTTCGGCGGCCGACGCTTCCGCGACTCGAAGCCCGGCGGCCACGGCACCGTCGACCTCTACAAGTCGATCGTGGTCTCCTCCGACACGTACTACTACCAGCTCGCCAACGACATGGGGATCGACGCGATCGCCGCGTTCATGAAGAACTTCGGCTTCGGCGCGAGGAGCGGCATCGACCTCGCCGGCGAGTCGACCGGCGTGCTGCCCTCGCCCGAATGGAAGCTGAAGCGCTTCAAGCGCCCCGAGCAGCAGAAGTGGTACGCCGGCGAGACCATCTCGATCGGCATCGGCCAGGGGTACAACTCCTACACGCCGCTGCAGCTCGCGCAGGCGATGGCGACGCTGGTCAACGGCGGGACGATGTACAAGCCGCGCCTCGTCGCCCAGGTCGACAACCCGCGCACCGGGGAGCGGCGCGTGGTCGATCGGGAGGTGAACACCCGCGTGCGCTTCCGCCCCGAGCACGTCGACTTCATCAAGCGCGCGATGGCCGGCGTGAACAAGGAGGGCACCGGCGCGCGCGCCTTCGCCGGCGCGCAGTACTCGAGCGGCGGCAAGACCGGCACCGCGCAGGTGATCGGCATGAAGCAGGGCGAGAAGTACGACGAGGCCAAGGTCGCGGAGCGCTTCCGCGACCATTCGCTGTTCATCGCCTTCGCGCCGCTCGAGAGCCCGAAGATCGCCCTCGCCGTGATCGTCGAGAACGGCGGCTTCGGCGCGCGCGCCGCGGCGCCGATCTCCCGAACCGTGCTCGACTACTTCCTGCTCGGCAAGGTGCCGACGGGACTGACCATGCCCACGCCGGAAGACGAGGCGGCCGACGCCGAGGAGAGCGACTGATGGCGGTGCTCGACTCCCGGCTGCCGTTCCGGCGCATCGCCGCCCGCGTTACCGAGGGCATCGACCCGGGCCTGCTGATCATCATGCTGTCGCTGTCGCTGCTCGGCCTAGCGACGCTCTTTTCGGCGAGCTACGAGAACCCGGGACGGGTCGTCAATCAGGCGGTCAACCTCGCGGTCGCGCTCGCGGCGATGTGGCTCATCGCGCAGCTCGCGCCGCAGACCATGATGCGCTTCGCGGTTCCCGCCTATGTCATCGGCCTCTGCTTCCTCGTCGCCGTGGCGCTGTTCGGCGACGTCGTCAACGGCGCGCGGCGCTGGCTGCACGTGGGCGTGACGCGCTTCCAGCCTTCCGAGATGATGAAGCTCGCGCTGCCGCTCATGCTCGCGTGGTACTTCCACCGCAAGGAGTCGACGCTGAACCTGCGCCACTTCGCGGTCGGCGCGCTGATCCTGCTCGTGCCCTTCGGCCTGATCGTGCGCCAGCCCGACCTCGGCACCGCGGCGCTGGTCGGCGCGGCGGGGTTCTACGTCATCTTCTTCGCCGGCATCAGCTGGAAGGTGCTCATCACCCTCGCCGGACTGGGCATGGCGGTACTGCCGCTCGCCTGGGGCTTCCTGCACGACTACCAGCGCCGCCGGATCCTGACGCTGCTCGATCCCAGCACCGATCCGCTCGGCGCCGGCTACCACATCATCCAGTCGACCATCGCGGTCGGCTCGGGCGGCTTCTCCGGCAAGGGCTGGCTGAACGGGACCCAGGCGCACCTCGAATTCATCCCGGAGCGCCACACCGACTTCATCTTCGCCGTGTTCTCCGAGGAATTCGGCCTGATCGGCAACCTCCTGCTGCTCGTCCTCTATTCGTTCCTCATCGCCCGCGCGCTCATGATCGCCAACTCGGCTGCGACGGTATTCGCGCGCCTGCTCGCCGGAGCGATCGCGCTCATGTTCTTCACCTATGCCTTCGTCAACATGGGCATGGTCTCGGGGATCCTGCCCGTGGTCGGCGTGCCGCTGCCCTTCCTCTCCTATGGCGGCACCGCGCTCCTCACGCTCTTCATCGGCGCGGGCATGCTGATGAGCGTCCACCGCCACCGCAGGCTCGTCCAGACGTGATTTAGTGCAAAGCAGCAATTTTTGAAAGACGGCACCGCATTGTGAAATTGAAGGCCGGTAAGCCACTGTAAATCCTTGTTTTGTTGCACCGAACATGATCTGGTCGGACGGTTGCTGCGCCGCATTGAGCGCGGCACAGTGGCGGTAGTCTGTTTTGCTACCGCTAACCACCGGAGAGAACGTGAATCAGCGACAAAAAGAAGTCGAAGCCCTGAAGAAAGACTGGGAAACGAACCCGCGCTGGAAAGGCGTGAAGCGCGGCTACAGCGCCGAAGACGTGGTGCGCTTGCGCGGCAGCGTGCAGATCGAGCACACGCTGGCGAAGAACGGCGCCGAAAAGCTCTGGAAGCTCTGCAACGAGAAGCCATTCGTGAATTCGCTCGGCGCGCTCACGGGCAACCAGGCGATGCAGCAGGTGAAGGCCGGCGTGCCGGCGATCTATCTCTCCGGCTGGCAGGTCGCGGCGGACGCAAACGATTCACTGTCGATGTACCCCGACCAGTCGCTCTACGCGGTGTCCTCGGTGCCGACGGTGGTGAAGCGCATCAACAACGCGCTGATGCGCGCCGACCAGATCCAGACCATGGAAGCCGCGGACGGAAAGAAGGCCGGCGACATCGATTGGTTCGCGCCCATCGTCGCGGATGCCGAGTCGGGCTTCGGCGGCGTGCTGAACGCCTTCGAGCTGATGAAAGCGATGATCGACGCCGGCGCCGCCGGCGTGCACTTCGAAGACCAGCTCGCCTCGGTGAAGAAGTGCGGCCACATGGGCGGCAAAGTGCTGGTGCCGACGCAGGAAGCGGTGCAAAAGCTGATCGCCGCGCGCCTTGCGGCCGACGTCATGGGCGTGCCGACGGTATTGCTCGCGCGAACTGACGCAGAAGCGGCTGACATTGTGACGACCGATGTCGACGAAAACGACAAGCCGTTCCTCACCGGCGAGCGCACCTCCGAGGGCTTCTACCGCACGAAGAAAGGTTTCGAGCAGGCGCTCTCGCGCGGCATCGCCTACGCCGAGTACGCCGACATGGTGTGGTGCGAGACCGGGACGCCGGATCTCGAGTTCGCCAGGAAATTCGCCGAGGGCGTGCGCAGGAAGCATCCGAACAAGATGCTCGCCTACAACTGCTCGCCGTCGTTCAACTGGAAGCGCAACCTCGACGACGCCACGATCGCCAAGTTCCAGCGCGAGCTGGGCGCGATGGGCTACAAGTTCCAGTTCATCACGCTCGCCGGCTTCCACTCGCTCAACTACTCGATGTTCGAGCTCGCGCACGGCTACGCGCGCGAAAACATGACCGCCTTCGTCGAGCTGCAGCAGAAGGAGTTCGCCGCCGCCGAAAAAGGCTTCACCGCGGTGAAACACCAGCGCGAGGTCGGCACCGGCTACTTCGACCAGATCACGCAGGTCTGCACCGGCGGCAAGGCCTCGACCACGGCGCTGCACGGCTCGACCGAGGACGCGCAATTCTTCGACTCGCAGAAAAAGCCGAAGCTCGCCGCGGCGTAGACCGCGCCGGCGAGGTCGCGCAGGCGATCCTCGCCGGCTTCGACAAGCACTACCGCGTCTTTCGCGAAGCGGCGATCGAGGCGAAGGCGCTGTTCGAGCGCGCCGCCTGGCGGGAGATGCGCGAGCTCGCCCGCGAGCGCATCCTGATGTACGACCGGCGCGTGCAGGAGGCAGTCGACCTCCTGCTCGCGCGCTTTCCCGACGCGGCCGGCGACGAGTCGCTCTGGCGCGCCATCAAGCTCGCCTACATCGGCCTGCTGCACGAGCACCGGCAGCCCGAGTGCGCCGAGACCTTCTACAACTCGGTCGCCTGCGGGGTGCTGCACCGGCGCCACTACCACAACGAGTTCATCTTCTGGCGCCCGGCGGTCGCGACCGAGCACCTCGAGGGCGAATCGCCGAGCTACGTCTGCTACTACCCCCTCAAGGAAGGTCTCAAGAAAACATTCAGAAAAATTGCCGAGAGTTTCGAGCTTGAAAATCGCTGGGAAAACCCGCAGCGCGACATGCGCAACGTGGTGCGCGCGCTGCGCGCGCATTTCCCCCGCCCGGCGCGCGCGCAGCCCGACCTGCAGATCCAGGTCCTCGCTTCGCTCTTCTTCCGCAACAAGGCCGCCTACATCATCGGCCGCGTCATCAACGCCCATCGCGACGTGCCGTTCGCGGTGCCGATCCTGCAGAACGAGCGCGGCGAGCTGTACCTCGATACGCTGCTCGCCGGCGAGGACCAGCTTCTCATCCTGTTCTCGTTCGCCCGCGCCTACTTCTTCGTCGACATGGAAGCGCCGGCGGCCTACATCTCCTTCCTGCGCTGGATCCTGCCGAGGAAGCCGCGCACCGAGCTGTACATGTCGGTCGGGCTGGCGAAGCAGGGCAAGACGCTCTTCTACCGCGACCTGCACTACCACCTGCGGCACTCGACCGACAACTTCACCGTCGCGCCGGGCATCAAGGGCATGGTGATGCTGGTCTTCACCCTGCCCTCGTTTCCTTACGTGTTCAAGATGATCCGCGACCACTTCGCGCCACCGAAGGACACTACCCGCGAGACGGTGAAAAAGAAGTACCAGCTGGTGAAGCTGCACGACCGCGTCGGCCGCATGGCCGACACGCTCGAGTATTCACTCGTCGCCCTGCCGCTCGAGCGCTTCGACGCGAAGCTGCTTCAGGAGCTGCAGACTGAATGCGCCTCGACGGTCTCGATCGAGGGCGACCAGCTGATCCTCGGCCATGTCTACATCGAACGGCGCATGCAGCCGCTCAACCTTCACCTCGAGGATTGCCGGCGCGACGGCGACGAAGCCGGGCTGCGCGCCGCGCTGCGCGAATACGGCCGGGCGATCAAGGAGCTCGCCGGCGCCGGCATCTTCCCCGGCGACATGCTGCTCAAGAACTTCGGCATCACCCGCCACGACCGGGTGGTGTTCTACGACTACGACGAGATCGCGCCGATGACCGAGATCACCTTCCGCAGCATCCCCGCGGCGTCGTTCGGCGAGAACGACGTCTTCCCGGAGCAGTTCGAGCGCCTCCTCGTCACCGAGCCCAAGGCGCGCGAGATCTTCTACGAGCATCACCGCGACCTCCTCGACCCGGCGTTCTGGCGCGCCAAGCAGGACCTGGTGCGCGCCGGCGAGCAGGAGGATGTCTTCCCCTACCCCGCGGAGCAGCGCTTCACACGGTCACGTTAGCGAGGACGATCAGCACGATCTGGATCACGATCAGCAGCACCAGCGGCGTCAGGTCGACGCCGCCGAGCGGCGGGATGAAGCGCCGCAGCGGCCGCAGGAACGGCGCGGTCATGGCGTTGAACACCGGCGCCATCGGCGCGTAAGGGTTGATCCAGGAAAAGATCACCTGGACGAAGATCGCGAACACCAGGATGTAGAGGCTGTAGCGCAGCAAGTCGAGCGCGGCGCGACCGATCAGGTAGAGCGGCGCCGGATCGGTCCCCTGCAGCGCCATCACCGCCCAGACACACAGTGCCTGCAGCACCCAGGCGAGCAGCAGCGTCGGCAGATCCAGTCCCGCGAGGCCGGGGATCACGCGCCGCACCGGCATCACCATCCAGCTCGTGGTCGCCAGCACGAACTCGCCGACCGGGTTCCTGAACGGCACGCGCAACCATTGGAAGTGAAAGCGCGCGAGCAGGAGCAGGACGAAGAAGCCGAACAAGGTCTCGACGAGATAGACGCCGATCTGGCCGAACACTCAGTCGCCCCCGAGCTCGCGGCCCATCTCTTCGCCGCGCCTGGACGCCGCCGCGACCGCGCGCGCGAAGCGCTCGGCGAGCTTCTCCTCGTCGAACACCTTGAGCGCCGCCTCGGTGGTGCCGCCCTTGGAGGTCACGTTTTTCCGCAGCGTTTCCGGGGAATCGGCGCTGGCGGAGGCGAGCTGCGCCGCGCCGAGCACCGTCTGCTTGGCCATCTTCAGCGCCGCGTCTTTCGGGATGCCGAGCTTCTCCGCGCTGGCGGCGAGCTGCTCGATGAACCAGAACACGTACGCGGGCCCGCTCGCCGACACCGCGGTCACCGGGTCGAGCAGGCGCTCCTCGGGCATCCAGACCACCTCGCCCACCGCGCGCAGGATCGTCTCCGCTTTCTCCCTTTCGCCTTTCTCGACTTCAGGCGAGGCGTAGAGCCCGGTGATGCCGGCGCCGATGAGCGCCGGCGTGTTGGGCATGCAGCGCACGATCTTGCGATGCCCGCCGAGCCAGCGCGACAGCGCCTTCAGCGTGATGCCCGCGGCGATGCTGACGACGAGCTTGCCGCGGATGTTTCCGGAAATCGAGGCGAGCGCCGCCTTCATGTCCTGCGGCTTGACCGCGAGCACCAGCACGTCCGAGCGCTGCATGGCGGCGTCGGGGGCAGTGGAAAGATGGACCGGATAGCGGGCACCCAGCTTCTCGCGCGCCGCGGGACTCATTTCGATCACCGAGATCGAGCGCGCGTCGCCGCCCTTCGCGATCAGGCCGCCGATGAGCGCGCTCGCCATGTTGCCGCCGCCGAGGAAGGCAATTTTCAAGCGGCGCTCTTTTCTTTCTTCCTGGCGCCGAAGATCGCCGTGCCGATGCGCACCATCGTCGAGCCCTCGGCGATCGCCGTCTCCATGTCGTCCGACATGCCCATCGAAAGCGTGTCGAAGCCGTATTCGTCCTTCAGGCTGTCATAGAGCGCCTTCACGGAACGGTAACGCGAGCGGTCCGCGCCCGGCTCGGGAATGGCCATCAAGCCCCGCAGGCGAATGCCTTTCAGGTCTTTCATGCCTTTCGAAAGAGCCTTCACTTCCTCCGGAGCGACGCCGGACTTGGTCGACTCCCCCGAGACATTCACCTGGATCAGGACGTTGAGCGGCGCGAGCGAAGCCGGGCGCTGCTCCGACAGGCGGCGTGCAATTTTTTCACTCGCCACGGTTTGCACCCAGTCGAAGCGCTCGGCCACGACGCGGGTCTTGTTGCTCTGCAGAGGCCCGATCAAGTGCCACTCCTGGGGCGGGAGAGCGCTCATTTTCTCAATCGCTTCCTGCACGTAGTTCTCGCCGAACGCCTTCTGCCCGGCCGCGACCGCCTGCTCGATCAGCTTCGCCGGCTGGCTCTTCGACACCGCCAACAAAGTCACCCGGCGCCCCTCGCCGAGGCGTCCTCTTATGGCTTGCAGGTTGTCGGCAATCGAAGTCATAATGTCTTGAACCAGCGAAGAAAACGCTGCACCGGGAGGACGATTCTAATGGATCTCACTGAGCTGCTCGCCTTCGTCGTCAAGAACAAGGCGTCGGACCTGCACCTGTCCTCGGGCCTGCCGCCGATGATCCGCGTGCACGGCGACGTGCGCCGCATCAACGTGCCGGCCCTCGAGCACAAGGACGTGCACGGGATGATCTACGACATCATGAACGACGGGCAGCGGAAGTTCTACGAGGAAAACCTCGAGTGCGACTTCTCCTTCGCCGTGCCGAACCTGGCGCGCTTCCGCGTCAACGCCTTCGTGCAGCAGCGCGGCGCCGCGGCGGTGATGCGGACCATCCCGTCCAAGATCCTGTCGCTGGAAGAGCTGAAGTGCCCGAAGATCTTCGAGGACATCTCCGACCAGCCGCGCGGCATCGTGCT
>DATNCP010000167.1:0-14162 GCA_035607175.1 Burkholderiales bacterium
CTTCGGGCTCTTGAAGCCGAGCTTGGTCGGCATGCGCAGCTTCATCGGGAAGCCGTATTTCGCCGGCAGGATCTGGTCGGCGAACTTGAAGGTGAGCTGCGTCTGCGGGTGCAGCGCGGTCGCCATGTCGATGCTGGTCGAGTAGTCGTCCAGGCACTGGAAGCCGACGTACTTCGCGGTGGTATCGGCGCCGACGCGCTGCAGGAAGTCGGAAAAGCGCACGCCGGTCCACTTGCCGATCGCGCTCCAGCCCTCGACGCATACGTGGCGCGTAATCTGCGTCACCTGCGGCAGCGCATACAGCTCGGGCAGCGTCCAGGGCCTGCGCTCCTTGATCATGCCGCCGAGCTCGAGCTTGTACTGCCCGCCGTCGACGTCGATGACCTCCTCTTCGGAGTAGTAGGCGTTGAACGGGAATGGGTTGGTGATCCTGCTCTCCGGAAACTCCGGCGCCAGGCGATTGGGATTGAAGAGCCATGCCTGCACGTCGTCGTTGAAGCCGGACATGCGCGAAAGGACCGTCTGCACCCCTTCCTCCTCGGTGATCGCGCATCCGGTCAGAAGGGTGAGCGCGCCAAGCGAGAGTCCCTGCTTGAGGAACAGGCGCCGTTCCATGCGCGCGACTTCGGGCGTGCGGTACTTCTCGAAGCTCGAACCCATGATCTTCTTCATGCGGACCTCCGCACGCGGCCGGTGAACATGCTGGGAAAGGTGCGCGGCACCAGCGCCACCATGATGATGTGCACGACGACGATGAAGGCGACGCCGGCCATGGCGAAGAAATGCAGGAGGCGGGCGCCTTCGTAGTCGCCGAGGAACTGGCCGAACCAGTAGAACTGCACCGGCTTCCAGAGCACCAGGCCCGTGAGCACGAGGACGATGAGCAGCAGGATGAGCGCGAGGTACGCGGCGCGCTGGGCGGCGTTGTAGACGGTCAGGTCGTCGTGCCCGAGCTTGCCGCGCAGCGCGGCCGCGACGTCACGCAGAACGGCGAGCGGCGCGATCGGCAGCAGCTTGCGGCGAAAATGGCCGAAGAGAATCCCGTAGGTCACGTAGACGATCCCGTTCAGCACGAACAGCCACATCGCGGCGAAGTGCCACTGCAGCGCGCCGGCGAGCCAGCCGCCGAGCGCCACCTCGTCGGGAAATTTGAAGTCGAATTGCGGATCGGCGTTGTAGATCTTCCAGCCGCTCGTGATCATGATCAGTACCGCGAGCGCGTTGAGCCAGTGCGCAATCCGCACGATCAACGGGTGGACCTTCGTCATTTCCGGCGCCATGTCGTCCGACCCCCCTTGTCTTCGAGCACGATACCCCTTGCTTCCAGCTCCTTGCGTAGGTCGTCGGCGGCCTTGAAATCCTTACGCTTGCGTGCCGCCTCGCGGGCGGCGATGCGCTCGGTCACCCAGCCGTCGGCCTCGCCTCCCTGCAGGAACTGGGCGGCGTCGCGCTGCAGGACGCCGAGCACGGCGCCCAGTGCGCGCAGCTGCTTCGCTGCCGCGGCGTTTCCCGTGTTCGCGGCTGTGGCGAGGTCGAAAAGGACGGAAACGGCCTCGGGAGTGCCGAAATCGTCGTCCATCGCCTCCCTGAAACGCTTGCTGTGAGGCTCGTTCCAGTCCACGGGAGAAGATTCCTGCGATGAGCCCTTGAGCGCGGTGTAGAGGCGCGTCAGCGCCGACTTGGCGTCCTCGAGGTGCGCATCGGAGTAGTTGAGCGGACTGCGGTAGTGGGCGCGCAGGATGAAGAAGCGCACCACCTCGGCGTCGTATTTCTTCAGCACCTCGCGCACGGTGAAGAAGTTGCCGAGCGACTTCGACATCTTCTCCTCGTCGACGCGGACGAAGCCGTTGTGCATCCAGTAGTTGACGAACTTGCCGCCCGCGGCACCCTCCGACTGCGCGATCTCGTTTTCGTGATGCGGGAACTGCAGGTCCTGGCCGCCGCCGTGGATGTCGAACGGCTGGCCGAGCAGGTCGCGGCTCATCGCCGAGCACTCGATGTGCCAGCCGGGCCGGCCGTCGCCCCACGGCGACTTCCAGGTCGGCTCGCCCGGCTTGGAGCGCTTCCAGAGCACGAAATCGAGCGGATCCTCCTTCGAGGCGTCGACATCGACGCGCTCGCCGGCGCGCAGCTCGTCGAGCGACTTGCCGGAAAGCTTGCCGTAGCCGGGAAAGCGGCGCACCGCGTAGTTCACGTCGCCGGAAGCGGACTGGTAGGCGAGGTTCTTTTCCTCCAGCCTGCCGATCATCTCGACCATCGGCTGCACGAACTGCGTGGCGCGCGGCTCGTGATCGGGCTTTTCGACGCCGAGCGCGGCGGCGTCCTCGTCCATCGCGCGGATGAAGCGCTCGGTGAGCGCGGCAACCGTCTCGCCATTCTCCGCGGCGCGGCGGATGATCTTGTCGTCGATGTCGGTGATGTTGCGCACGTAGGTGACGCGATAGCCGCCGGCTCGCAGCCAGCGACGCACCACGTCGAAGATCACCAGGACACGCGCGTGCCCGAGGTGACAGTAGTCGTAGACCGTCATGCCGCAGACGTACATCCGAACTTCGCCCGGCCGCAGGGGAGCGAATTCCTGCTTCGCCCTGCCTAGGCTGTTGTAGATCTTTAGGATAGAATGCGACCTTTCGTAGGGCCTTGAAAATATAACAGAATGCGTGTGTCGGCCACCTTGCTAGCGGTGGTACTGGGCGTGGCGCTGCCGGCGCTCGCCGATGACCTCGATGATGCGTCAAAGCTGCTCAAAGCGGGGCAGCGCGAGCAGGCGCTCGAGCGCGTGAACCGCGTGCTCGCGCAGAAGAGCGGCGATCCCAAGGCGCGCTTTCTCAAGGGAATCATCCTTACCGAGCAGGGCAACACCAAGGACGCGATCGAGATCTTCACCAAGCTCACGCAGGACTATCCCAATCTGCCGGAGCCTTACAACAACCTTGCGGTGATCTACGCCGGACAGGGACAGTACGACAAGGCGCGCACCGCTCTCGAGCAATCGATCCGCACTCACCCGAGCTACGCCACCGCCTACGAGAACCTCGGCGACGTTTACGCCAAGCTCGCGAGCCAGGCCTACGACAAGGCGCTGCAGCTCGACAAGGCGAACACCGGCGCGCAGAACAAGCTGTCGCTGGCGCGCGAGCTGGTCGGCGGCCCCGCCACCGCAATCGCGGCGGCGAAGGAGCCCGCCAAGCCCACGGTGGCGGCTGCGGTGGCTGAGAAACCGACGGAAAAACCGGCGGCCCAGGCGGCCAATCCCGCCGAAATTCTCAAGGCGGTAAACGAGTGGGCGCAGGCATGGTCGAAGAAGGACGTCGATGCCTACCTCGCCGCCTATGCCAAGGACTTCAAGACCCCGGGCGGCGAAGCGCGCCCCGACTGGGAAAAGACCCGCCGCGCCCGCATCGAGGCGCCGAAATCGATCGCCGTGGGCATCGAGCAGGCCAAGGTGACCATGGCCGGCAACGACCAGGCGAGCGTCACTTTCCGGCAGAGTTACCGTTCGGACAAGCTGAAGAGCTCGAGCCGCAAGACCCTCGTCATGACCCGCGCCGACGGGCGCTGGCTGATCCGCGAGGAAAAATCGCCTTGAAGAGATTGCTTTTCCCGCTGATCGCCCTCCTCCTGCCGGCCGCGGCGCTCGCCGCGGCGACCTCGGCCGAGGAGCGGCTCTCGGAGGTGTTCCAGGCGATCGAGCAGAACCGCCTCGACGACGCGCTTGGCCGCGTCGACGCGCTGCTCCACGACCACCCGAATTTCCGCCTCGCCCACCTGGTGCGCGGCGACCTCCTGCTCGCCCGCGGCCGCCCGCTGCAGACCTTCGGCAACGTGGTGAAGACCGTGCCGCAGGAAAAGATCGACGCCCTGCGCGACGAGGCGCTCGCGCGCCTGCGGGGCCGGCGCGAGCGGCCGGCGGACGACAGCCTGCCGCGCAACGTGCTGCAGCTCAACGCCGCGCAGAAGCACGTGCTGCTGGTCGACTCGCGGCGCTCGCGCCTTTACGTCTTCGCCAACGAGGGCGGACTGCCACGCTACGTCGCCGACTACTACGTCACGCTCGGCAAGAACGGCATCGACAAGACGCGCGAGGGCGACCAGAAGACGCCGCTCGGCGTGTACCACGTCACCGCCAACCTGCCGCGCAGCAAGCTCACCGACTTCTACGGCGCCGGCGCCTTTCCGATCAGCTATCCGAACGAGTGGGACAGGCAGCGCGGCCGCAACGGCCACGGCATCTGGCTGCACGGCGTGCCTTCCGACGTCTACAGCCGCGCGCCGCGGGCGAGCGACGGCTGCATCGTGCTCGCCAACAGCGACCTGCAGTCGGTCGCGCCGATGCTGCAGGTCGGCCTGACGCCGGTGATCATCGCCGAGGAGATCGAATGGAGCGACGCGCGCTCGGTCGAAGCCGAGCGCAATTCGCTCGCCGACGCGCTCGAGCAGTGGCGCGCCGACTGGCAGAGCCGCGATACCGAGCGTTATCTCACGCACTATTCGCAGCGCTTCTCCTCCGGCCGGCAGGACTACGCCGCCTGGGCAACGCACAAGCGCGGCGTCAATGCCGGCAAGCGCTGGATCGAGGTGGGCGTCGCCAACGTGGCGATGTTCCGCTATCCGCGCGAGGGCGATTTCGTGGTGGTGACGTTCGAGCAGGCGTACCGCTCGGACAGCCTGAAGAACACGATGAAGAAGCGCCAGTACTGGATCCGGGAGGAAGGCGCATGGAAAATCGTTTACGAGGGGGCGGCCTGATGTTGAAGAGACTTTTCCTGTTTTCGGCGGCGGCAGTGGTGCCGATGAGCGCGGCTGCGGCCGACCCGCAGATCGACGTGAAGACCAGCGCCGGCACCTTTCGCATCGAGCTCTACCCGGCGAAGGCGCCGAAGACGGTCGAGAACTTCCTGCAGTACGTCAAGGCCGGGCACTACAACGGCACGATCTTCCACCGCGTCATCGACGGCTTCATGATCCAGGGCGGCGGCTTCGACAAGGGCTTCAAGCAGAAGCCCACCCGGCCGCCGGTGCCGATCGAGTCGAAGAACGGCTTGAAGAACGACGTCGGCTGGCTCGCGATGGCGCGCACCAGCGACCCGAACTCTGCAACGGCGCAGTTCTTCGTCAACGTCAACAACAACAGCTTCCTCAACTATCCCGGCCAGGACGGCCACGGCTATACCGTGTTCGGCAAGGTGGTGTCCGGCCTCGACGTGATCCAGAAGATCGGCAAGACACCGACCGGCCCCGGCGGGCCGTTCCCGACCGACGTGCCGCGCCAGCCCATCATCATCGAGGCGATGACGCCGGTCGATCAGAAGTAGCGTAGTGCACCTGTTCATCTCGGACCTTCACCTCAGCGCCGACCGGGCCGAGGCGAACGAGAGATTCATCGATTTCATCGAAGGCAAGGCGCGCGGCGCCAAGGCGCTTTACGTCCTGGGCGACCTCTTCGAGTCCTGGATCGGCGACGACGACATCGCCGAGCGCTTCAACGCCGTGGTCGCCGGCTTCTTCGCCGCTCTGGCGCGCAGCGGCACTCCGCTCTATGTCATGCACGGCAACCGCGACTTCCTCATCGGCGAGCGCTTCTGCCGGGAAACCGGCGCGAAGCTGCTAGCGGACCCCACGGTGGCCGACATTGGCGGCGTGCCAACGCTGCTGATGCATGGCGACACGCTCTGCATCGACGACGTCGACTATCAGGCGTGGCGCACCAAGGCGCGCGACCCGGGGTTCCAGAGGATGTTCCTCGCCAAGTCGCTCGCCGAGCGGCGCACGATGGGCGCCCTGCTCCGGGAGAAGAGCAAGGAAGCGATCGCCGGCAAGCCGGCCGAGATCATGGACGTCAACGCCGGCGCGGTGCGCGAAGCGTTCCGCAAGCACGGCGTGGCGCGCCTGATCCACGGCCACACGCATCGCGCCGGGCGCCACGAGCTGGAGATTGACGGCCGGCGCTGCGAGCGCTTCGTGCTGCCCGACTGGTACGGACGCGGCGGCTACCTCGAGATCTCGGGCGGGAAGCCTCGCCTCGTTTCCTTTCCCGCTTAGCTAGCCGGCAACACCAGAGTAAAAGTGCTGCCCTGCCCGGGCGTGCTGGTCACTTTCAGCTCCCCACCCAGCAGTTGCGCCAGCCCACGGCTGATCGACAGCCCCAGGCCGGTGCCGCCGTACTGCCGGCTGGTGCTGCCGTCGGCCTGGCGGAAAGCCTCGAAGATGAGCTCCAGCTTGTCGGCGGGGATGCCGATGCCGGTATCCACCACCGAGAACGCGATCGAGCCCGGCGCTGCCGGCGATACGACCAGCCGCACGCCGCCGCGCTGCGTGAACTTGAAGGCGTTGGCGAGCAGGTTCTTGAGTATCTGCTTCAGCCGCGTCGCGTCCGTGCGCAGCGATGCCGGCACGCCCGGCTCGAGGACGATGGCGAACTGCAGGCCTCTCTGCTGCGCCAGCGCGCGGAAACCGCGCTCGAGCTCGTCGCGCAGGTCGTCGATGCGCGCCGCCGAGAGGTTGAGCATGGTCGCCGCCGCTCCGGACTCGATCTTGGCGAGATCGAGCAGGTCGTTGATCAGGACCAGCAGGTCGATGCCCGAATCGTGAATCGTCTTCGCGAACTGCACCTGCTTCGCCGTCAGGTTGCCGCCGCCGTTGTCGGCCAGGAGCTTCGCCAGGATCAGCAGGCTGTTGAGCGGCGTGCGCAGCTCGTGCGACATGTTGGCGAGGAACTGCGACTTCGCCTCGCTCGCCTTCTCCGCCGCCTCCTTCGCGCGCACCAGCTCCGCTTCCCGCTCCGAGAGCGTCCGCTCGGTGCGCACCTGCCGGCCGCGCAGCGCCTCCATCGCCGCGCGCAGCTGGCTGAGCACCGCGCACAGCATCAGGCCGGTCACCACCACCGTGCTGACGAAGACCAGCAGGAGCAGCAGCGATTCGTTGAGCGGCAGGCTGGCGAACGGCCCGACCTGGGCGCTGAGCGTGTACCAGAGCGCCATGCCGCACAGCAGCGTGCTCGCGGTGGTGACCTCGCGCTGACCGAAGCGGAACGCCGCCCAGACGATGAAGGGCAGCAGCACGAAGCTGCGGCCGAAGCCGGCGCTGAACACGATCTCGGTCGTCACCAGCAGCAGCGCGGTGAAGGCCACCGCTTCGAGCATGCGCCGCGGCGTCCAAGACACGGTGCCGGGCGCGCTCCAGCTGAGGATCAGCGGCGTGAAAATCAGCATGCCGCAGGCATCGCCCTGCCACCAGGTCCACCAGTTCGATACCAGGTCCGCCGCCGCCAGCGGATAGATGGTCGCGAGCGGCAGCAGCGCGACGGTCGGGGCGATGATCGCGCCGCCTACCGTCAGTCCAACGAAGCGCAGCACCTCCTGGACGCGCTCGAAGCGCCGCGGCACGCCGAGCAGCCGGCGCACCAGCGTCGCGACGGCGAAAGCCTGCAGGCCGCTGCCGGTCGCGATGACGAGCGAGGCGAGCAGCGCGCCTTCGATGCTCAGGTTGGCGGCGAAGCTGCCGATCCAAACGCCCGGCCACAGGCGCCGGTTGCCGAGCAGCAACGCGCCGAGCGCGATGCCCGAGGGCGGCCAGATGGCGCTCGCATAGCCGGGCGGGATCGCCACCAGCAGGGACACCTTCGCGGCGGCGAAGTACACCGCCGCAAGAAGGATGATCAGTCCGGCCTGGCGCCAGCGGGCTGGATTCTGCACCCGCCTAGCTTAATCCACGCTCCAGATCGTCCTGCAGGTCGACGACCGCCTCGAGCCCGACCGCCACGCGGATCAGGCCGTCGCTGATCCCCGCCGCCGCCCGCGCCTCGGGCGGGATGCGGCCGTGCGTGGTAGTCGCCGGATGGATGATGGTGGTCTTCACGTCGCCCAGGTTGGCGGTGATCGAGACCAGTTTCGTGGAATCGATCACATGCCAGGCGGCGTCTCGGCCGCCTTTGACCTCGAACGAAAGCACCGAGCCCGCGGCGCGCTGCTGGCGCTTCGCGAGCTCGTGCTGCGGATGGGAGGCAAGGCCCGGGTAGTGCACGCGCGCCACCTTGGGATGCTTCTCCAGCCAGCGCGCCAGCTCGAGCGCCGCGGAAGACTGCGCGATCATGCGCAGCTCGAGCGTCTCGAGCCCCTTCAGCAGCACCCAGGCGTTGAACGGCGAGAGCGCCGGGCCGGCGGTGCGCAGGTAGGCGGTCATCGGGTCACCGACCAGCTTCTTCGAGCCGGCGATGGCGCCGCCCATCACCCTGCCCTGCCCGTCGATGTACTTGGTCGCCGAGTGGACGACGAGGTCGGCGCCAAGCGCGAGCGGCCGCTGCAGGATCGGCGTGCAGAACACGTTGTCGACGACCAGGAGCGCGCCCGCGTTTCTTGCGACTTTGGACAACTTCTCGATATCGCTGATTTCGGTCAGCGGATTCGACGGCGTCTCGAGGAAGAACATGCGCGTGTTCTTCTTCACCGCGTTCTGCCACTCCTCGACCCGGGTCGGCGAGACGAAGCTCGTCTCCACGCCGAAGCGCGCGAGGATGTTGCTGAAGAGCTGGATGGTCGCGCCGAACACCGCGTTCGAGCAGACCACATGGTCGCCCGCCTTGAGGTGCACCATGACCGAGGCGAGGATCGCCGCCATGCCGGAGGCAGTGGCGACGCAGGTCTCCGCGCCTTCCAGCGCCGCGAGGCGCGCCTGGAACATGGCCACGGTGGGGTTGGTGTAGCGGCTGTACACCATGCCTTCCTCGGTGCCGGCAAAACGCGTCGCCGCCTGCTCCGCATTGTCGAAGACGAAGCTGGAGGTGAGGTACAGCGCCTCGGAGTGCTCCTGGAACTCGCTGCGCAGCGTTCCGGCGCGCACGCCCTTGGTGGATAGCTGATGCTCTTTCGCCATAAAAAAACCCGGCCTCTCTTTGTAAGCGGACCGGGTCTCCTAGGAGAACTACGCGGCACGCTTTAGCGGTATTTGTAGCGCGCCCGCAAGCTGTGGCTCAAATCGGCGCGAAAGAAGCAACTATACCAGAGCTTGTTACCTCGCGGTAGCCAGGTTGAGGTCGAGCTGCGCGCTTTCGTCCTCGCCCGAATCGCGCGTGGCGTCGCGCTGGATCTCGATGGCGCGCAGGTAATCGGTGGTGACGTCGCCGGTGACGTAGACGCCGTCGAAGCAGGAAGTCTCGAAGCTGGTCAGCTTCGGGTTGGCGCGCCGCACGGCGTCCTTCAGCTCGTTCAGGTCCTGGTAGATGAGCGCGTCGGCGCCGATCTCGCGCGCCACTTCGTCCTCGCTGCGGTGCGCCGCGATCAGCTCGGCGCGGGTCGGCATGTCGATGCCGTAGACGTTGGGGAAGCGCACCGGCGGCGCGGCCGAGGCGAAGAACACCTTGCGCGCGCCGGACTCCCGCGCCATCTGCACGATCTCGCGGCTGGTCGTGCCGCGCACGATCGAATCGTCGACCAGCAGCACGTTCTTGCCGGAGAACTCCAGCGCCATCGGGTTCAGCTTCTGCCGCACCGAGCGCTTGCGCACCGCGTGCCCCGGCATGATGAAGGTCCGGCCGATATAGCGGTTCTTCACGAACCCTTCCCGGTACGGCACGCCAAGGCCCGCGGCGAGCTGCAGCGCCGAGGGCCGGCTGGAATCGGGGATCGGAATCACCACGTCGACGTCGAGCTTGCGCGGCAGGCGGCGGATCTTCTGCGCCAGCTTCTCGCCCATGTTGAGCCGGGTCTCGTACACCGACGCGCCGTCGATCAGCGAGTCGGGCCGCGCCAGGTACACGTATTCGAAGATGCAGGGATTGAGGCTCGCCTTGTCGGCGCACTGCCGGCTGTGGAAGTTGCCCTCGTCGTCGATGAAGACCGCCTCGCCGGGCGCGATGTCGCGCAGCAGGCGGAAGCCGAGTGCGTCGAGCGCGACCGACTCGGAGGCGACCATGTATTCGGTGCCGCCTTCGGTCTCGCTGTAGCCGATCACCGCCGGCCGGATGCCGAACGGATCGCGGAACGCCAGCACGCCGTAGCCCGCGATCATCGCCACCACCGCGTAGGCGCCGCGCAGGCGCCGGTGGACATTGGCGACCGCCCGGAAGATGGCCTGCGGCTCGAGCCTGAGCTTGTGCGACTCCTTCTCCAGCTCGTGCGCCAGCACGTTGACCAGCACTTCCGAATCGGAGCCGGTGTTGATGTGCCGCAGGTCGGTGCGGAACATCTCCTCTTTCAGCTGATCGGAATTGGTCAGGTTGCCGTTGTGGCCGAGGACGATGCCGAACGGCGAATTGACGTAGAAGGGCTGCGCCTCGGCGGCCTTGAACGCCGAGCCCGCGGTCGGGTAGCGGCAATGGGCGATGCCGAAGTTGCCGGCAAGGTCGCGCATGTCGCGCGTGCGAAACACGTCGCGCACCATGCCGCTGCCCTTGTGCATGTGCAGGGTGGCGCGCTCGCTGGTGACGATGCCCGCCGCGTCCTGACCGCGGTGCTGCAGGAGCAGCAGCCCGTCATAGAGCAGCTGGTTGACGGGCGAGCGGGCGACGATTCCTAGGATCCCGCACATCTGGGAGACGACTCCCGAGTGTGGTTAAGGGCTAATTGTATTTCAAGCGTCCCGCGAGTGCCGGTGGCAACCACGGTTTGAGCTGCAACACGGTGCGCTCGAGCATGCCGGCGCCAACCGACTCCTTCCACAGCGCGTGGCGCGGCAGCGCGGTCATCCCGGCGGCGATCGTCACCGCGAGCAGGATCACGACCCCGCGCCCCAGGCCGAAGACCCCACCGAGCGTACGGTCGACGCTGCTCAGTCCCGCCGCCTTGAACATCTTTGACACCAGAACGCCGGCCAGCGTCGCCGCCGAGACCGTCACGACGAACACCACGATGAAGCCGATCAGGACGCGCACCTCGGGACTTCCCGCGGAAGCCGGCAGCATCTCGCCCAGCTGCGCGCCGACCGCGTTGGCGGCGAGGAAGGCGATCACCCAGCCGGCGAGCGACATTACCTCGCGCACCAGCCCGCGCCAGATACCCCAGACGATCGACCCGACCACCACGACGATGATCGCGATGTCGAGCAGGCTCATCCGGCTTTCGAGACGACCTTGCCGGAAGTGAGGCCGATATTCCTCAATTGCTTCAGCGCCCTTTCGGCGGCCTCGCGACTGGCGAATGGCCCGGCGAGCACGCGCGTCAGGCTGCCTGCCGGCTCCGTGTAGTGGGGAACGCCCGCGGTGGACAGTCGGGCGATCGCGCTGTCGGGATTGGCGAAGGCGCCGACCTGGACGGCGAACTCTCCGACGGGCGGGGGCTTTTTCGCCTCGGGTTTCCTTGTTTCGACGGCCTTTGCTTCGGGTTCCGCCTTCCTGGCCTCGATTTTCTGCTCCGGAGCCTTCGGCTCGACCTTGGGCGCGAACTTGGTCTCGTTCTCTCCCGGGATGCGCACGTTGACCGCGACGTCGGCGCGCTTCGGCTCGGGGTCAAACACCATCGGCAGGACGATGACCGCGGCAAGCACGAGCGCGACCGCGCCGACCAGGCGCCTGCGGCCGCGGCGTTTCAGCGTCTCGACGTCTTGTGCTTCAGCCATGCCATCACTTCGCCGACGGTGAGAAAGGAACCGAACACGACGATCTTATCATTCTCGTTCGCGCTTCCGAGCGCGGCGGCGAGCGCGGCGCCGGGTGATGCGAATTTTTTCACCGGCGCATTTTCCAGTCGCGCCGCGAGCTCGTCCGCGGTCGCGCCGCGCGGTCCGGGAAGCGTCGCCAGATGCCAGCGCGTGATGCGCGGCGCGAGCTCGCGCAGCACGCCAGCGATGTCCTTGTCCTTCAGCATCCCGCAGACCGCGTAGGTATCCGGCGCGAACCCCGAGGTGGCGAGATTTTCGGCGAGCGTGTGCGCCGCCTGCGGGTTGTGCGCCACGTCGAGAATCACCTGCGGCCGGCCCGGGAGGACCTGGAACCGTCCCGGGAGGGCGACATTCGCGAGGCCGACGCGGATCTCCTGCATCGCGATCGGCAACTCGAGGGCGTCGAGAGCGCACAGCGCCGCGGCGGCGTTTCGCAGCTGAATCACGCCGCGCAGCGCGGGGTACGCAAGGCCTGCCCGCTTGCCCTTGGGGCCGGCGTAGCTCCACTGCGTGCCGTCGCCCGCGTACGAGAAATCCCGGCCGATGAAGAGCTTTTCGCCCGGCGCTTCGAGGACTGATCGGGGCGGCTCGGGCTCGGCGATCACCGCCGGCCGGCCGGCGCGGAAGATGCCGGCTTTCTCCCGGCCGATCGACTCGCGGTCCGGCCCGAGGTAGTCGACGTGGTCGATGCCGATGCTCGTCAGCACCGCGCAATCGGCGTCGACGGCGTTGACCGCGTCGAGACGCCCGCCGAGCCCGACTTCGAGCACGGCGGCCTCGATTTTCATCTCCTGGAAAATCCACAGCGCCGCAAGCGTGCCGAACTCGAAATAGGTCAGCGGCACGTCGCCCCGCGCGGCTTCGACGGCGGCAAACGCCTCGCAGAGAGGCCCGTCATCGCTTTCGGCCCCAGCGACCAGCACCCGCTCGTTGTAGCGGACGAGGTGCGGCGAGCTGTAGAGGCCGGTGCGATAGCCCGCCGAGCGCAGGATCGATTCGAGCATCGCGCAGGTCGATCCCTTGCCGTTGGTGCCGCCGACGGTGATGACGGGATGGGCGATCTTCAGCTTCATCCTGTCCAGAACGGAGACGACGCGCTCCAGGCCCATCGCGATGGTCTGGGAGTGCTGCCGCCCGATGTACTCGAGCCAGTCGTCGAGCGTCCTCAGGACGTCCCCTGCTCGTGGATGATGCGCACGGCTTCGACGGTGTCGGCGTCCTCGGCCCGCTTGTCCTCGCGGTAGCGCTTGACGCGCGCAAGGCGCAGGGCGAGCCCGGCCGGGTATTGCGGGCTTTTCTGGATGTCGCTGAACTCGATTTCGACCACGAGCTCGGGCCGGACGTGAACGACCCACTCGTCGCGCGTCAGCGCCCGCGCCAGGAGCTCGCGCGTCTGCCATTCCAGCATCGCGTCGGTCATGCCCTTGAAGGTCTTGCCGAGCATGACGAAGCCGCCCGCGGGATCGCGCGCGGCGAGATGCAGGTTGGAAAGCTTCCCCTTCCTCCGGCCATGGCCCCATTCCGCGGCAATGACCACCAGGTCGAGGGTATGGGCGCGCTTGATCTTCAGCCAGCCGCTGCCGCGCCGCCCTGCCTCGTAAGGGGCATCGAGCGCTTTCGCCACCACGCCCTCATGACCGTGGCGCAGCGCGTCCTGATAGAAGGCCTCGGCCGCTCCGGCGTCCCCGGTGACCAGCCAGGGCGTAAGCGATTTCGCCTCGAGGACCTGCTGAAGCGTGCGGCGGCGCTCGCGCAGCGGCACATCGATGAGCGGTTCCGCGTGATAGAGGCAGTCGAAAAAGAAGACCGACAGGGGCAGCGTCTCGCGGACGCCGGCGTCGTCGGCCTTGCGTCCCAGGCGACGCATGGTGGTCTGGAATGGGTGCGGTCGCCCATCGGCGCGCAGCGCGATCGCCTCGCCGTCGAGGATCAACTCGGCGGACGCCGCCTTGCGGGCGGCCTCAACCACTTCCGGCACTGCCGCCGTGACGTCGTTCAGCGTCCGGGTAAAGACGCGAACCTCATCGCCCGCCTTGTGCACCTGGACCCGCGCACCGTCGAGCTTCCATTCGAACGCCGCCTCGCCCAGCGCTGCGATTGCCGCTGCCGGGCTCGCCGCGGGCTGCGCGAGCATCGGCAGGATCGGCCGCATCGGCCGGATGGCAAAGCGCTCGAGGCCCGCCTGCCCCTGCGTCAGCGCTGCGCGCGCGGCTGGCGCGATGCCACCGCCGATCATGACCGCGCGCCGGACTACCGCCGCGGGCACGCCGCTCGCCGAGGCGAGCGCCTCGAGCATCACGCCCTCGAGGGCGCCCTGGCGCAGCTCGCCGACGATCAGGCGGACGAGGAAGTCCTGCTCCTCGGCGGTGGCCTTGCCGAACAGCGCATCGAGCAACTCGGCGCGCTGGCTGGCCGATCCCCTGCCTTTCGTGATTTTCAGCTGTTCAAAGGCGGCATCCACTTCGCGCAAGGTCAGCGTCGGCGAGGCAGCGGCCGCGCCGGGACTCAGCGTGCGATGGCCGAGAGCGAGCTTGCCCTGGCGCAGCTCGCCGCTGAGATAGGGCAGCGCG
>DATNCP010000181.1:0-15044 GCA_035607175.1 Burkholderiales bacterium
CGCCGGCCCGAGCTGCGTGCGCCAATTCTCCGACTTCGGCGCCGACGTGATCAAGATCGAGTCGCCCCCCGGCACCGATCCGAACGAGAACATGGGCGGCCCGCGCCACGGGCCGGACATGCAGAACCTGCACCGCAACAAACGGGCGATGACGCTCAACCTCAAGCTGCCCGAGGCCAAGGACGCCTTCATGCGGTTGGTGAAGACTGCCGACGTGGTGGTGGAGAACTTCCGTCCCGACGTGAAGTTCCGCCTCGGCATCGACTACGAGTCGCTGGCGAAGGTGAACCCGCGCATCATCCTCGCCAGCATTTCCGGCTTCGGCCAGGACGGCCCGTACCGAGACCGTCCCGGCTTCGACCAGATCGCGCAGGGCATGAGCGGCCTCATGTCGGTGACCGGCCTGCCGGGCCAGGGGCCGGTGCGCACCGGCGCCGCGATCGCCGACGTCTCGGCGGGCCTCTGGGCGGCGCTCGGCATCATGACCGCGCTGCTCGAGCGCGAAGTCTCGGGCAAGGGGCAGTGGGTACAGAGCTCGCTCCTCAACGCCGGCATCGGCCTGCTCGACTTCCAGGCCGCGCGCTACGTGATGAAGAACGAAGTTCCCCCGCAGGTCGGCAACGACCACCCCACCAGCATGCCGACCTCCGCCTACAAGACGAAGGACGGCCACATCAACGTCGCCGGCTCGGGCGACGGCATGTGGAAGCGCATCTGCCAGGTCATCGGCCGTGAGGAGCTGGCGGGCGACGAGCGCTTCCGCAGCAACGAGCAGCGCGCCAAGAACCGCGTCGCGCTCAACGCCGTGCTGAACGAGGCGCTGGCGAAAAGGACCTCCGCCGAGTGGATCGAGACCTTCAACAAGATCGGCGTGCCCTGCGGTCCGATCTACAGGATGGACGAAGTCTTCGCCGACCCGCAGGTGCAGCACCTCCAGGCCTCGGTCGAGGTGGAGCACCCGAAGATCGGCCGCTACAGGATCCTCAACCAGCCGGTGAAGCTCTCGCGCACCCCCGCCGAGATCAAGACCGCGACCCCGGAGCTGGGAGCGCACACCGACGAGATCCTTGCGGAGGCCGGCTTCAGCAAGGAAGAAATCAAGGCGCTGCGAGCGAAGGGTGCCGTCTGATGACGGAGCGGCTGATCGAGAAGCGCGAAGGCGCGGTCGGCTGGCTGATCTTCAACAACCCCGAGCGCCGCAACGCGATGTCGCTCGACATGTGGCAGGCGATTCCGCCGGCGCTGGCGAAGTTCGAGGCCGACCCGGAGGTGCGCGTCGTCGTCCTGACCGGCGCCGGCGACAAGGCTTTCGTCTCGGGCGCCGACATCTCGCAATTCGAGCAGCAGCGCTCGAGCGAGGCGGCGGTGAAGCGCTACGAGGAGATCGGCGAGGCGGCGCAGGCGAAGCTCGCGGGCTGCGAGAAGCCCGTGATCGCCATGATCCGCGGCTACTGCCTGGGCGGCGGGCTCAACATCGCCAACACCTGCGACCTGCGCATCGCCGCCGAGGACGCCCGCTTCGGCATCCCGGCGGCGAAGATGGGCCTCGGCTACCGCGCCTCGTCGATGAAGAAGCTCGTCGACACGGTGGGCGCGCCGTTCGCGCGCGAGATCATGATCACCGCCCGGCAGTTCAACGCCGCGGAGGCGCTCCGCATGGGCCTGGTGCACCACGTGGTTCCCGTTTCTGAACTTCAATCTTTGACAAAGAAATTCTGTGATGATATCGCCGCGAATGCGCCGCTGACGATTCGCGCCGCGAAGCGAATCATCCGCGAAGTGTCGAAGCAGGACTATGACGCGGCGGCCTGCGACGCGTGGGTGAAGGAGTGCTTCGCGAGCGAGGACTATGCCGAAGGCCGGCGCGCGTTCATGGAGAAGAGAAAGCCCCAATTCAGAGGGAGATGAGGATGAGGATACTGTCTTGCATCATCGGGCTGGCGTTCAGCGCCAGCGTGTTTGCGCAATGGCCGGCGAAGGCCATCACCACCGTCGTCGGCTTCGAGCCGGGCGGCGGCACCGACACCACGGCGCGCATCGTCGCTCCGGCGCTCGGCGAGCTGCTCGGCCAGAACGTGGTGGTCGAGAACCGCGCCGGCGCCGGCGGCAACATCGCCGTCGACTATGTCGCGAAGCAGGCGCCCGACGGCTACAGCATCGTGCTGGCCAACGTCGGCGCGCTGACTGTGAACCCGCATATCCTGAAGACCCCCTACGATCCGCTGAAGGATCTGGTGCCGATCAGCATGGCGGCGGTGTTCGCCAACGTGCTGGTGGTGCAGCCCGCGCTGCCGGTGAAGAACATCGGCGACTACGTGAAGTACGCCAAGCAGAAGCCCGGCGTGACCTACGCGTCCTCGGGCATCGGCGGCGCCGGCCACCTCGCCGGCGAGCTGCTCAAGGGCGTGGCGCACATCGACATCGTGCACGTGCCCTACAAGGGCGGCGGCCCTGCGATGCAGGGCTTCCTCGGCAACCAGGTCGATTCGTTCTTCGCCACGCCGATCTCGTCGATCTCGCAGATCAAGTCGGGCAGGGCGCGCGCCATCGCCACCACCGGCTCGAAGCGGGCCAAGCTGATGGCGGACGTGCCGACCGTCGCCGAGCAGGGCTTCCCGGGCTACGAAGCGCTCAACTGGTACGGCTACCTCGCGCCGGCCGGCACGCCGAAGGAGATCGTCGACCGCCTCGCGCGCGAGATCGCCAAGGCGCTCGCCAGCCCGAAGGTGATCGACCAGATGGAGAAGACCGGCGTCGAGCCGCTTGCCATGACGCCCGACGAGTTCGGGCGCTATATCAAGCGCGAGTACGACACCTGGGGCAAGGTGGTGAAGGAAGCGGGCATCAAGGCGCAGTAAGGCAATTCGGGGTCAGGGTAACAATTCCCCGCGCAAGCACATGCGTTGCGAATTGCTACCCTGACCCCGAATTAGATTCGGACGACGATCTTGCCGGCGTGCGAGTCCGCTTCCATGCGGGCCTTCGCCGCCGGCAGGTCCTCGAAGTCGTAGACCTTGTCGATCAGCGGCTTCAGCTTGCCGCTCTCGAACAGCGGCAGGAAATCCCTCGTAAAGCCCTTCACGGTCTCCGCGCGTTGCGCCGCGGTCCGCAGCTTGTTGGAGACGCCGAAGAGCCTTAAGCGCTTGGAGTGCAGCGCCTCGATATCGAGCTTCGCCTCGAGCACGCCGTCGAGGTAGCCGACGGTCGCGTGACGGCCCTTGTATGCCAGGCACCGGATCGTTTCCGCGAAGACGGTGCCGCCGACGTTGTTCACGACCAGGTTGACGCCTTGCCCGCCGGTCGCTTCCAAAACCCTCTTCGCGAAATCCGGCTTGCGCGTTTCGATCGCGACGTCGAGCCCGAGAGCTTTCAGCTTCTGCAACTTGGCCGAAGAGCCCGAGGTGCCGATCACCTTGGCGCCGAGCGCCTTCGCCGCCTGAAGGGCCGCGACGCCGACGCCGGAGGACACCCCGGTGACGAGCAGCCACTCGCCGGCCTTGAGCTCGCCCTGCTGCACCAGCATGTCGTAGACGACGAGGTAAGCGAGCGGAATCGCTGCCGCGTCCTCCCACGAGACGTTATCCGGCACCGCGATGGCATCGCTCTCATCCATCAGCGCGTACTCGGCGAAGGATCCCGGCAGGCGTCCCATGACTCGCTTGCCCGTCCCCTCGACTTCGCCCGCGCCGTCGGCGCCGGCCGGCTTGGGAGCGCCCGCCTTGGTCAGGCCGTGGCCGATGATCAGCTCGCCGCGGTTCAGGCTCGCGGCGCGCACGCGAACGAGCATTTGTCCCGGTTTCGGCTCGGGACGCTGCGCGTCGCGCAGCTCGAGCTTCATCTCGGTTTCGGTCGACTGGAGGAAGTAGGCTTTCATCGGCCGAAGTGTAGCAATTCGACTACCGCAATTCGCGGCGGCAACGGCATAAAAACCCCGGCGCCTTGGCTATATTGAACTTGCCTTTCCCAGTCCAAGGAGTACTTCCCAATGAAGCAGCGAATCCTCGATGTGCTGAGCACGTTCGTCATGTTGACCGTCCTGGGCCTCGCCGCGGCGATCCTGATGCCGCGCGCTTACGCCGACATGATTCCAACCGAGCCGGCGCCGCAGGCGATGAGCGAGCGCGACAAGGTCAAGGCGATGCTCGAGCGCCCGGAAGTGGTGCACGAGATGCAGAAGTTGGGAATCCCGCCGGAGAAGGCGGCGGCGCGCGTCGACGCGATGACCGACGGCGAGGTGAGTCAGCTCGCCGGCAGGCTGGACGCGCTGCCCGCGGGCGGGGCGGTTTCGAACGAGCAGCTGCTCCTGGTCGTCATCATCGTCCTGCTGCTGGTCATTCTTCTCTAGGCGGCCAGCTCCACCGGCTCCGCACGGTCGTTGACCGTCTGGAGCCGGACCGGACGGCGCCAGACCCGGCGCACGTACTCCAGCACCTTCTTCGCGCGGCGCGCATCCAGGCCGCGGCCGTCGCTCGCCGTGTCGTGGGAGAGGACCAGGCCGCCGTCGTTCAGCACCTCGGCGACGGCGACGCGCGGCGCGCCGAAGTTGTATTTCGGCGCGAGGATCGCTTCCCGCACCGCGTCGAGGTCCCGGCTGGCAACGCGGATCTCGTCGCCGGGATGGGTCTCGTAGACGAACAGGCCCGATTTCTCGGCGAGCTCGCGGTCGAGCCAGTTGCGGATGAAGCCGAAGTCGTCCTCTTCGCGCCGCACTTCCATTGCCCTGGAGATGCCGTGCTTCTCGACGATGTCTTCCCAGATCGTGAAGCCGAGATGGTAGGGGTTGACCGCCAGCGCGGTCTCGCCGTCGCTGGCGTACGGCCGCACCACGTCGGAGTGCGCCTTCATCGCCGAGAGGTACAGGCTCTGCGGCAGGAAGTCGGCTTCGCGCATCAGGCGCGCGTGCCAGTAGGACGCCCAGCCCTCGTTCATGATCTGGCAGGCGAACACGGGATAGAAGTAAAGCGACTCGGCGCGCACCGCGAGGAAGATGTCGCGCTCCCACTGCTCGAGCTCGGGCGCGTAGGTGGCGATGAACCAGAGCAGGTCGTATTCCGGGTGCGGCGGGACGCGGGCGCGAAGCGGACCGAACTGTGGCCCTCCCGGCAGGGACTCGGGCCGCGACTCGCCGGGCAGCGATTGGAAGCGCTTCTGGAAACCGCTTTGTTCCCGGGCCGGCTTTTCGGCCACGAACTCCGGGTAGCGCGAGCGGTGCAGCTCGCCGTCGACGTCGATGTGCGATTCCAGCGCGAGCGCGGCGTCGAGGATGCCTTCGACGCGCTCCATGCCGACTTTCTCGATCGCGAGCTGGATGCGGTGCGCGTGCGCGGCCGCCTGCTCGACGATGTTGCCGCCCTGCATGGCGTGGAAACGGGCGAAGAGCGAATTGTTCTTGGCGAAATCGGCGTGGCCGAGGACGTGCGCGACGACGAGCGAGTTCTCGGCCGGCGAGTTGGTGTCCATCAGGAAGGCGCGCGCCGGATCGCCCGGGAACATCACCTCGAAGATCTTCGAGTTGCCCATGCTCTGGCGCACCAGCTGGTGGATGTAGCGCACGCCGAAGGACCAGTGCGGCATGCGCACCGGCAGGCCGTACACGGCGATCTCGGTCATCAGGCTGCCGGGCGCCACCTCGAAATCCACCGGGTAGTAGTCGAGGCCGAGGCTGCGCCCCAGCGCCTCGATGCGGTTGGCGTGCTGCTCGAGCTCATTCACCATGGTTCTGCTCCTGGGCGAAGAACTCCCGGATCGCGCGCCAGACGTCGTCCTGCGAGCCGAGGTGGCAGGTGCCGACCGGGGCGCCGCCGGCCTTGAGCTCGGCGAAGAGCTCGGCGAGCTGCGTCTCGCGCGGCCGGAAGGTGGCGATACCGCCGGTCTCGACGTAGCCGGCATAGTTCACCTGCGTGGCGATGTCGCCCAGCAGGGCGCGCGCCGGGTCGCGGTCCTCGGCGGCGTTCTCGCCGTCGGAGGCGTAGAAAAAGTACACGTTGGTGCGGCTCGGGTCGTAGCGCGTCGCCATCGTGTCGAGCGCCAGGCGCGCGACGCTCGAGGTGACCGTGCCGCCGCTGGAGGAGGCCTGGAAGAACTGGCTCTCCTCGAATTCCCAGGCTTCCGCGGCGTGGGCGAGGAACACCGTCTCGACCTTGGCGTACTGGCGCCGGATGCCCTGCAGGGCGAAGAAGAAGAACTGCTTCGCGAGGCGCCGCTGGGCGTCGTCCATGCTGCCCGAGACGTCGAGGGCGAAGATCACCGCCGCGTTCATCGCCGGGCTGGCGCGCTTCACCAGCTGGCGGAAGCGCAGATCGTCGTCGATGATGGCGACGGCATTGTCCTGAACGCTTCTACGCTTGATGGCTTCCTTGATGGTCCTTCGGCGATCGAGACGGGAGCGGGCGCCGCGCTTGTTCCAGCCCTCGCGCACGTAGTCGGGCTCGTCCATCGTCGCCGAGCGCCGCGGCTTGAGCTCGGGGAGCTTCAGCTCTTCCCACAGCCAGTCGACGATCTCGTCCACCTTGAGCTCGACCACGAAGCGGATTTCGCCCTCCCCGGTGCCGCCCTGGCGCGCATCGGCACCGGGCTCGCGGCCGGGCTGCAGCACCTGGCCGGGCTCGCCGCGCCCCTGGCCGGCGCCCTGGCTGACCGAGGCGTCGGCGAGGCGCAGGCGCGCGTGCTCGAGGAACTTGACCGGCACCATCACCGTCCGGTTGCTCGGGCCGGTCATCAGGTCGGCGCCGGCCAGCAGCTCCGGCAGTCCGCCCTTCACCGCCTCGCGAACCTTATGGTTGTGCCGCAGCCAGTCCCGGGCGCCTCGCGAGAAGAGGTCGTACCAGGGTGTTTCTGCGGCAACGCGGACGGTCACTCTTGCGCCAGCAGCGTGGTCACGTAGTTGAGGGCCTCGCGGGCGCTGTGCGAGTCGTAGCCGTACTCGTCGACCAGGCGCTTCTCCACCACCGAGATCTTCTGCCGCGTCTCGTCGTCCGGGCGCGAGGTCGAGCTCACCAGGCGCAGCACGTCGCGGCGCTGCTCGAAGAGGTATTGCTCGACCGCGTCGTGCAGCGGCGCGTGGGAATCCAGCGTGAACTTCTCGCCGCGCTTGAAGGCGCCCATCGCCTTCCTCACCACTTCCTGGCGGAAGGAGCCCTTGCCCGACTCGGAAATGCGGATCTTCTCCTCGACGTTCCTGAGGAAGCGCTCGTCGGGCTTGCGCTCCTCGCTGGTGATCGGGTCGCGCAGCGTGCGGTTGTCGAGCGTCGCCTCGACCTCGTCGAGGTACTTGTCGAGCAGCTGCTGCGCCTCGGCCTCGAAGGAGACAAAGAGCGCCTTGTGCACGTCCTCCTTGACCCAGCGGTTGTAGAACTCCTTGCGCACCGCCACCAGGAAGTCGACCCACTTGCGCTTCTTCTTGCCGTCGATGCGCATGTCGCTCTCGATCGCGTCCTTGAGGGCGATCAGCACCTCCATGGCGGTGAGGCTCTTGGCGCTCGACTGGATGATGGCGTTGGAGAGCGCGTTGATGACGAAGCGCGGCGAGATGCCCGACAGGCCTTCGTCGGGATTCTTCGCCTTGATCTTCTCCATCTCCGACTGCGCCACGCCCTCGACGTCGTCGCCGGCGTAGAGGCGCACTTTCTTCGAATGCTCGGACTCGCGCTCGTCGCCTTCGGCGAGGCGCGTCAGCACCGAGAACGCCGCCGCGACGTGCAGCGCGTGCGGGTCGAGGTGCACTTCGCGAAACGCCTGCGTCGAGGAGCAGAGCTTGCGGTAGATGCGCGCCTCTTCCTTGTAGGAGAGGGTGTAGGGCACCTGGATGATCACCATCCGGTCGAGCAACGCCTCGTTCTCCGCCTCCTGCAGGAACTTGCGGAACTCGGCGAGGTTGGTGTGGGCGATGATGGTCTCGTCCAGGTGGATGAGCGGGAAGCGCGACACCTTGACGTTCTTCTCCTGCGTCAGCGTCAACAGCAGGTAGAGGAATTCGCGCTTCACCTTCAGGATCTCGATCATCTCCAGCATGCCGCGGCTGGCGGCGAACACCGAACCCGACCACGACCAGGCTCGCGGGTCGCCCTCGTCGCCGAATTGCGCGACCTTGGAGAGGTCGACCGAGCCGACCAGGTCGGCGATGTCCGCCGTGGTCGGGTCGTGCGGCGCATAGGTGCCGACGCCGGCGCGGCCGGCCTCGGAGATGAAGATGCGCTGCACCGGCACCTGCATGAAGTCGCCGCCGAACTCGTCGCTGAGGCGCTGCTCGCAGTGCGGGCAGAGCTCGCCCGAGAGGTCGACCCCATAGGAGTCGCGGAACTGGCCGCGCAGCGTCGCCGGCACGAGGTGCAGCGGCGATTCGTGCACCGGGCAGCCCTGGATGCCGTAGAGCGCGCCGGCCTCGGTGCGGCTATAGGCCTCGAGGCCGCGCTTGAGCAGGATCACCATGCTCGATTTGCCGCCCGAGGGCGGCCCGAGCAGCAGCAGCAGGCGCCGCCCGACCTCCGAGCCGGCGGCGGCCGCCTTGAAGTAGTCGCGGACGCGCTCGATCGTGCCGTCGATGCCGAACAGCTCGCTCTCGAAGAGCGAGCCCTGGGCGCGCATCATGTCCCACATGTATTGGTGGCTGTTGCGCCCGATGCTGCGCGCATCGGCGGGAAAAATCTTCTGCAGGAACTCGGCCAGCGTTCCGCTCCAGCGCGCGGCGCGGTGCTCCTTGGTGAAATCGGTCAGTGACTGCAGCAGCGCGGAATGTCGCTCGCCGCTGGTCATCGGGTGCTCGCCGCTGGCTTTGGGTTGTTTCGCAAGGGCTTCGGTCATCACGCGTAACCTCCAGCTGTTGACGGCAAATAAATGTCCGGGGTGGCGGTCCGTTTTTGTCACGACTCGGTCGCCTGACGTTACCTTCCATAAACGGTCCACTCGGTCTACTGTTGACCGGTTGCGCGCGCTTCCGTTTAATCTCAATTTTCGGCGACGATTGGCGGTGAACCCGGCGACGGGGGATCGGTCAAACGACGACAGGGAAATGCTTGCTTAAAGAAATCATCGGCGTCACGGACGACCCGCCAGCGAAGCGCCGCTGGTTCCACGACGACTTCTTCGACCTCTTCGTCTGGGAGGCCGGGGGAGAGATGACCCTGTTCCAGCTCTGCTACGGGGTCGACACGAGCGATTGCGCCCTGGTCTGGGACCGCCAGCGAGGCTTCTTCCACGACGGCCCGGCCGCATCGCGGGACGTCGTTGCGCGATTCGAAGACGTGATGGGCGGCCTGCCGGCCGAGCTGCGCACGCCGATCCGCGAGAAGCTGCACGAATTCGCCGGCCGCGCCCTGGATATCCCGTCGCGCCGCAAGAAATTCCGCCGCGCCGCCTGGCAGCGTTAGCTGGCGACTCCTGTCGAAGATCGGTGACAATGGTCTCCTCTCATAGGGGAGGGGAAAACCATGAAACCGGAATTGATGCTGCTTGCCTGGGCCGTGATCCTCACGCTCGCCCAGATGCTCGTCGCTGCGACGGGCGCCGCTTCACAGTACGGACCGATGCCGCTGTTCGGCAATCGCGAAGGCCTGCCGGCGTTGATGGGCTGGGCGGGGCGCGCGCAACGAGCGCACCGCAACATGCTCGAGAACCTGGTGCTGTTCGCTGCTCTCGTTCTTGTTGCCGTTGTTTCCCAGAAAACAAACGGCACGACCCTGCTGGGTGCGCAGCTTTTCCTGTGGGCGCGGCTGGCCTACGCGGTGATCTACCTCGCCGGCATTCCTTACCTGCGCACCGCCGCGTGGCTCGTCTCGGTGATCGGCCTGGTCCTCATCTTCCTGCAACTCCTATAGCGACCGGTCGGATGGCGGACCCTGCGGCGCCTTTTTCCCGCAGGGGCAGGACGATGGTGCAGGACAGCCAGACCTTGTCGCGCGTCATCTCGTCGAGCTTGGCGTTCTCGATCAGGTGCACGCCGGCCTGGGTGAGCAGGTGGTGGTGCACCGCGAACGGCAGCCCGGGCGGCGTGCCGGCGGCGGGCGGCGCCTTGCCGGCGAGCATGCCCTCGGGGACGGTGTCGATGAACGGCGCATCGAGGCCGATGGCGACGATCTTGCGTCCGGCGAGATAGCGCGCCGCGTCGTACGAGAGGCCGGGCGCCATCGCGTAGTAGGTCTTGTCCTTGTCCGGGTCCTGCCAGCGCTCGCCCCATCCGGTGTGCACGTAGACGATGTCGCCCGCGCGGATGCCGCGCTTCTCGAGGCCCTGCGCTTTCAGCATCGCCTGGATGTCCTTGGCGGAGACGAGCATGCCCGCGCTCATCGAGGTGCCGCCGCCGACCAGCGCCCGCGCGTCGAGCAGCACCGCGCTGGTGATGAGCGGCGGGATCTTCTCGATGCCGAGCTTGAGCAGCGGCGAGTCCGGCGTCGGCTTCACCTCGCTCTGCGGCAGCCCGCCGTAGTACACGAAGTCGGTCGGTAGCGGCGGCTTGCCGTCCCATGGTTGCTTCGCCACCGCGAAGTGGCCGAGCGCGTCGATCTGCGTGCCTTGCTGGCCGGGCTCGGCGTTCTCGTTGAAGGTCTCGGAGTTGAAGCCGTGCGTAGTGCCGGGGATCGCCGAGGTCGGCTTCGGCCGCATCTGGTACGGGCCGGCAAAGGGCGAGAGCGGCATGGTCGGCGAGCGCAGCTGCGACAGCTCGTAGGCCTTTGCCTGCGGCTGCGACAGGAAACGCGCGCAGCTCGCCCAGCTCTTCGGACCGAGTTGCGCCGCCATGCCGAGCTCGTCGTCGGCGGCGTGAACCAGAGGCATTGCGAGAAGCAGAATCAAACTAAGATGTCTGTCCATGGGAATGATGGTCCAGGGGGTTTGGCGGGATATTCCGCGCGACTTCAAGTCTACAGGCGGCGCGTTCGTGCGGCCCGATACCGCCTTCCGCGACTCGGTGTCGCTCGCCGATGCCGAGCCCGGCCGCTACCGGCTCTACGTCTCGCGCGCCTGCCCCTGGGCGCACCGCACGCTGATCATGCGCGCCTTCGCGCGGCTGGAGAAGGTGGTGCCGGTGTTCAACGCCGATCCCTACATGGCCGAGAACGGCTGGGAGTTCGAGGAGGGCAGCGCCGGCATCCGCTACCTGCACCAGCTCTACGCGAAAGCGAAGCCCGACTACACCGGCCGGGTCAGCGTGCCGGCGCTCTGGGACGAGAAAACGCAGCGCATCGTCAACAACGAATCCTCCGAGATCATTCGCATGATGGGCTCGGACCTCTACCCGGCGAAGCTGCGGAAAGAGATCGACGCGGTCAACGAGCGCGTCTATCAAACGGTCAACAACGGCGTCTACCGCGCGGGCTTCTCCACCGCACAGGACAAGTACGAGGCGGCGGTGACGGAGCTGTTCGCCACCCTCGACTGGCTGGAGAAGCGGCTGGCGAAGCGCCGCTGGCTGTGCGGCGCGAAACTGACCGAGGCCGATGTGCGGCTTTTCACCACGCTGGTACGCTTCGACGCCGTCTACTACTCGCACTTCAAATGCAACCTGCGGCGGCTGGTGGACTATCCGAGACTATGGCGCTATACGAGAAGGTTCTACGCGTTGCCCGGGGTGGCGCGCACCGTCGATCTCGCCGAGATCAAGTCGCACTATTACCGCAGCCAGAAGCAGGTCAACCCCACGCAGATCGTTCCCAAGGGCCCGGCGCTCGACTTGCGCTTGCGCTAGCGCTCGCCCTCGCGGCCGGGGCGGCCGCGGCGCAGAACGACCCGTACGTCGACATGCTCGCGCCTGGCGGCGCCGCCGTCGGCTACACCTGGCGCGAGCAGAGCTCGCCCTACCGCGGCGCGAAAACGCCGCGCAGCCTCGATCCGATCTACCTCTACGAAGGCGACTACGCCTACCTGCATGGCACCCGCGCGGGCTTGAAGGCCGAGGTGAACACCTGGCGCTTCGATGCTTTCGTCGCCGAGCGCTTCGACGGCTACAACAAGGACCGCATTCCGTACGGGCTCGAAGACCAGCCGGTGCGCGAGCCGGGATTCGACCTCGGTGTCTCGGCGCGCCTGCGCACCGCCTGGGGCGCGCCCTACGTCGAGTTGCGTCGCGACGCGAGCCATACTTCCGGGGGTAGCGAAGCGCGGCTCGGCGCCTGGGGCAACGGCTGGCGGCGCGGCAAGCTCGAGGTGCGGCCGCACGCCTCCCTCGCCTACCGCAACGCGACGCTCAACCGCTACTACTACGACGCGGGAGCCGGCACCGACGTCGAGCTCGGCCTGACCGCGGACTACTACCTCGCGGGCGGCTGGCACGTGATCGGCGGGCTGAGCTCGATCCGCCACTCGGACGCCATCGCCTCGAGCGCGCTCGTTGATCAGCGCACCGAGAACGCGGCGACCCTCGGCATCCTCTACGACTTCTCTCCGAACATCCGGCGCTGGGAACCCGAGTCCAAGCCGCTCATCGTGCGCGCGCTCTGGGGCGCTTCGAGCGATTGCGACCTGAAGAAGACCGTGCAGGGAACGTGCACCACGACGCACACGGTGGACGCGACCGACATCTGGGGCATCGACGTCGGCCGTACGCTGATCCGCGAGCCCAACGGCAAGCGGGTCGAGATCGCGGGCTTCCTCGGCGTGCAGCGCCACCTCGAGCGCGGCAACCAGGGCGATTTCTGGGAGTACAAGGCGTACTTCAAGGCCTACTACTGGGGTTTCTTCTGGGACCGCTGGGTGCGCACGCGCTTCGGCATCGGCGCCGGGCTTTCCTACGTCGAGCAGATCTCGACCATGGAAGCGCGCGACCAGGAGAAGAGCGGGCTGCATTCCTGGAAGCTGGTCAACTACCTCGACCCGACCATCGATGTGCGCCTGAGCGACCTCATCCCGACGCCGCGGCTGCGCGATACCTGGGTCGGCGTCGGCGTTTCGCACCGCTCGGGCATGTTCGGCTGGTCGCGCAACTACGGCTACGTCGACGGCGGCTCGAACTACATCTACTTCTTCCTCGAGACGACGCTCTAGCCCTGCGACGAATAGCCGCCGTCGACGGGAATCGCCGTTCCGGTCACGAAATCGGAAGCCGCTGAAGCGAGAAACACGGCGATGCCGCCCAGATCGTCGGGAATGCCCCAGCGGCCGGCCGGCGTCCTCGAGAGCACGCGCTCATCCAGGCCCTTCAGCTCGACGCGCGCCTTGCGGGTCAGGTTGGTGTCGATCCAGCCCGGCAGCACCGCGTTGACCTGGATGTCGTCCTTCGCCCAGGCGCTGGCGAGGGCTTTCGTGAGCTGGACGATGCCGGCCTTGCTCGCGGCATAGGGCGCGAGGTAGGCCGCGCCGAAGATCGACATCATCGAGCCGATGTTGACGATCTTGCCGCCGCCGGCGCGCTTGAGGTGCAGGTAGGCGGCCTGCGAGGCGATGAAGGCGCTGGTGAGGTTGGTGTCCATCACCTCGTGCCAGTCGGCGAGCGACAGCTCCTGCGGCGGCTTGCGGATATTGATGCCGGCGTTGTTGACCAGGATGTCGAGCCGGCCGAGCTTCTGCGCCGCTTCGTCGACCGCCGCCCGGCAGGATTTTTCATTTTTCAAATCAACAATCAAGGCAACCGCGCCGTCGCCGAGCACCTTCAGCGCCTCGGCGTTCTTCGCCTTGTCGCGCCCGGCGATCGCCACCCGCGCGCCGGCCCCGGCCAGCGCTTTCGCCATTCCCAGGCCGATGCCGCCGTTGCCGCCGGTGACCAGCGCCGCCTTGCCTTCCAGGTCGAACAGGTTCATCCTGCGATCATGACATACTTGACAAAAGCAAGTATCGAGGCGGTGCGCGGCTTCAACCGCTTCTACACGCGCCGCATCGGCGTGCTCAAGCCCGGCATGGTCGGCTCGCCGTACAGCCTGCCGGAGGCGCGAGTCATCTACGCGCTCGGCCGCGACGGGCAGAGCACCGCCACGGCGATCGGCCGCGAGCTCGCGCTTGACCTCGGCTACCTCAGCCGGCTGCTGCAGAGCCTGCGGCGCCGCGGCCTGCTGCTGGCGAAGCGCGCGGCCCACGACGCGCGGCAGCAGCACCTCACGCTCACCGAGAAGGGCCGCAAGGCGTTCACCCTGATCGACTCGCGCTCGCGCGACGAGATGGCGCAGATGCTGGCGCCGCTGAAGACCGAGCAGCGAGGCAAGCTGGTCTCGGCGATGCAGACGGTCGAGTCGTTGCTGAGCAGCGACCACGCGCCGGCGGAGATCGTGCTGCGCGAGCACCGGCCGGGCGACATGGGCTGGGTGACGGAGCGCCACGCGGTGCTCTACTACGAGCAGGACGGCTGGGGCGCGGGCTTCGAGGCGCTGGTCGCGGGTATCGTCAAGGACTTCCTCGAGAACTTCGATGCGAAGCGCGAGCGCTGCTGGATCGCGGAGCGCAACGGCGAGAGGGTCGGTTGCGTCTTCGTGGTGAACGACAAGGGCGAGGCGAGACTGCGACTGCTGCTCGTTGAGCCATCGGCGCGCGGCACCGGGCTCGGCCGGCGCCTGGTCGAGGAGTGCATCGCGTTCTCGCGCGAGAAGGGTTACCGCAAGCTGGTGCTCTGGACGCACTCGCACCTCGCCGCGGCGCGCGCGATCTATGCCGGGACGGGGTTCAGGAAGCTGAAGAAAACCGAGACCCACGACACCTTCGGCCCGAAGGCGGTGAGCGAGTTCTGGGAGCTGAAGCTCTAGCTAGGCTGCAGTGCGGAAGCGGACGCTGCGGTTGCGTCCGTCCTGCTTCGCCGCGTAGAGCGCGCGGTCGGCATGCGCCGCGAGCGAGTCGAGCGTGCGGCCGTCCTCCGGGTAGCAGGAGATGCCGATGCTGACGCTGGAGACGATGCGCCGGTGGTCGAGCTCGAGCGGCGTCTCGGCGACGCGCGTGCGGATGCGCTCGGCGACCTCCATCGCGCCCTTCGCCGGCGTCTCGGGCAGCAGGATGATGAACTCGTCGCCGCCGTAGCGGGCGGCGACGTCGGTGAAGCGCAGCTCGGCCTGCATCGCGATCGCGAGGTGGCGCAGCAGGCGGTTGCCGGCGTCGTGGCCGTAGCTGTCGTTGACCTTCTTCAGGTTGTCGGAATC
>DATNCP010000003.1:0-3070 GCA_035607175.1 Burkholderiales bacterium
ATCGCGTCGGGCCAGCGGATGTTGAGGCCGCCCGGCGGCAGGACGAAGTCTTCCGGAATGATTGTTTTTACTCTTTCCACATCAACGACCACAGAGGCGCCGGATTCCACAACGTCGGTCACGCACTTGAACGCGATCCAGCAGCCGGAGAAGCGGCTCATCGCGAAGCCGTGCAGGCCGAGGTCGAGGTAGTCCTGCACGCTCGCCGGGTTGAGATGCGGGATCAGGCAGGCCTTGAAGATGTGCTCCGACTGGTGCGGCAGCGTCGAGGATTTCGCGGCGTGGTCGTCTCCCGCGAGCGCGAGCACGCCGCCGAGCGGCGAAGTGCCCGCCGCGTTGGCGTGCTTGAAGACGTCGCCGCAGCGATCGACCCCGGGGCCCTTGCCGTACCACATGGAGTACACGCCGTCGTAGTTCGCGCCCGGGAACATGCCGACCTGCTGCGTGCCCCAGACTGCCGTGGCGGCGAGATCCTCGTTCACGCCCGGCTGGAACTTGATGTGATGGCTCTGCAGGTGCTGCTGCGCGCGCCACAGCGCCTGATCGAGGCCGCCGAGCGGCGAGCCGCGGTAGCCCGAGACGAAACCGGCGGTGTTGCGGCCGGCGCGCAGGTCGCGCTCGCGCTGCAGCATCATCAGCCGGATCAGCGCCTGCGTGCCGGTCATGAACACGCGCCCGCGCTCGAGGGTGTACTTGTCGTCGAGCGAGGCGGCAGCGAGGACGGCGCGGTCGGCGGGAGCGTTCATCGGACCTCGGGGCAATCTATCACGCTAAGGGGTTTGATCCGCCGGACGGCCTTTGATTCGCGGCTTCGCGCCGCGCGCCGCGGCGCGGTCCCAAAACGGCTCCGGGCCGAAGGACGCGGCGAGGAACTCGATGAAGACCCTCGTCTTCGCGGGGAGATGCCGCCGGTGCGGGTACACGGCGTAGATTGCCACGTCGGTGTGAAAGCTGAAGCCCGGAAAGAGAGCGACCAGTGATCCATCCTGCAGATGCCGGTACACATCCCAGGTCGACTTGAGGGCTATGCCGAGGCCCGCCAGCGCCCACTCGCGCAGCACTTCCCAGTTGTCGCAGGCATAGCGCCCGGAGACGCGCACCGCGCCGGGCTTGCCGCGCGGATCCTTGAAGTCCCAGGTCATGTTGAAGTCGCTGGTGGTGAGCACGTTGTGCTGCGCGAGGTCCTCGGGCAAGCGCGGCGTGCCGTGCCGCTCGAGATACTGCGGGCTCGCGCAGACCACGCGCCGGTTCGGCGCGAGGCGGCGCGCGGCGAGCGAGGAATCCTCCAGCTCGGCGATGCGCACCGCGATGTCGAAGCCCTCTTCGATCACGTTCACGCTGCGGTCGGAGAGGCTGAGCGCGAGCCGCACCTTCGGATAGCGCGCGGCAAACTCCGGAATGCGCGGCGCGACGTGCAGATGGCCGAACGAAGCCGGCAGCGCAACGCGCAGCACGCCCTGCGGCTCGACGCGGCCGGCTGCGACCGCAGCGTCGGCTTCGTCGATCTCAGCCAGCAGGCGCGCGCAGGCTTCGTAGTAGCTGGCGCCTTCGTCGGTGAGATGAAGGCTGCGCGTGGTGCGATTGACCAGCCTCACGCCGAGGCGGGCTTCGAGTGCGGCGAGATTTCGGCTGACGAGGGCCGGCGAAAGGCCGAGCTCGCGAGCCGCAGAAGACAGGCTGCCGGCGCCGACTACCCGGGCGAAAACCGCCATTTGCTGTAGGGAGGAGTCAGCCATCTTTGCACAATATGCAAAAGTGTTTTACGAATCCATTGTATTCTAACCATCGGGTAAAAGAACTATGATTTGTGCGTTGCAGCAGATTCGTCGGTTCCTCCTCCTCCTCTTTCCGACGGATCGCTCAGGGGCAGTGCCCGCAAGGGCCCTGCCCCTAATTTTTTTCCGCGATCGCTTTCCCGATCTGACGTTTACAGCGCGCGCCGCCGAAAGCGCGCCCGACATCGTCATGGTCAAATAGCCGCGCAACAGGGAGGGATTCGATGGGACGCCCCGAAAAAATCCGCCTGGGCGACCTGCTCATCGCCCAGAAGATCATCTCGCAAGAGCAGCTCCGCATCGCGCTCGAGCAGCAGAAGAAGACCGGCCGCCGCCTCGGCCGCGTGCTGGTCGAGCAGGGGTATACCAACGACGACCAGATCTGCGAGGCGATGTCTCGGCAGCTCAACGTCCCCTACGTCAACCTCAAGTTCTACAACTTCAACAACGACCTGGTGCGTCGCCTTCCCGAGGCGCAGGCGCGGCGCTTCCGCGCCGTGGTGCTCGAGGACAAGCGCTCGACCTACCTCGTCGGCATGGCCGACCCGACCGACCTGTTCGCCTTCGACGAGATCGCCCGGCTCCTGAAGCGCGACGTCGAGGCGGCGGTGGTGAGCGAGCCGCTGCTGCTGCAGACGATCGACCGGGTCTACCGCCGCACCGAGCAGATCAGCGGCCTCGCGAAGGAGCTCGAGCGCGACCTCGGCGACAGCTACATCGATTTCGGCGCGCTCGGCGCCAACCTCGGCGCGGAAGAGGCGCCCGTGGTGAAGATGCTGCAGTCGGTCTTCGAGGACGCCGTGCAGGTGAACGCCTCCGACGTGCACATCGAGCCGCTGGAAAACCGGCTGCAGATCCGCTTCCGCATCGACGGCGCGCTCATGCCGCAGACGCAGGGCGATTCGAAGATTGCCCCCGCGCTCGCGTTGCGCCTCAAGCTGATGGCCGGACTAGACATCTCGGAAAAGCGGTTGCCGCAGGACGGCCGGCTGATGATCAGCGTGCGCGAACAGAAGATCGACGTGCGGATGTCGACCATGCCCTGCCAGTACGGCGAGACAGTGGTGCTGCGGCTTCTCAACCGCAAGGCGACAGTGCAGTCGCTTGATCGCCTGGGTATCCCCGACGACATCCGCGAGCGCTTCAGCGAGATCATCCGCCGCAGCGCCGGCATGATCCTCGTCACCGGCCCGACGGGAAGTGGCAAGACGACCACGCTCTACGCGGCGCTCGCCGAGCTCAACACTCCCGACCGCAAGATCATCACCGTCGAGGATCCGGTCGAGTATCGGCTG
>DATNCP010000015.1:0-34368 GCA_035607175.1 Burkholderiales bacterium
GCGCCCCGGCCTCGGCGATGAGCAGAAGCTGACCGCGCTGCTCGAGCTCGGCCAGGACTACCTCAAGGCCGGCATCCTCGACCGCGCCGAGGAGGCGTTCAAGAAGCTCGAGCCGACCCGCCACGCGGGCGCGGCGCGCCGTCATCTGCTTGAAATCTACGAGCTGGAAAAGGACTGGACGAGGGCGCTGGCGATGGCGCGCGAGATCGGTCCGGACGGCGCCGGGCCGCGGCAGATGGCGCAGTACCATTGCGAGCTGGCCGCCGCGCAAGCCGCGGCGCAGCCCGAGACGGCGCGGCGCGATCTCGAAAAGGCGCTCGACGAGAACCGCAAATGCGTGCGCGCCAGCCTGCAGCTGGGCGACCTGGAGAAAGCGGGCGGCAACGCGGAGAAGGCGATCGAGCAGTGGAAGCGCATCGAATCCCAGGATCCTGCCTACCTCGCGCTTGCGGCGCAGCGGCTGGCGGAGACGCACCGCGAGACCGGTCGCGCCGACGAAGGCGTGCGCCTGCTCGCCGGCTACCTGGAGCGCTATCCGTCGCTCGACCTGCTCGACACCGTGTTCCAGCTGACGCTGGAAGCGAAGGGCGCGGATGAGGCCTACAAGCTGGTGCGCGACGAGCTGCGGCGCAACCCGACCCTGCTCGGTCTCGACCGCCTGCTCGAGGCGCAGATCGTCGGCGCCGGCGCGCCGGGCCAGCGGCGCGACCTCGAGCTGGTGCGCAGCCTGGTGCACGGCCACACGCGGCGCCTCGCGCGCTACCGCTGCGAGGCCTGCGGCTTCAAGGCACGGCAGTTCTACTGGCGCTGTCCCGCCTGCGGCGGGTGGGAAACCTATCCGCCGCGGCGAACCGAGGAGTTCGAGCTGACACCATGACTCGCACAGAGTGCTCGGCATGAAAGTCACTGTCATTGGAACGGGATACGTGGGCCTGGTCACGGGCGCCTGCCTCGCGGACGCGGGCAACACGGTGTTCTGCCTCGATCTCGACGAGAAAAAGATCGCGCGCCTCAACGCCGGCGAAATCCCGATTTTCGAGCCGGGGCTCGAGCCGATCGTCAAGCGCAACGAGCAGGCGGGCCGCCTCATGTTCTCGACCGACGTCGCGGCGAGCGTCGCGCACGGCGAGATCCAGGTCATCGCCGTGGGCACGCCGCCTTCCGAGGACGGCTCGGCCGACATGCAGCACGTCATCGCCGCGGCGCGCTCGGTCGGCCGCCTGATGGAGGGCTACAAGGTGGTGGTCACCAAGTCGACGGTGCCGGTCGGCACCGCCGACAAGGTCAAGCACGCGATCATCGAGGAGCAGAAGAAGCGCGGCCGCGGCAGCGACTTCAGCGTGGTCTCCAACCCCGAGTTCCTCAAGGAGGGCGCGGCGGTCGAGGACTTCATGCGCCCGGACCGCATCGTGGTCGGCTCCGACGACCCCCGCGCCATCGCCCTGCTGCGGCAGCTGTACGCGCCCTTCCAGCGCAACCGGGAGCGGATCATCGTCATGGGCGTGCGCTCGGCCGAGCTCACCAAGTACGCCGCGAACTCGATGCTTGCCGCGCGCATCTCGTTCATGAACGAGCTCGCCAATCTCGCCGAGACGATCGGCGCCGACATCGAGGAGGTGCGGCGCGGCATCGGCTCCGATCCGCGCATCGGCTACCAGTTCCTCTACGCCGGCGCCGGTTTCGGCGGCTCGTGCTTCCCGAAGGACGTCAAGGCGCTGCAGCGCAGCGCGCAGGAAGCGGGCAAGCCGCTGCGCCTGCTGCACGCGGTGGAGGAAGTGAACGAAGCGCAGAAGCACGTGCTCGCGGAGAAGATCAGGAAGCATTTCGGCGGCAACGTGAAGGGCAAGACCATCGCGCTCTGGGGGCTCGCCTTCAAGGCGAACACCGACGACATGCGCGAGGCGCCGAGCGTGGCGCTGATCGACGACCTGCTCCGCGAGGGCGCCTCGGTGCGAGCCTATGACCCGGCGGCACGCGAGGAGGCAAGAAAATTATTCTCGAACAAAAAGAATGTTGCCGTCGTCGACAGCGCGGACGACGCGCTGCAAGGTGCCGACGTGCTCGCCATCGTCACCGAGTGGCAGGAGTTCCGCAGCCCGGACTTCGCGGCGCTCAAGGCGAAGCTCAAGTCGCCGGCCATCTTCGATGGCCGCAACCTTTACGATCCTTCGGCGCTCAAGGCGCAGGGCATCGCGTACTACCCGATCGGCAGGAAGCTCTGAGAGCACCCGATACATCCAGGGCGCGCGTGCTGGTGGTCGGCGATGTCATGCTCGATCGCTACTGGTATGGCGACGCGTCGCGCATCTCGCCGGAAGCGCCGGTGCCGGTGCTGCTGTTTCGCGAGGAAGAGTATCGGCTCGGCGGCGCCGCCAACGTGGCGGCAAACTGCGCCGCCCTCGGCGCGCGTACGCGCCTGCTTTCGGTCGTCGGCCGCGACGAAGCCGGCAAGCGCCTGGAGAAGCTGCTGAAGGCAAAGCGCGTCGTCGCCAGCCTGCATCGCGACGCGCGGGTCCATACCACGCAAAAACTGCGGGTCATCGCCCGACGCCAGCAACTGCTGCGCATCGACATGGAGAAGGCGCCCTCGACCGAGGTGCTGGCGTCCAAGCTCGCCGACTTCCGCGCCGCGCTCGGGGACTGCGACGTGGTGTTGCTCTCCGACTACGGCAAGGGCGGCCTCGAGCACATCGGCGTGATGATTCGCGAGGCGCGCAAGGCCGGGAAGAAGGTCCTGGTCGACCCCAAGGGCGACGACTACGCTCGCTACAAGGGCGCGACGCTGCTCACGCCGAACCTGGCCGAGCTGCGGCAGGTCGTCGGCACGTGGCAGAACGAGAAGGACCTCGCGGGCCGCGCCAGGGCGCTGCGCGAGAAGCTCAAGCTCGACGCGCTGCTTCTCACCCGCGGCGAGGAAGGCATGAACCTGTTCCACAAGAACAAGGTATTCCGGGTGAGCGCCGAGAAGCACGAGGTATCCGACGTGACCGGCGCCGGCGATACCGTCATCGCGACGCTGGCGGTGATGCTCGCCGCCGGGCAGGGCATCGAGGCGGCGGTGCGCGCGGCCAACCGCGCCGGCGGCATCAAGGTGACCAAGTTCGGCACCGCCGAAGTGACGCTGAAGGAAATCTTCGCGTGAGCTACTACGTCGTCACCGGCGCGGCGGGATTCATCGGCTCGCGGCTGGTCGCCGCGCTCAACCGCCGCGGCGTGCGCGACATCATCGCCGTCGACAATCTCGCGCAGAGCGGCAAGTTCACCAATCTCGCCGGCTGCGACATCGCCGACTACATCGACCAGTCCCGCTTTTTCTCTGTGCTGGAAAAGTTCGAAGGCAGCGTCGAGGCGGTCTTCCATCAGGGCGCCTGCTCCGACACCATGGAGAGCGACGGCCGCTACATGATGGAGAACAACTACGAGTACTCGCGGCAGCTGCTCGACTGGTGCCAGGACGAGGAAGTGCCGCTCATCTACGCCTCGTCGGCCTCGGTGTACGGCGCGGGGCCGGAGTTCCGCGAGGAGCGGCGCTGCGAGAAGCCGCTCAACATCTACGGCTACTCCAAGTTCCTCTTCGACCAGTACGTGAGAAGCATTCTTGAAAAGAAGAATTCCCAGGTTGCCGGCTTGCGCTACTTCAACGTCTACGGCCCGAACGAGACTCACAAGGGCCGCATGGCCTCGGTCGCGCTGCACGCGTGGGAGCAGCTGCACGCCGAAGGCCGGGTCAGGCTGTTCGTCGGCTCCGGCGGCTACGGCGACGGCGAGCAGCGGCGCGACTTCGTCTACGTCGACGATGTCGTCGCGGTCAACCTGTGGCTGCTCGAGCGGCGCGCCGTCTCGGGCGTCTTCAATTGCGGCACCGGCCGCGCGCAGAGCTTCAACCGTCTCGCGGTGGCGGTGATCAACGCCGTGAACCGCACCAGCCTGACGCTGCACGAGATCGTTGCGAAGGGGCTGATTGAGTACATTCCCTTTCCAAATCAACTAATCAACAAGTACCAAAGCTTCACCGAAGCGGACATGTCGCGCCTGCGCGCCGCCGGCTACCCGGGCGAGTTCATGAACGTGGAGCAGGGCGTCGCCGCCTACGTCAAGGAATTGCAAGCCAAGTGAAGCGCACCATCGAGGACTTCATCGGCAACACGCCGCTGGTGAGGCTGCAACGCCTCCCGGGAAAAGGGATTTTCGACAACAAGAATACTGTCCTGGCGAAGCTGGAAGGCGAAAACCCCGCCGGCTCGGTCAAGGACCGGCCGGCGATCTCGATGATCCGCCACGCCGAGAAGCGCGGCGACATCAAGCCCGGCGACGTGCTGATCGAGCCGACCTCGGGCAATACCGGCATCGCCCTCGCCATGGCGGCGGCGATCCGCGGCTACAAGATGGTCCTGATCATGCCCGAGCACCTCTCGGTCGAGCGGCGCCAGACGATGCGCGCCTTCGGCGCGGAGATCATCCTCACGCCGCAGAAGGGCGGCATGGAAGGGGCGCGCGACCTCGCCGAGCGGATGGTGAAAGAGGGCAAGGGCACGATGCTCGACCAGTTCGCCAACCCCGACAACCCGCGCATCCACTACGAGACCACCGGCCCCGAGATCTGGCGCGACACCGAGGGCAAGATCACGCACTTCGTCTCGAGCATGGGCACGACCGGCACGATCATGGGCTGCTCACGCTTCTTCAAGGAGAAGAACCCCAGGATCGAGATCATCGGCTGCCAGCCGCAGGAGGGCTCGCAGATTCCCGGCATCCGCAAGTGGCCCGAGGCGTACCTGCCGAAGATCTACGACAAGGGGCGCGTCGACCGCATCGAACACGTCAGCCAGGGCGAGGCCGAGGAGATGACCCGCCGCATGGCGCGCGAGGAGGGCATTTTCGCCGGCATCTCGTCGGGCGGTGCGATGCATGTCGCGCTGCGCATCGCCAAGGATCTGAAGAACGCGGTGATCGTGACCATCGTCTGCGATCGCGGCGACCGCTATCTCACCACCGGGGTTTTCCCCGACTAGGAGCTCCACATGGCAAACAGGAAGATCATCGGCATCGTGCTGGCGATTGTCGGCGGTGGCCTGGCGATCTGGGGATATCAGTTGTCGGGTGGCTTCGGCTCGCAGGTAACCAAGGCGTTCACGGGCTCGCCGGCCGACAAGGTCATGATGTTCTACATCGGCGGTGCCGTCAGCCTGGCCGTCGGCTTGTTCCTGCTGCTCAAGAAATAGATTGATGACGCCGGTCCTCGCCTTCGACATCGAGACGGTTCCGGATGTCGCGGGCATCCGCAAGCTGTTCGAGCTTCCTGCCGATCTGCCCGACGCGGAAGTCGCGGAGGTTGCGTTCCAGAAGCGGCGGGTCGCCTCGGGCAACGACTTCCTGCAGCCGCACCTGCAGCGCGTGGTGGTCATCTCCTGCGTGCTGCGCGACGACGAGGGCGTGCGCGTGTTCTCGGTCGGCGAGCCCGACACCGCGGAGAAGGAGACGATCCAGCGCTTCTTCGAGGGTATCAACAAGTACGTGCCGCAGATCGTCTCGTGGAACGGCCGCGGCTTCGACCTGCCGGTGCTGGTCGCGCGCGGCCTGATCCACGGCGTCACCGCGGCGTGCTTCTGGGAAACCGGCAAGGACAACCAGGACTTCCGCTACTCCAACTACATCAGCCGGTTCCACGAGCGGCACCTGGATCTGATGGACGTGCTGGCGATGTACGGCTTCCGCGGCTCGCCGCTCGACGACCTGGCGCAGCTCTCCGGCTTCCCCGGCAAGGTCGGCGTGGGGGGCGCCGAGGTGTGGCCGGCGTTCCAGCGGGGCGAGTTGCGTCAGTTGCGCGACTACTGCGAAGCGGACGTCGCCAATACCTACCTTCTCTACCTGCGCTTCCAGATGATGCGCTGCGTTTTCACGCCGCAGCGCTATGCCGAGGAATGCGCGCTGCTGCGCACGCAGCTGGAAAAGCGCCCCGAGCCGCACTGGCAGAAATTCCTCTCGCTCTGGAAAGCCTGAAGCTCCACATCGACGCCCTCGACAACGAGGGCCGCGGCGTCGCGCGCAGCGCCGAGGGCAAGGTGGTCTTCGTCGAGGGCGCGCTGCCGGGCGAGGACGCGGAGGTGCGGATCTTCAAACAGGGCCGCAAGTTCGATGTCGGCGCGGCCACCTCGATCACGCATCACAGCCCGGGCCGGCGCGAGCCGCGCTGCTCGCATTTCGGCGTCTGCGGCGGCTGCGCCACGCAGCACGCCGACGAGCGCACGCAGATGGCGGCGAAGCAGCGCTGGCTGGAGGATTGCCTTGAGCGCATCGGCAAGGTCGAGCCCGAGGCCCTGCTGCCGATCGTCTACGGCGAGGAGTGGGGCTACCGGCACCGCGCGCGGCTCTCGGTGCGGCGGGTGGAGAAGAAGGGCGGTGTGCTGGTCGGCTTCCGCGAGCGGCGCTCGACCTACATTGCCGACATGCGCGAGTGCCCCGTTCTGCCGGACAAGGTCTCCGCCCTCTTGCCGCATCTGAGACTGCTGGTGGAAAGTCTTTCGGTGCGGGAGCGCGTGCCGCAGATCGAAGTCGCGGTCGGCGACGACGCGATCGCGCTTGTGTTCCGGCATTTGCTGCCGTTGACGGACGCCGACCATGCCGAGTTCAAGTCATTCCACGAAAAGCATGGCGTCCACGTCTGGCTGCAGCCGGCCGGCCCGGACTCCGCGCATCCCTTCGCGCCGGAGGAAAGCGACCTCTACTACACGCTCCCGGAGTTCGGGTTGAAGCTGCATTTCCGGCCGACCGACTTCACCCAGGTGAACCCGGCGGTGAACCGCATCCTGGTCTCGAAGGCGGTGCAGCTTCTCGACCCCAGGCCGGGCGAGCGCGTTGCCGATCTTTTCTGCGGGCTGGGAAACTTCAGCCTGCCGTTGGCGAAGCGCGGCGCCGAGGTGATCGGCCTCGAGGGCAGTCGCGAGCTGGTCGAGCGCGCTCGCGCCAACGCGCTAGCCAACGGCGTGGTGGCGCAGTTCGAGGTGGCCGATCTCTTCAAGCATGGCCTCGCGCCGTTCGGACGCTTCGATAAATTGTTGCTCGACCCGCCGCGCGAAGGCGCGGTCGAGATCGTGAAAGCTCTTCCCAAGGACGCGCCCCGCAGGATCGTCTATGTCTCTTGCGACCCCGCCACTCTGGCGCGCGATGCGGAGGTACTCGTGCATGCCCAAGGATTCCGCCTGGTCGCCGCGGGCGTCGCCAACATGTTTCCCCACACGGCGCACGTCGAGAGCATTACACTTTTCGAACGGGGGAAAGCGCCATGAAGAAAGTGCTGCTGCTGGTCCTGTTTGCGTCGCCGGTATTCGCCGCGCCGAAGATCGAAAACCTCAGCGCGAAGGCGAACACCAAGTCCCCGGAAGTCGAAATCGCCATCACGGTCAGCAAGACCGGCGGCAACTGCGACGTCAGGGTCGACTTCGGCGATGGCCGCGGGCGTACCGTCGACTTCGGCGTCGCGACCAGCCGCACGCTGAAGTACACCTACCGCAAGGGCGGAAATTTCAAGGTCTCGGCGAAGGGCGCCGGCAAGACGCCCTGCGAAGGCGCGAAGGAAGTCGCCCTCAATATCGCCGGCCCCGCGGCGGAGAAAAAAGCGGCGGAGAAAAAAGCGGAGAAAAAGAAAGCGGAAAAGAAAAAGGCGGACAAGAAGTCCGCCCCGAAGAAGGAAGAGCCCAAGTAAAGGCTAGTCGCGCTCGCCGCCGAAGATGCCGAGCAGCTGCAGCAGGCTGGAGAAGATGTTGTAGATCGCGACGTAGAGCGTGAGGGTCGCCGAGATATAGCTGGTCTCGCCGCCGCGCACGATCTGGTTCACCTGCCACAGGATCACCGCCGAGCTGAACAGGATGAACGCCCCCAGCAGCACGAGGTGGACGATCGGGCTCTGCAGGAAGATGTTGGCCAGGACCGCCAGCATGATGACGATGAACCCGACCATCAGGAAGCTGCTCAGTCCCGAGAAGTCACGCTTCGCGACGCTCGCGACGCCGGCCAGTCCGAAGAAGGCCGTCGCGGTGCCGCCGGCCGCCATCATCACCAGCTGGATGCCGTTGCTGAGGCCGAGCACGCTCTGGAACAGCGGCCCGAGGAGCAGGCCGAGAAACAGCGTGAAGCCGAGCAGCAGGCCGACGCCGAGGCCGCTATTGCGGTTCTTCTCGATGGCGAAGATCCAGAGATAGAAGATGCCCAGGATCGCGATCCCCGAGAGGACCGGGCTCGAGCGCATGAAGGAAAAATCGAGGTTGTAGCCGATCGCCGCGCCGAGCGCGGTCGGCACCAGGCTGATGGCGAGCAGCAGGTAGGTGTTGCGCAGGACCCGCTGGGCGTCGCCGGTGATGGCGACTTGCGGGGCTGTTTCGTAGGGGGCCAGCGTCTCTTCGCCCGTGCGTACTGGTTTCAGTTCCATGGATCCTCCAATTCTTATAGGTGTGTACTGCCTCATTAGACTACCAAACCCGGCCCGCGTTGCAACGGCGGGGCCCGACTTCGGGCTAAAATGCGGCCCCGACAGGGTTTTTTCAAGGGAAGTCACGAACATGAAACGCAAATACGGAGCGGCTCGCAGCCGCGAGACGGTCGCCGAGCAGCGCATGCGCGAAGCCGCCAAGGCCTCGGGCGACAACAGTCACAACTACGGCTCCATCTCACGCAAGGGTTCCCCCACGCGCGGCAAGAAGCGCTCCCGCTAGCTAGTAAACTGAGCTGGCTGCGGAGAGTTGGCAGAGCGGTCGAATGCGGCGGTCTTGAAAACCGTTAGCTCGCAAGGGCTCGGGGGTTCGAATCCCTCACTCTCCGCCATCTGACTAGGAGACCGACCATGGCCGTCCTTCCCCTGAAATCGCTGGCTGCGGACCCGGTCCGGCAGGCGAAAGTCCACCTTGCCGCTGCGCACCGCTTGGCGGTGCTGCACGAGCTCGAAGAGGGCATCGACAACCACTTCACCGTCACCGTGCCGGGCAGGGACGACCGCTACCTGATCCTGCCCTTCGGCTTCCACTGGTCGGAGGCGCGCGCGAGCGACATGATCGTGTTCGACGAGTCCGGCAAGACGCTGGAGGGCGAGGGCGTGGTCGAGCTCTCGGCGCAGTGCATCCATGCGCCGATCCACCGCATCTGCGGCGCGCGCGTGGTGATGCACACGCACCAGACCTGGGCGGTGGCGCTCAACATGCTGAAGAACAACCGGCTGCTGCCGGCGAGCCAGACGGCGGCGTTCTTCCACGGCCACGTTGCCTACGACGACACTTACGCCGGGACCGCCGACTTCATCGAGGAAGGCGAGCGCCTGGCGGGGGTGATCGGCAGGAAGCACGTCCTGTTCATGAAGAACCACGGCGTGCTGGTGACCGGCGAGTCGGTGGCGCAGGCCTACCGCCGGCTCTACAAGCTCGAGCGCGTCTGCCGGGCGCAGATCCTCGCGATGTCCACGGGCCAGCCGCTGGAAGTGCTGTCCGACGAGATCGTCGCGCAGGTGCAGGCGCCGCCGGTGAACGACCGCCATCCGCGCAGCGAGCGCGATCGCCTGTACCTCGAAGCGATGATGCGCGTCCTCGACCGCGAGAACCCGGGCTACGCCGAGTAGCGCAGCGTAACCGCACCCGCCAGCAGGCATGCGGTCGCGGCAAGCAGCACGATGGTGAAGCCGTTGGGCAGCTTCTCCACTAGCGCGATCAGGATCGGGCCAAGCAGCTGCCCGACGGCAAAAGCCGAAGTCATCGCCGCCATCACCGGACGCGCCGCCGCGCCATAGAGGCGCCGCGCCTCCTGCATGCCGGCGAGCGTCATCGTGACGAACGTCGCGCCAACGAGCACCGCCGAGACCAGGATTCCGGCAAGCCCCGGCACGAAGAGGGGTGCCGCGACCCCGACTGCCATCACCAGCATGCAGATCATCCACAAGCGCCGCGGGCTCATCGAAGCGCCGAGCCTCGATGCGACGAGCGTCGAGAGTCCGGCAGCGATTCCCAGGATCGGCCATGCCGAGCCGAACGCCAAGGGGTCGGCGATGATCTGGCGCGCCATGGCCGGCAGGAACGTCGCCGGCACGATATAGCCGAAGCCGTACGCGCCGTAGCTGAGAATCAATGGCCAGCCAGCGGAGCCGCGTGGCGTTCCCTCGCCTGCTTCCGCCGCAGCTTTCTTCTCGAAGGCAAAGGGCAGCCAGATCAGGCCCGCCATCGCAAGGGCGATGCCGCCAAGCCCGATCCAGGCGGCACCGGCACTGGCGCCGAGGTGCATGACCACGAGGCAGGCGACACCTGCGACGGCTACGCCCGTGCCGACGCCGGCGTAGAGCACGCCGCCAAGTTGCGGGCGGCGCAACTCGGCCAGCCGCTCGAGCGCCCATGCGGAGACGAGCACCAGTACCCAGCCGCTCGCTACGCCGGCGAGCGCGCGCAGCATCAGCCAGAACACGAATCCCTCGACCACGCCCATAGCGAGGGTCGACAGGCCGATTGCCAGCAGCGCCGCGCGGATCGCGAGAGAGGCATTCAGGTTCAGCCAGATCGTCGAGAGAGCGCCGGCAAGGTAGCCAAGATAATTGGCGGCGGCGAGCCAGCCGCCCTGAGCGAGCGACAGGCCCTCGGCCTGCATCATCGGCAGGATTGGCGTCATCGCGAAACGCCCGATCCCCTGAGAGATCGCAAGCGCGGCGAGTCCGGCGAGCGCGGTGGGCAGCGCGGTGAACTGCCGGTGGGGTGGGGTGGACATCGTCGCGATGAATATTGCCTGTAGCCGGTTATCCCATATTTGTGGGATACCGTTCGCGAACCGGTCGGGCCAAGCTGTTCCCTGGCGCATTTCCAGGGGGAACGGTGGCGCGACAGACCGACTGGCGCAGGGGGATTGCGGGCTGCGTGCTCTCGCTGTCGCTGCTCGGCTGCGGCGGTGGTGATGACGGCAGCAGTCCGCCGCCGCCTCCGCCCGATCTGTCCGGAGTTTGGGCGGGATCCTGGCAAGGCACCGATCCGAGCCCGGGCGGATTCGGTTCGGTGAGCGGCAGTTGGGAAGTGCAAATCACGCAGACGTCCTCGTCCGGTTCCGGTCCCGCAGTGCTGCTCGGCGACATCGACTGCATGGACGGCCAGATGCAAACGACCGCCGTCACGCAGACGGCCGTGGAAGGCAGCCTGGTCCGTCCCGGTTGCGCCCAGATTTCTTGGAAGCTTGCCGCGCTCAACCTCGATTCCGGCAGCGCCGCCGGCAGCTGGAGCAATTCCGGCACCGGTGGCGGCGGAACCCTGACGGGTGCCCGCATCGCCCGGCTCGGCGGGCCGCGCATCCGGTTCGTCCATCCGCCGGGCGGCAAGCCCGGAACCATCGTGACCCTCAGCGGCGAGCTGTTCTCGGGAGCGATCGCCGCAGGCGCGCCGGCAGTGCGCTTCAACGCGACCGCGCAGCCGGCTTTCCAGGTTGTCGATGACGGCAAGGTGATCACCACTGTTCCCGCCGGCGCCACCACCGGCGCGGTGCGCATCACGGCGCCGGCGGGGAGCGCGCTCAGTCCGTTGCTGTTCGACACCGACGTCGCTTCGCCGGCGGCTGTCGCCGGGGCGACGGCAACCGGCCTCGCCAGCGTGACGCCCGCCGCGGTCGCGGTCAGTCCCGACGGACGCAAGTTCTATGTGGCAGATCGGGGCAACAACACGCTGAGCGTGGTGCGAGCGTCAACCCTGATCAGGATCGTCTCCCAGTCGGTTGCCGGAGGCAATCCGCGCAGTGTCGCGGCTAGCCCCGACGGGAAGCGCATCTATGTCGCCGTCACCGGCGTCGGCGTGCAGATCAGGGACGCCGCCGTGGCCTTTCTGCTCGACACCATCGCGCTGCCATCGCTGAACGATGGCGGGCGCGACAACCCGCAGGGCATCGCGGTCAGTCCGGATGGCCGACTGCTGCTGGTTTCGGATGGCTCGGACGGAGGCAGCCTGAGGGTCGTGCGAATCGCGGACAAGAGCATCCTTCTCGACCTGGTCATGGAAGCCGGAGTTGCGCCGCTCGGCGTGGCGTTCAGCGCGGACGGCGCGCGCGCTTATGTCGCCGTGGCCAGCCTGTCGGGCGGCATTGGCACATTGCGCGTCTTTGATGCGAGCACAGGCGGGCTGATCGACAGCGAACCGGTGGGCATCCTGCCCACCGCTGTCGCCGTGAGCCCCGATGGGAATCGTGTGTTCGTCACCAACCAGGCCGACAACTCCGTGAGCGTCTACGACACTGCCCTGGCTGCCGTGGCCACCACCCTGCCGGCCGGAATCGCGCCGACCGGAATCGCTTACAGCCCGGACGGCCTGCGGGTGTACGTGGTCAACCGCGGCAGCAACAATGTCCAGATCTTCAACGCGGCGAGCGGTGCCCTCATCGGTTCCCCCGTCACTCTGGGGCAGGCGCCGATCGCGATTGCGATCAAGCCGCAGGGGACGGCAGCTTACGTTGCGAACTCCCTCGCGCCGTCCGTGCAGGAACTGGGAGGCGTGCGGACCCTGACGGTGGGCCTCGACGGCAACGGTATTGGCAGCGTGCAATCCACTCCCGCCGGGATCAACTGCGGCACCTCGTGTCAGGCGCAGTTTCCAGTGTCATCAGTCGTAAACCTCATGGCGACGCCCGATAGCCAGTCGAACTTCATGGGCTGGAGCGGCGACGCAGGCTGCGGCGCGGTGGTCACGCTCAATGCCAACATGAATTGCAAAGCGCAGTTCGTGCCCAAGCCGGGCGGTGGCGGCGGCGGTGGCGGTGGCGGCGGTGGCGGTGGCGGCGGTGGTGGTGGCGGCGGCGGTAGCGGCTGCTTTATTGCGACAGCGGCCTACGGCAGCGCTATGGCACCGGAAGTTCAGCGGTTGCGAGGGTTTCGCGACCAGTACTTGGTGACAAATGCGGCCGGGCGCGCTTTCGTGCGGACCTACTACCGCTACTCGCCGACCCTTGCGGAAGCGATCCGTCCTCATCGCGCCGCGAGGGCGGCGACTCGTGCGGTGCTCTGGCCGGTCGTGTGGACGATCTCCCACCCCGCGGCGGCGCTGGGGATTCTGCTGTTTTTCGTCACGCTGCCAGCGGGATGGCTGTGTACTCGGCGGACACGGACTGCTACCTTGAGGGGGTAGCTTTCCGGGCAGGAAGAGGCGGGAGAACTGAGTCGGCGATCTGCTAGCGAGTTGCGTGGCCTTCTGACGGGCTCACTTCCGGTTACCGTCCCGCTTCTCCTCGGACTGGCGGGAGCGCTCGCCGGGTGCGTGTTCCTCGACGTCAAGCAGCAGCAGGAGAAGCTGCAGGCGGCGTGCACGATCAAGGGCACGGCGCGGTCCCTGCAGTCGGGCGACCGCGCGATCGTGGTCTTGCTCCTGCGCCGCAACGAGGCCGGCGAGAAGAAGGCCGCCGGAGCCTGGGAGGTCGCGAGCCAGTTCGTTCTGGAGCGTGCGGGACGCTTCGTGTTCTCGGTGAGCAGTGGCAGAGGCACCTACACGGTTGCCGCGTTCGACGATGCCGACCGGAACCTCGTCATCGAGGCTGGCGAGTCCTACATCACGGACAAAGACATCGTGACCTGCACGCCCGGGCAGCTGATCGACGGCTTCGTCCTCAACATTCCGGCTACGCCCGAGCGGCGCACCACCGGCCTCGAGGTCGCGCACCTGCAGGCGCGAAACCTGACCGAGCAGGTGAGCTCGGTTTTCGGCCAGACTGTGGCGGTGGGCGAGCTGACCTCGCTCGCCGAGGACATGTTCAAGCCGGAAGTGGCCGAGACCGGCCTGTGGCGTCCGTTCGATTTCCTCGTCGACGGCTACGCCGGGATCTACTTCCTCGAGGCCTACGACCCACGCCGAATTCCGATCCTGTTCGTGCACGGCATCAACGACACTCCGGCGGCCTTCCACGACCTGATCCGCAACCTCGATCACAAGAAGTTCCAAGCCTGGGTCTACTACTACCCGTCGGGCCTGCACCTCGACGTCATCGCCGATCAGCTCGACCAGACGATGACCAAGCTGCAGCTGCGTCACGGCGTGAAGCGCTTCGGCGTCGTCGCGCACAGCATGGGCGGGCTGGTGAGCCGCGGTTTCATCCTGCGCCATCAAAGGACATCTCCCGGCAGCCGGATCCCGTTGTACTTCACCATTTCCACGCCATGGGCAGGCCACAAGGCGGCAGAATCCGGCGTGAAGAACGCGCCGGTCGTGGTCGAGGTATGGCACGACATGGCGCCGGGCAGCCAATACCAGCAAAGCCTCTTTGCGCAGCCGCTGCCGCAGGGGATGGCGCATCACATGATCTTCACCTTCCAGCGCAGGAGCTCCTCGTTCGGCGAGTCGGATGATCAGAGCGTGACGGTTGCGAGCCAGCTCGCGACGCCGGCGCAGAGCAATGCGGTGCGGGTCTACGGCTTCGACGACACGCACGTCGGCGTACTGCGCAACCCCGAGGTCTCGAAGCTGCTCAACGAGGTCCTGGCGAAGTCGTTCTAGGTTGGCCCAAGGTCCTACAGACCTCGGGTTGGCCAAGGGGTTATGATGGAGTCGCCAATCAAGGGAGATGGCGTCATGACATCACCCCGGAGCTGCTTCATCGGCGCGTGTCTGCTGGGGCTCGCCGGCTGCTCGAGCACCTACCAGATCGAGACCTCGCAGGATGCCGCGAACGTCTTCCTGTCGACCTATCCCGCGGTGCCGTGGCGGGACGTCGCGGAGAAACTCGAGCCGCGGCTGAGTCTTTCGCCCGAGGTCAGCAATGCGTTCCGCGCCGAGGGCTACCAGGCCCACCTCGTCACGTTGCAGGTGGCCTTGCAGCCGAAGGCCCGCAATCTTCCCTACGACGTCTATCTGAACGTGAGCATGTATCCATCCTCGTGGCGGGAGGCGGTGGCGTCGCCGCGCCTTGCGAAGCCGGAGCGCGGCATGCCGCCGCCGATCATGGTCTACCCGCTGTCGATCAGCGAGTCCACGGAAGCGCCTGGCGGCGACGCGCTGGCGACCGTCGGCCGGGTTTCCGACAATTCGGTTCGCATTCGCCTCGGCGCGCAAGACTACGGCACGGCGAAATACGGCATGTTTCCGCGCACCCACAATATTTCGCTGGTCGTGATCACGCGCTCCGCGCCGGCCGTGGCGGATCAGCCGACGCGTGTCGCCAACCTGCTGGTCATCTCGGAGACCGAGATCGTGCCGGTGGCCGGCGGCAAGCCGCTCCCCAACTCGGCAAACGGGCGGCGCCCGGAGCAGGAGCTCGCCGAAGCCGTGATCCGCCTGGTCGGCGCCCACGGCTTTGCCTTGCGGCCGCAATGCACGCCGGAAGCGTCGAAGAGCCGCAACGACTGGGCGCTCGATCTGCTGCGCGCGGTGGAGCGCCAGGACTATCGCAACGTCCAGCAATGCCTGACTTATCGCGCCAAGGGGCTGCCGCGCAACTCGGCCCTGCCGATCGCGCTCGACGCCGACGCGCGCAACCGTCTGGAGCGGCTGGTCGGCGAGCTGATCAAGGTCCAGGCGGGCGCGCGCTACGCGAAGATGCTGGTGCCGCTGCCCGAGCTCTCGGCAGCGAAGGACCTGCCTGCGGCGAAAGAGCCGCCGGCGAGCGTGGACGCGCCGAGCTAGAGCCCGCTCGCCTCGGCGAGGAGCTTGCGCAGCTCCGAGGTGAGGCGCCTGCGCACCGCGCGGTACGCCGGTTTGTCGATGACGTTGTGCATCTCGTACGGGTCCTTCGCGAGGTCGTAGAGCTCGTCCATGCCTTCCTTGTGCACCCAGTGGATGAGCTTGTGCGTGTCGGTGCGCACCGCCTTGTAGGTCATGCCGACGATCCACGGCCACGCGGCCTCGTTGTAGTACTCGACGAGGAACGACTTGCGCCAGGAGGGATTGCGCTTCTTGAACAGTGAAACCAGCGACCGGCCCTGGACGTGCTTGCCGGGCTTGCCGCCCGCGAGCTCGATCATGGTCGGCGCGATGTCGGGCGTGATCGCCATCTGCCTGACGCGCGTACCGGCGGCGATGCGCTCGGGGTAGCGGACGAAGAAAGCGGTGCGGATGCCTTCCTCGTAGGCGAAGCGCCGCTCGGCGCCGAGGCCGTGCTCGCCGAAGAAATAGCCGTTGTCTCCCAGGAACACGATGCAAGTGCGCTCGGCCTGCCGCGTCTCGTCGAGCGCCTGCAGCAGCGCGCCGACCCCGTCGTCGACGGAAGCGATCATCGCCGCGCGCTGGCGGATCTCTTCCTGGTCGCCGACGTGCAGCGGATCGAGCAGGGCGCGGCTGCCCGGGCGCTTGCGCAGCTCGAACACTTCCTTCCAGGCGGGCTTGCCGCGCACCACCTCTTCCAGCGGGCGAACGTTCGCGCGCGGCGGGTAGATCGCACCCTTGTACAGGCCGCGGTGGCGCTCGGCCGGAACGTAGCCCTGCATGGTTTTCACGTCGATGGTGCCGTCCTGGAGCTGCTGCACGTCGGGATGCACCGCCTTGTGCGCGAGGAAGAGCGCGAAGGGCTTGCTGCGCTTGCGCTGCACGTATTGCACGGCGCGCTCGGAAAGGAGGTCCGTGACGTAGCCGTCGACCTTGCGCTCGCCGCCGTCCTCCCACAGCACGGGATCGACGATCTTGCCCTGGCCGCGGAAGCTGACCCAGTGGTCGTAGCCCGGGCGCGGGCTGGCGTCGTTGCCCATGTGCCACTTGCCGATGTGCGCGGTCTCGTAGCCGAGCTTTTGCAGCGCGAGGTGGTAGTTGTCGAGGCGATGGCTCATCGCGTCGCGGCCGACGTTGTCGATGATGCCGTGCCGGCTCGCGTACTGGCCGGTGACGATGCAGGCGCGGTTGGGGGAACAGAGCGGCGTGGTGTGGAAAGCGTTCTCGAACATCGCGCCTTCGCGGGCGATGCGGTCGATATGCGGCGTCTTGAGGTACGGATGGCCCGACGCGCTCGTCTCGTCGAAGCGCAGGTCGTCGATCAGGATGACGATCAGGTTCGGTTTCATCGGTTTCATGGTCATTGCGGCTGCAGGCCGAGCTCTCGCGCGAGCTTGCCCCAGCGCTCGATGTCGGCGCGGATCACCGCCGCGAACTGTTCGGGCGTGTTGCCTACCGGCACCAGCGCCGACTGCGCCAGGCGCTCGCGGACCTCGGGCAGCGCCAGCGCCTTCGCCGTCTCGACGTGCAGGCGCTGCACCACCTCGGCGCTGGTGCCGCGCGGCGCGAGCAGGCCCAGCCACTGCGTCGTATCGAAGCCGGGAAAGCCCGACTCGTGCAGCGTCGGCACCTCGGGCATCGCGCTGAAGCGCTCCTTCGAGGTGAAGGCGAGGATCCGGATGCGCCCGGCCTTGTGGTGCGGAATGAGCGGCGTCGAGCCGAGTACGCCCATCGGCACCTGGCCGCCGACGAGGTCCTGAACCGCCGGCGCGCCGCCCTTGTAGGGCACGTGGACGATGTCGATGCCGGCCATGCGCTTCAGCAGCTCGCCCGACATGTGCTGGCCGGTGCCGGTGCCGGAGTGGCAGAAGGAGAGCTTGCCCGGATTGGCCTTCGCGTAAGCGATCAGCTCGCCGATGTCCTTCGCCGGCACGGAGGCGTGCACCGCCACCGCGAGCGGCTGCGTGGTGACCTGCGTGACGGCGACGAAATCGCGTAGCGTGTCGTACGACAGGTTCTTCACCACCAGGTTGAGCGTCGTCACCGGGTCGGCGGCGAACAGGATCGTGTAGCCGTCGGGCGCCGCCCGCGCCACCTCGGTCGTGCCGATCGCGCCCCCGCCGCCGGCGCGGTTCTCCACCACGAACTGGGCGTCCATTGCGCGGGTCAGGCGATCGGCGAGCGTGCGGGCGGCGACGTCGGTCGACCCGCCCGGCGGGAATGGCACGATGAAGCGCACGGGTTTCGCGGGCCAGGCCTGCGCGCCGGCCTGTGCCGCCGCGAGGAGCAGTAAAACTGAGCAGAACGCGCGGAAGATGGGTCGCTTCATGTCGCTCGCCTGAAAGGGTTGGTACACTGACCCCAGAATGCGTAAGCGGGGCGCAGTCTACAGCAGCTCTCGGCGCTTGCCGGTCGCCGCCACGCCTGTCGCCCCCGGACCGACCGCGCCAGCCGCGCCGACCCCGACCGCGCCCGCCGCGAAACCCGCCGGCGCCAAGCCGCCGGTCAAGCAGGCCCGTCGCCGCCGCTGGACCCTCCCCGCCGTAGCCGCCGCGCTGCTCATCGGATGCGCCGCCTGGCTTCTCGTCCCCTCGGCGCCGCCCCCGGAGTTTGTCGCCGAAGAACCGCCGCAGAAGGAAATGACCGCGGCCGACGCGTACGAGAAGATCCGCGGCTCGGTCGTCATGGTGCGCGGCTCGCCCTACGACGGCACCGAGGAGGTCGAGACCAAGGGCTCGGACAGCACCGGCACCGGCGTCGTCATCGTCGACACCGGCATCATCCTCACCAACCTGCACGTCGTCGACGGCGCGAAGCGCATCCGCGTCGTCTTCGCCGACGGCATGGAGGCCGTCGCCGACCTGGTCGGCGCCCGCCCGGAGCACGATCTCGCGGTGCTGAAGGCGCAGACGGTGCCCGACGACCTCGAGCCGGCGACGATGCGCTCGACGGTCGGCCTGCGGCCCGGCGAGCCGGTGGTGGCGGTCGGCTTTCCGTTCGGCATCGGTCCCTCGGCTTCCGCCGGCGTCATTTCCGGCCTCGGCCGCGAGTACCGCTCGGCCGAAGGCAAGAGGATCCTCACCAACCTGATCCAGTTCGACGCCGCGGTGAATCCCGGAAACTCCGGCGGTCCGCTGGTGACCAACGAGGGCGAGGTGATCGGCATCGTCACCGGCCTGCTCAACCCGACCGAGCAACGAGTCTTCGTCGGCATCGGCTTCGCGGTGCCGATCGAGAATGCCGCCGCCGCGGCCGGCCTGCCGCCTTTCTGAAGGGAAGTCATGGAACCGAATAACGTTTCGCAACTCATGGAGCGGCTGCTCTACGAGGTCAAGAAGACCGTCGTCGGCCAGGATCATTTCCTGGAGCGCGTGCTGGTGGCGGTTCTCGCGCAGGGTCATCTGCTGGTGGAGGGCGTGCCCGGCCTCGCCAAGACGCTGACGGTCAAGACGCTCGCCGCCGCGCTGCGCGGCAGCTTCCGCCGCATCCAGTTCACGCCCGACCTGGTGCCGGCGGACCTGGTCGGCACGCGCATCTACAACCAGAAGACCGGCGAGTTCGCGACCTCGCTCGGACCCGTGTTCTGCAACCTGCTCCTTGCCGACGAGATCAACCGCGCGCCGGCCAAGGTGCAGAGCGCGCTGCTCGAGGTGATGCAGGAGCGCCAGGTGACGATCGCCGGCGAGACGCACCGCGTGCCGCTGCCGTTCCTCGTCATGGCGACGCAGAACCCGATCGAGACCGAGGGCACCTACGCGCTGCCGGAGGCGCAAGTCGACCGCTTCATGATGAAAGTGCTGGTCGGCTACCCGAGCGAGGAGGAGGAGTTCGTGATCGTGCAGCGCGTGACCGGAATCGCGCACGACGTCGCGCCGGTGGCGAGCACCGAGCAGTTGATGGCGCTGCAGAAGCAGTGCCGCGAGACCTATGTCGAGCCGGCGCTGGTGCAGCACGCGGTGCGCCTCGCCGCGGCGAGCCGCGACCCGGAGCGCTACGGCATCAAGGGCCTGCAGAAATACCTGACCTATGGCGCGAGTCCCCGGGCTTCGATTTCGCTCATCGAGGGTGCGCGCGCGCTGGCGTTCCTGCGCGGCCGCGACTACGCGCTGCCGCAGGACGTCACCGACCTCGTGCCCGATGTGCTGCGCCACCGGCTGGTGCTCTCGTACGAAGCGCTCGCCGAAGGCCTTACCGCCGACGACGTGATCGGCAAGATCATGGCGGTGGTGCGCGCGCCGGAGAAACCGCTGGAGACGCATGTCAACGTCCAGTCCGTCTGAGGCGCCTCGGCGCCGGGAGCCCGAAGCACTGCTGCGCAGGCTCGAGTGGACGGCGCTGCGCCGGCTCGACGGCCTGCTGCAGGGCGACTACCGGACGCTGTTCCGCGGCTTCGGCCTCGACCTCGCCGACCTGCGCGAGTACCAGTATGGCGACGACGTGCGCCATATCGACTGGAACGTGACGGCGCGCCTGCAGACGCCCTACGTGCGCGAGTTCCACGAGGACCGCGAGATCACCGCCTGGTTCCTGGTCGATCTCTCGGGGTCGATCGACTTCGGCTCGCACGAAACGAAGAAGCAGGCGGTGGCGACGGAGTTCGTCGCGCTGCTCGCGCGGCTGCTGACGCGGCGCGGCAACCGCGTCGGCGCGCTGCTCTACGGCTCGAGCGTCGACACCGTGATCCCGGCGAGGAGCGGCAGGCGCCACCTGTTGCAGATCCTGCACCGCATGCAGTCGCGGCCGGCGGCGCCCGCCACCGGCGAGACGAAGCTCGCCGAGCTGCTGCAGGCGGGCGCCAACGCCATGTCGCGACGCTCGGTCGTGTTCGTCGTCTCCGATTTCATCAGCGCGCCGGGCTGGACCAAATACCTCGGCCAGCTCGCGATGCGCCACGAGGTGGTGGCGGTGCGCCTGCACGATCCGCTCGAGAGCGAGCTGCCCGACCTCGGCCTGCTGCTGTTCCGCGACGCCGAGACCGGCGAGCAGCTGTTCGTCGACACGCATGACCCGAAATTCCGCAAGCGATTCGCTGCCGCCGCCGCGAAGCGCGAGGAGGCGCTGCGCACGGCGTTTCGCGAGGCGGGCGTCGACGCGATGGAGCTCTCGACCGAGGCCGACCTCGTCGAGGAGATCAGCCGCTTCATCGAGCTGCGCCGCCGGCGCGGCCGGATGGGAGCGAAGGCCGCCGCATGAGCTTCCAGTGGCCCGAGCTGCTGTGGCTCCTGCTCGCGCTGCCGCTGCTCGTCGCCTTCTACCTCTGGCTGCTGAAGCGCAAGAAACGGACGGCGATCCGCTATGCGAGCCTCGCGCTGCTTAAGGAGGCGATGCAGGGCGCCGCCTGGCGACGCCACGTTCCGCCCGCCCTGCTGCTGCTCGCGCTCGGCGTGATGATCGCCGCCATCGGCCGCCCGACCGCGATCGTCACGCTTCCGTCGCAGCACGAGACGGTGATCCTGGCGATGGACGTGTCGGGCAGCATGCGCGCCACCGACGTCGAGCCGAACCGCCTGGTCGCGGCGCAGAACGCGGCCAAGGCGTTCGTCGCGCAGCAGCCGGAAAGCGTGCGTATCGGCGTGGTCGCCTTCGCCGGCACCGCGACGGTGGCGCAGGCGCCGACGCGCAACAAGGAGGACATCGTCGCCGCGATCGACCGCTTCCAGCTGCAACGCGCGACCGCGATCGGCAGCGCGATCATCGTCTCGCTCGCCACGCTCTTCCCCGACGGCGGCTACGACGTCGCTTCCTTCAGCTACGCCTCCGAGAAGAACAAGCCGCAGAAGCCGGCCAACTTCAAGCCGGTGCCGCCGGGCTCCTACCAGTCGGCGGTGATCATCCTCCTGACCGACGGGCAGCGCACCACCGGCCCGGACTCGGTGATGGCGGCGCGGCTCGCCGCGGAGCGGGGCGTTCGCATCTATACGGTGGGGGTCGGCACGCCCGCCGGCGCGACCATCGGCTTCGAGGGCTGGTCGATGCACGTGCGCCTCGACGAGGAGACGCTGCGCTCCATCGCCGACCTGACGCGGGGCGAGTACTTCTACGCGGGCAACGCGGTGGAGCTGAAGCGGATCTACGAGACCATGCGCTCGCGCATGGTGATGGAGACGAAGAAGACCGAGGTCACCGCGCTCTTCGCCGCGGCGGCGGCGGCGCTGGTCATCCTGGCGGCGGGACTCTCGCTCGCCTGGTTCAACCGGATTCTCTGAGGGCTATTTCTTCAGGTTCTTGAGGTTCATCGCCACCATCTCCAGCTGGGTGGCGATGGCGCGCAGTTCCGGCTTCTCCTGAACCTGGGTCAGCGCCGCGACGACCTTCGTGCCGAGCTGCGCCGAGGTCAGCTTCTCCAGGTCCTCGAAGCTCTTCGCCAGCGCGTCCAGGCCGGAGCGCTGCGCGGCCTCCCGCACCTCGACCAGCCGTTTTTCGATGCCGGCGCGGTCCAGGTTGGTGGGCCAGCGCAGGGTTTCGTATTCGTGACTCATATCTCTGTGTCCGATTGTATAGCGTGCCCGGGCTTAGCCGGCGTTCAACTGCTCGGCGCCGACGCCGGCGGCGCGGTCGCGGCGAAGGCGGCGCGCGCGGCGATCGGCTCGCGCCACGCGCGCAGCTTCGGATGCTCCGGGCGCCAGCGGAAATCGGCGTTGCGGATGTCCATGTCGAGCGCACAGGCGAGCGTGAGGTGCACCCGATTGAGCGGACCGCGCAGGAGCGGGTGCTCGATCTCGCTCTCCCAGAGGTCCGTCATGCGCCGCGCGCGCTCGGTTTCGTGCCGGATCAGCGAAGGCGAGCGCTCGTTCGGCGGTCGCGTCAGCTCGCGGCCCCAGACGGCGAGACCGTCGAGCAGGCTTCTCGCCAATCCCTCGAGGCGGCGAGGCTCCCATCCTTGCGGAAGGTCGAACGCCGGCGCGCCGTCCAGCCGGTCGAGGTAGGTGCAGATCAGCGCCGATTCCTCCATCCCGACGCCGTCATCGCGCACCAGGTAAGGCACGCGGCCGGAAGGATTGACCGCGTAGTAGGGGCTGTCCGCGGCGCGCGTCTTGGCGAAGACGATCTCGACCCGCTGCTCCAATCGCTTCTCCAGCACCACGATGCGCGCCATCCGCGCATAGGGGGAACCGGGCGTGACGTAGAGCTTCACGCCGCCGCCGTCGCGCGGCTATGCCTGTAGAATCCGCGGCTTACTTTCATGGCGCTCATCGTACAGAAATTCGGCGGCACCTCGGTCGGCTCGACGGAGCGGATCCGCAACGTCGCGCGCCGCATCGCCAAGTGGAAGGCCGCCGGCCACGACATCGTCGCCGTGCCCTCGGCGATGGCGGGCGAGACCAATCGCCTGCTCGCGCTCGCCGCCGAGGTGCAGGCGCACCCCGAGCCTCGCGAGCTCGACGTCGTCGCCTCGACCGGCGAGCAGGTGACGATCGGCCTGCTGGCGATGGCGCTGCTCGAGCTCGGCGTCAAGGCGCGCAGCTACGCCGGCTGGCAGGTGAGGGTGGTCACCAACTCCGCCTTCTCGAAGGCGCGGATCGTGTCCATCGACGAGGAAAGAATAAGGAAGGATCTGTCGGCTGGCTTTGTCGTCGTCGTGGCGGGTTTCCAGGGCGTGGACGAGAACGGCAATATCACCACGCTCGGCCGCGGCGGCTCGGACACCTCCGCGGTGGCGCTCGCTTCCGCCTTGAAGGCCGAGGAATGCCAGATCTACACCGACGTCGACGGCGTCTACACCACCGATCCGCGCCTGGTGCCCGAGGCACGGCGGCTGCGCACCATCACCTTCGAGGAAATGCTCGAGCTGGCGGGCGCCGGCTCGAAGGTGCTGCAGATCCGCTCGGTGGAATTCGCCGGCAAGTACAAGGTGCCGACGCGCGTGCTCTCCAGCCTTACCGATCCGGCGATCCCGGTGGCGGAAGAGGCGGTCTCGGGCACGCTCATCACTTTCGAGGAAGACCCGCACATGGCGATGGAAAAAGCAGTCATCTCGGGCGTCGCGTTCCAGCGCGACGAGGCGAAGATCACCGTCAAGGACGTTCCCGATCGGCCGGGCGTGGCCTACGCCATCCTCGGCCCGATCGCCGATGCGCACATCGACGTCGACGTGATCGTGCAGAACGTCGGCCACGACGGCATGACCGACATGACCTTCACCGTGCATCGCAACGACTACGCCAAGGCGCTGAAGATCCTCAAGACGCAGGTGCAGCCGCACATCAAGTGCCGCGAGGTGAGCGGCGACGAGAAAATCGCCAAGGTCTCGGTGGTCGGCATGGGCATGCGCTCGCACGCCGGCATCGCCGCGCAGATGTTCCGCACGCTGGCGGAGGAGGGGATCAACATCCAGATGATCTCGACTTCCGAAATCAAGATCACGGTGGTGATCGAGGAGAAATACACCGAGCTCGCCGTGCGGGTATTACACAAGGCCTTCGAGCTCGATCAAGCCTAAAATGCCGGGGTGAAACCCGACGATCTATCCCGGCTGCGCATCGAGCGGGCGCCGTCGGCGGCGCCGCGTTTGAAACGCCGCTGGGGCAGGCTGGCGCTGATCGGCGTCGTCGTCGCGGCGGGCGTCGCGTTCGCGCTGACCCGCTTCGCCGCTCCGGTGCCGGTGGAAACGGTCGCGGTCACTCTCGCGTATCCCTCGCAGAACTTCACGCTGCTCAACGCGACCGGGTATGTTGTTCCACAGAGAAAAGCCGCGCTTTCTTCGAAGGCGACCGGGCGGCTGGAGTGGCTGGGCGTGCTCGAGGGCTCGCGCGTCAAGGCGGGCGAGGTGATCGCGCGGCTGGAGAGTAACGACGTGCAGGCGACGCTCGCGCAGGCGGCAGCCCAGGTCAACGTCGCGATCGCCAACCAGCAGCAGGGCGCCGCCGAGCTGCGCGATGCCGAAGCCAACTTCAAGCGTTCGAGCGAGCTGCTGGCGAAGAAATTCATCTCCGGCGCGCAGCACGATTCCGATGTCGCGCGGCTCGGCAAGGCGCGCGCCGCGATCGCCTCGCAGAAGGCCGCGGTCGCGTCGGCGGAGGCGAACCGGCGCGCCGCCGAGGTCGGCGTCGAGCAGACGCTGATCCGCGCGCCGTTCGACGCCATCGTGCTCACCAAGAACGCCAACGTCGGCGACAACATCACGCCGTTCTCTTCCGCCGCGGAGGCGAAGGGCGCGGTGGTCACGGTCGCCGACATGGAGACCCTTGAGGTGGAAGCGGACGTGGCGGAGTCGAGCATCTCCAGGATCACCGTCGACCAGCCCTGCGAGGTGCAGCTCGACGCGCTGCCGGAGACGCGCCTCGCGGCGGTGGTGTCGCGCATCGTGCCGACGGTCGACCGCTCGAAGGCGACCGTGCTGGTCAAGGTGCGCTTCGTCGAGCGCGATCCGCGGGTGCTGCCCGACATGAGCGCCAAGGTTGCCTTTCTCTCTCGTCCGGTTTCCCAAAACGAGAAGCAGGCGGTAACCGCGGTCCTGGCGGGCGCGATCGTCGAGCGCGAGGGCCGCAAGACCGTGTTCGCGCTCAAGGACGACCGGGCTAGCGCGATCGCCGTGACGACGGGTGGAAAGATCGGCGACCTCGTCGAGGTTCGGGGCGTCAAGGCAGGCGAGCGCGTAGTGCTCGCGCCGAACAGCAAGGTGCAGGACGGGACGGCGGTCGCGCCGCTGAAAAAGTAGTGCTGGTCGAGATCCGGAACCTCGCCAAGTCGTATGCGCGCGGCGGGCAGGCGGTGCCGGTGCTTTCCGACATCACGCTCGACATCGAGAGCGGCGACTTCATCGCCCTGATGGGTCCTTCCGGCTCGGGCAAGACCACGCTGCTCAACCTCATCGCCGGCATCGACAAGCCCGACGCCGGCAGCCTGCGCGTCGCCGGCGTCGACATCGCAGCGCTCTCGGAGGCCGAGCTCGCTGACTGGCGCGCCGCCCACGTCGGCTTCATCTTCCAGTTCTACAACCTGATGCCGGTGCTGACCGCCTACGAGAACGTCGAGCTGCCGCTGATGCTCGCGCCGCTTTCGCGCGCCGAGCGGCGTGCGCGCGTCGAGCTGGTGCTGTCGGTGGTCGGGCTCACCGATCGCATGAAGCACTACCCGAACGAGCTCTCCGGCGGGCAGCAGCAGCGCGTGGCGATCGCCCGCGCGGTGGTCGCCGATCCGACCATCATCGTCGCCGACGAGCCGACCGGCGACCTCGACCGGGTCTCGGCGGCCGACATCCTGGCGATGATGCAGCGCCTCAACCGCGAGCTCGGCAAGACCATCATCATGGTGACGCACGATGCGAACGCGGCGAAGGCTGCCCGGTCGCTGGTGCACCTCGAGAAAGGCGAGCTGCTTGTTTCTCCTTAAGCTCGTCGTCCGCAACGCCTTCCGCCACCGGCTGCGCACGCTGCTGACGGTCACCGGGCTCGCCATCGCCGTGCTCGCGTTCGGCCTGCTGCGCACGGTGGTCGACGCGTGGTACGCGGGCGCGGCGGCCGCCTCCAGCGCGCGCCTGATCACGCGCAATGCGATCTCGCTCGCCTTCTTCCTGCCGGCGTCGTACGAGAGCCGCATTCGCGCCGTCGAGGGCGTGACGCGCGTCGCCCGCTCGACCTGGTTCGGCGGCATCTACCAGGAGCCGAAGAACTTCTTCCCGCAGTTCGCGGTTTCGCCCGCGTACCTCGACCTGTACCCCGAGTTCATCATTCCCGCCGAGGAGCGCGCCGCCTGGGCGAGGGACCGCAAGGGCGCCCTGGTCGGCCGCCAGCTCGCCGAGCAGTTCGGCTTCAAGGTCGGCGACGTGCTGCCGATCAAGGGCTCGATCTACCCCGGCACCTGGGAATTCGTGGTGCGCGGCATCTTCGACGGCGCGGACAGCGGCACGCTGACCCGCCACATGCTGTTCCACTGGGACTACCTCAACGAGACGCTGCGCAAGAAGTCGCCGCGCCGCGCCGATTTCGTCGGCGTGTTCGTGGTCGGCATCGACCAGCCGGACAACGCCGCGGCGGTCTCGCAGCGGGTTGACGAGGTGTTCCGCAATTCGCTCGCCGAGACGCTCACCGAGACCGAGCAGGCTTTCCAGCTCGGCTTCGTCGCCATGTCCGATCAGATCATCGCCGCGATCCGCGTCGTCGCCTACGTGGTGATCGTCATCATCCTGGCGGTGATGGCGAACACCATGGCGATGAGCGCGCGCGAGCGCACCTCGGAGTACGCGACGCTGAAGGCGCTCGGCTTCGGGCCGGGCTTCCTCGCGGCGCTGATCTTCGGCGAGTCGGCGGCGCTTGCCGCGGTCGGCGCGGCGATCGGCATCGCCGCAGGGGCGCCGGTGGCCGCGTTCTTCAAGCAGGCCGTCGGCATTTTCCCGATCTTCGAGATTTCGTCCGACACGATCGCGCTGCAGGTCGCCTGCGCGGCGGTGGTGGCGCTCGCCGCCGCGGTCGTTCCCGCGGTGCAGGCTGCGCGGGTCCGGATCGTCGAAGGCCTGCGCTCCATCGCCTGACCCATGGCCATCCCGCTCTCCTACGTCGCGCGCAACCTGTCGACGCGCTGGGTCACGACGCTGCTGACCGCGGGGGGGCTCGCGCTGGTGGTCTTCGTCTTCGCCACCGTGCTGATGCTCGACGCGGGCCTGCGCCAGACGCTGGTCGGCACCGGCGAGTACGACAACGTCGTCGCCATCCGCAAGGGCGCGGGCACCGAGATCCAGAGCGGCATCACGCGGCCGCAGGCCGCGCTCATCGAATCGCACCCCTCGGTCGCGACGGGCGCGGACGGCCGGCCGCTCGCGTCGAAGGAGACGGTGGTGCTGATCGCGCTGAAGAAGGCCGGGGCGGAGAAGCCTTCCAACGTCGTCATCCGCGGCGTCTCGCCGGCCGGCTTCACGCTGCGCCCTCAGGTGCGCGTGATCGAGGGGCGCCTGTTCACGCCCGGCTCGACCGAAATCGTCGTCGGCGGCGCGATCGCCCGCCGCTTCGAGGGCACGCGCGTCGGCGAGCGGCTGCATTTCGCGCAGCGCGACTGGACCGTGGTCGGCGCCTTCGACGCCGGCGCGAGCGGCTTCGACTCGGAGATCTGGGGCGACGCCGACCAGCTGATGCAGGCCTTCCGCCGGATCGCCTATTCGTCGGTCATCGTCAAGCTCGGCCGGGTGGACGATTTCGAGCGCCTGCGCGCCGACGTCGACGCCGACCCGCGCCTCACCAACGAGGTGAAGCGCGAGCGCGTGTTCTACAGCGACCAGTCGAAGGCGTTGTCGACTTTCATTACCGTCCTCGGCCTGACGCTGACCGCGGTGTTCTCCATCGGCGCCATGCTCGGCGCGATGATCACCATGTACGCCTCGGTCTCGAACCGGATCGGCGAGATCGGCACGCTGCGCGCGCTCGGCTTCCGCCGTGGCGCGGTGCTCGGCGCTTTCCTCGTGGAGTCGCTGCTCCTCGGCCTCGCCGGCGGCGTCTGCGGGCTCGGCGTCGCCTCGCTGATGCAGTTCGCCAGTTTCTCGACCACCAATTTCCAGACCTTTGCCGACCTCTCGTTCAAGTTCCTGCTGACGCCGGCGATCATCGGCCAGACGCTGCTGTTCTCGCTCGCGATGGGACTCCTGGGGGGATTCCTTCCGGCACTGAGGGCGGCGCGTCTTGAGATCGTCGACGCACTACGCGCCGCGTAGAATTACGCCTAGCACCCGGAGAGATGCCCGAGTGGCCGAAGGGGGCGCCCTGCTAAGGCGTTATACCGGCTTAAACCGGTATCGAGGGTTCGAATCCCTCTCTCTCCGCCAGTTTCCTGATGTAAAAATCCTTGCTGGATCAGTGGTGTAGAAGCGAGTCCGGAGGTTTGCTGTTAGACTCGCTCCCCTGTGGTGCGTCGAACCTGCCCAGGGAGGACAGCGGCGGCGCTGCTCGCGGCAGCGGCCGCACTGCTTTTTCATTGGCCGCTCTCCCATGCGCAAGCGCCTGCGCCGCCTACTACGGAATCCCAGGCTCGCTACTGGGTCTACGGTGCTTTCCTCACGCACGCGGTGCCGGAAATCATGGGCGAGCGCGTCGCGCTCGGTCCGGAACTCGAGCAACGTCTAGGCTTGTCCCCGGATGCCGGTCGCGCCCGCATCTACGCTGCGCTGATGAGCTACACCGAGGGCAAGCCGCTCCGGGTACGCAAGGCGACGGCGGACGAGCTCGCCCGATACAAGCCCCAGGCAAAGCGTGAGCTGAAGGACCCGGTCTTCACCGTCCAGGCTGGGGATATCGCGCTGCTGGTCGAGTACGACATGCAAGCCAACGCCATTCCGTTCGTCGGGCAGCTCGGCGTCGCCTATCAGCCGCCGGCACCGGTCGCTGCGCCGCGAGCCGCGCCGCCCGCGGCCGCGGTTGCGACCGTTGCGCCGGTCGCGCCGAAACCCGCGCCGGTGAGAGCCCGGCCGCCGCCGCCCGCGGAGGCACTGAAGCCGAACGGGCCGTGCATCGTGAGGCCGGTCATGTCGGAGCAGGATCTCGCCAACTGCCGGGCCGCTCCCGGCGGCGCGGCGAGGGTGCAGCCCGGCCCGCCGCTGGTGATCAAGCCGCAAGCGCGCGTGGCTCCGCCGCCGTCCGCCGCACCGCGCCCGGGGCCTTGCGAAGTGAAACCGGTGATGACCGAAGAGGATCTCGCCAACTGTCGCAACGCTCCGGGTGGCGTGGCGAGAGTGCAGCCGGGTCCCCCGGTGGTGGCGAAGCCGCAGGCGCGCATCGAACCGGCGCCGCAGCCGCAGAGAACCGGGCCGTGCGAAGTGAAGCCGGTCATGACCGAGGAAGACCTCGCCAATTGCCGCAACGCTCCCGGCGGCGCGGCGAGGGTACAGCCCGGCCCCCCGGTGACCGCGCGGCCCGCAGCGCCGCCCGAGCCGCCGCGCAAGCCGGTCGCGACGCCGTGCGTCGTCAAGCCGGTCATGACCGAGGAAGACCTGATCGCCTGCGGCATCCGCCGCTAGCAAGCGGGTTTCGCGGCAAGCGCCGACCGGCGCGTCGCCTTTCGCCGACAGGTTTGCTTTTTGCTTGTGCTCCGCCGCTATGGCGGAAACCTTCAAGGTCGGGATCACCGGATCCTATGGCGGGCTGAACCTCGGCGACGAGGCGATCCTGCAGTCGATCATCACCCAGCTGCGGCGCGATGTGCCGCAGGTGGAGATCACCGTCTTCTCGCGCGACGCGGAAGACACGAAGCGGCGCCACGGCGTCGAGCGCGCCGTGCCGGTGCGCAAGCTCTCGCGATCCGAGGTGCTGCCCGAGATCGAGCGCCTCGACCTGCTGATCATCGGCGGCGGCGGCATCCTCTACGACGCCGACGCGCGCATCTACCTGCGCGAGGTCGCGCTGGCGAAGGAGAAGCAGGTGCCGGTAATGGTCTATGCGATCGGCGCCGGCCCGCTCGACGACCGGGACGTGCAGAAGGCGGTCGCCGAAAGCCTGGAAGGCGTCGACCTGATCACCGTGCGCGAGCGCAGCGCGCAGCAGGTGCTCGAGCACGCCGGCGTGCATCGCGAGATCGTCGTCACCGCCGACCCCGCGCTGCTGCTCAAGCCCGAGGCGCTGCCGCGCGGCGTGCTGCGCACCGAGGGCCTGGAAGGCCGGCGCCGCCTGATCGGCATGTCGGTGCGCGAGCCCGGCGTCGCCGCGCCCGACCTCGACGTCAGTTCCTATCACGCGCTGCTCGCCAACGCCGCCGACTTCATGGTCGATCGCTTCGACGCCGACGTGGTGTTCGTGCCGATGGAGCGCTCGGTGCTCGACACGCAGCACAGCCACGCGGTGATCGCGAAGATGCTGCGCGCCCAGCGCGCCACGGTGCTGAAGGGCGAGTACACCTCCGGCCAGCTGCTTTCGCTGATGGGCAAGCTCGACTTCGCCCTCGGCATGCGCCTGCATTTCCTGATCTTCGCCGCGATCCAGGGCACGCCGTTCGTCGCCCTGCCGTACGCCGGAAAGGTGAGCGGCTTTCTCGAGGCGCTCAACCTGCCGGCGCCGCCGCTGCACCTCGTCAATCCCGGGCGGCTGATCGCGCACCTGGACGAGTCCTGGGATCGCCGCCGCTCGATGCGCACGCGCATCGCCGAGTCGCTGCCGCCGCTGCAGGAGCGCGCGAAGGAGACGAACCGCCTCATGGTCGAGCTGCTCACCGGAGAAAAAGCCAAGCGTGCCCTCGCTAAAGCGGCCTGACAAAGGCGCGGCGATCGATCTGCCGCCGCGCCGTGCCACGCTCGCGGGCGAGACCGATGTGCTGGTGGTCGGCGGCGGGCCGGCGGGGCTCGGCGCGGCGGTCGGCGCCGCGCACGCCGGCGCGCGCGTGATCCTCGCCGAGCGCTACGGCTTTCTCGGCGGCAATGCGACCGCGGCGCTGGTGATGCCGCTCATGTCGTTCCACACGCAGCGCCACGTGCCCGAGAAGCGCGGCGTCACTACGCTCTTGCCGACCGATCACGGGACGGGCGAGCCTGTGGTCGCCGGCGTGCTGGCGAAGCTGCTCGAGCGCCTGGTGCGTATCGGCGGCGCGATTCCGCCCTCGCTCGCCACCGGTTACGTCGTGCCCTTCGATCCCGAGCTGTTCAAGCTGGTCGCGCTCGACCTGCTCGACGAGGCGGGCGTGCAGTTCCTGTTCCATGCGTTCGCCAGCGGCACGATCGGCAGGAACGGCATGGTGGAGGGCGTGGTGTTCGAGACCAAGTCGGGGCCGCTCGTGATCCGCGCCAGGACCGTGATCGACTGCACCGGCGACGGCGACATCTCCGTCCAGGCCGGCGCGCCGTCCGAAACCGGCCGCGCCGACGGCCTGGTGCAGCCGATGACGCTGATGTTCCGCATGACCGAGTTCCACCAGGTGGCGTTCGAGAACTACGTCAAGGAGCACCCGAAGCAGTGGCGCGGCGTGCACGGCCTGTGGGACCTGGTGCAGAAGGCGACCCAGGCGGGCGAGCTGAAGCTGCCGCGCGAGGACATCCTCTTCTTCGCCACGCCGCACGCCGGCGAGGTGAGCGTCAACAGCACGCGCGTCACGCGCGTGCTCGGCACCGACGTCTGGGATCTCTCCTACGCCGAGTCGCAGAGCCGGCGGCAGATGCGCCAGATTTCCGAATTCCTGCGCCTCTATGTGCCGGGATTCGAGAAGGCGTATGTGATGCAGAGCGGGGTCAACGTCGGCGTGCGCGAGACGCGCCGCATCCTCGGCGAGTACCAGCTCACCGTCGACGATGTGCTGAGCGCTCGCAAGTTCGACGATGCCATCGCGCGCGGCGCCTATCCGGTCGACATCCACAACCCGAAAGGCGCGGGCACGGTGCTGAAGCGCCTGCCGCCCGGCGAGGCCTACGACATTCCGCTGCGCTGCCTGCTGCCGCAGCGCACCGACCGGCTGATCGTCGCCGGGCGCTGCATCTCGGGCACCCACGAGGCGCATTCGTCGTACCGCGTGATGCCGATCGTGATGGCGACCGGCCAGGCCGGCGGCGTGTGCGCCGCGCTGGCCGCGCGCGAAGGAAAATCGCCGCGCAAGATACCGGTAGGCCAGGTGCAACAGGAACTCAAGCGCCAGGGCGCAAGCCTGCGGACCAACCTGTTCGGGTAGCTAGTGGTCCTCGATGCGCGGCACCGAGTCCTCGGCGGGCTCGCCGCTGTCGGGATCGATCCACTCGGAGATGCCGAGCTCGGATTCCGCGTCGTGCACCGCGTCAGGGTCGGTGGCGGCGACGCCGTCGGATTCCATGTCGGCCTCGGCCTCGGCGCGGGTGGGGAAGGGGCCGTACTCCTCGCCGCCTTCCTTCTCCTGCCAGTAGAACCCGTCGGGCCGCTCGAGGACGCGGCCGATCACCGCCTCCTGCTCGGGTGAAACAGCCGGTTTCTTCGCACGCGGCATGAACCGATGTTACGCCAAAATCGCGGCGCATGGCTTCCGAACGCAAGCCGCTCGACATCACCGCGTACTCGCTGATGGTGCTGCTCACCGCGCTGTGGGGATTCCAGCAGGTGACGATCAAGGTGATCGTCGACGACGTGTCGCTGCTCGCGCAGGCGGCGATCCGCTCGATCGTCGCCACCGTGCTGGTGATCGCGTGGGCAAAGCTGCGCGGTACGCCGCTCTTCGAGCGCGACGGCACGCTCACGGCCGGCCTGCTGGCCGGGTTGCTGTTCGCGGTCGAGTTCGTCTTCATCTACGGCGGGCTCGCCCACACCAACGCTTCGCGCATGGTGGTGTTCATCTACCTGACGCCGGTGCTGACCGCGCTGGGGCTGCATTTCCTGGTCGCGGGCGAGCGGCTGCACCCGGCGCAGTGGCTGGGCGTCCTGGTCGCGTTCGCCGGCGTGGTGCTCGCTTTCTTCAATTCCGGGAAGAACACCCTGGTCGGCGACCTGTGCGGCGTCGCCGCTGCGTTCTTCTGGTCGGCGACCACGGTGCTGATCCGCGCCACGCGCCTCGCGCAGGCGAGCGCGACCAAGACGCTCTTCTACCAGCTGGGGGTGTCTGCGGCGTTGCTGCCGATCTTTTCTTTCGCGTTCAACGAGCCCGGTGTTACCGCGCTGACGCCTCTTGCCGTCGTCTCGCTCGCCTACCAGGGCGTGATCGTCGCTTTCCTCAGCTACCTCGCCTGGTTCTGGCTGCTCGGACGCTACCTCGCGGCGCGCCTCTCGGTGTTCTCCTTCCTCGCGCCGATGTTCGGCGTCCTCTTCGGCGTGGTCTTCCTAAGTGAGCCGCTCGGCTCCCAGTTTGCGGTCGCCGCCGGGCTGGTGGGGCTGGGCATCGTGCTTGTCAACCTGCGCCGCTGAGCTGGCCTCGGCGGCGAGCAGCTGCGCGATATCGCGCCGCCCCTGCTCGGAGAGCGCTACCAGCTTCTTCACGTCGTGGCGGTGCGGCGCGCCCTGCGGGATCTGCGCCTCGTCGTATTCGCGGAAGCGTCGCACGATGCGGCCGATCTCTTCCTCGCCGAAGCCGAGGTTGGCGAGGATCCGCTCCGCGGCGAACAGCGCCGAGCCGAACACCTCGCGAATCGACGCCACGCCCATCTCGGCGTACTCATAGGCCTCGGTGCGGCTGCGGGCGCGAGCGATGACCTCGAGCTGCGGGAAGCGCTGGCGCACCCGTTTCACCGTGATGAGCGCGGCGTCGGGATCGTCGATCGCGACCAGCAGCACTTTCGCCGTCGCCGCGCCGGCCGATTCGAGCAGGTCCATGCGCGTCGCATCGCCGTAGTAGGCCTTGAAGCCGAAACGCCGCACCGTGTCGATCTGGCCGGGATCGTGGTCGATGACGGTCGTGCCGACGCCGAGCCCACGCAACACGCGCACCGCGACCTGGCCGAATCGGCCGAAGCCCGCAACGATCACCGGGTTCGACTCGCGGATCGTGTCGGGGGCGCGCTCCTCGCGACGCTGCCTGCGGCCGCGCAGGAAGCGCTCGTAGCCCATCATCAGGAACGGCGTGGTCAGCATCGACACCGCGACCGCTGCATTGAGCACCGCGGTGGTTTCCGGCGGCAGGACGTTGCTCGCCGCGGCGAACAGCACGAACGCGAATTCGCCCGCCTGCGACAGTGCCACGGCGAAGAGCGTCGCGTCGCCGGTGCCGCAGTAGAAGGGCCGCGCCACGGCATAGAGGAGGCCCGCCTTCAGCGCGACGATGCCGAGCGCGAGGCCGACGACGAGCAGCGGCGAGCGCAGGAACAGGCCGAGGTCGACCGACATGCCGACCGCGATGAAGAACAGGCCGAGGAGCAGCCCCTTGAACGGCTCGATGTCGAGCTCGAGCTCGTGGC
>DATNCP010000035.1:0-2030 GCA_035607175.1 Burkholderiales bacterium
TCGTGAAGACGTTGCGCGCCGACGTGAACAGGACGCTCCTGCCGTCGGGGGTGAAGCCCTGCACCACGTCGGCACCGGGATGCCACGTCAGCCGCGTCGGCGCACCGCCGGTGACCGGCACCGTGTAGACGTCGGTGTTGCCGTCGTAGTCGGCGCTGAACGCGATGGTCCTGCCGTCGGGAGAGAACGCGGGGTTGTTGATTTCGCCCTGGCTGGTGGTCAGCCGGCGCACGTCCCCCCCGGCGAGCGTGGCGGACCACAAGTCGCCGGCATAGACGAAGGCCACGTGAGTGGCGCTGACCGCCGGCTGCGACAGCAGCCGCGTATCGCTCGGGCTGACGCGCGCGCCGACGAACGTCCCGAGCAGCAACAGCGCGATGGTGATGGACAGAATGCGCCTGAACATGCGCGCATTCTACGCCGTTGGGCACTCACGCTTGCGGGCCCAGGAAAAGGGCCTGCGGACAGGGCTTGGGTGGCTGCGCTGTCGGGCAACGGAAAAAGGGCCTAGGGGAGGGTTTGCTTTGCCCATCCCCAGGCCCTATTTCCTATGCCCTGTGCCTGGCCCTGTCCCCAGGCCCTATTTCCTATGCCCTCGTGCCTGGCCCTATCCCCAGGCCCTGTTTCCTCTGCCCTCTGCTTGGCGCTATCCCCAGGCCCCTTTTACTCGGCCCGACAGGTGCCGCACTTGGCCCGACAGGCGCCGCGCCGCGCTAGCGCGCGCCCACCGGTCGACCCCCGCCGCGCTGCGGCGCGGGCGACGTCGGCGGCACCTTGCGGCGGTATTGATCGAAGAACCGGTTGCACGCCTTGTGGAACCGCTCGGCGAGCTGCCGCCCGGTCTCACCCGGCACGGGGACGAGGCGGGCGAACGACGACTGCGCCTGCCGGACCTCCTCCGCCATGTTGCGCCACTTCGATTCCTCGCCGGCGCGGCCGCCGATGGTGTTCGACGCGAGCGCCTCGCGCAGGCGCGCCGCGAGATCCTGCGACGTCTCGGGCTTGCTGTCGGTGTCGGCGACGAACGTTTCGAGCTTCGCCACCAGCTTCTCCATGCGCTGGCGGCTCGCCTCGACGTCGAGCTCGGTCCCCTTGAACGCGTCGGGATACGTCGTCAGCAGCCGCTCCATCGTGTTGACGAAGCGTCCGCTGAGCGGATCGGAGCCGTGGCGCACGGCGGTCGTGGACTGGTTCCAGCGCGTCCGCAGCGAGCGGACCTTCTCGAGCAGATCGGCCGGCGCCGCCGCTTCGGCCCCTTCGGCCGGCAGCAGCGCCTCGAGCTCCTGCAGCAGCCCTTCACGATCGGCCTGGCGCGACTCGATCTCGATCTCGTCCCGCCGCTTGTAGCGATCGAAGAAGTGATCCGCGGCGGTGCGGAACCGCTGCCACAGCGCTTCCGACTTGCTGCGGCGGACCGGGCCGACCGTCTTCCACTCGGCCTGCAGGCGCCGCATCTCCGAGGCGGTCCTCTCCCACTCGCGCGAGTTGGCCAGCTCCTCGGCGCGGGCGCACAGCGCTTCCTTCTTCGCCTGGTTGGTCGACCAGACTTCCTTGCGCTGCGCGAGGTCTTCGTTGCGGCGCGTGAAGAAGCGGTCGCAGGCGTCGCGGAATCGCTTCCAGACGACGCGCGTTTCGGGGCGCGGCACCGGGCCGGCCGCCTGCCATTCGGCCTGCAGCTTCTTCAGCTCCTCGGCGGTCTTGATCCAGTCGCTGGAGTCGGCCAGCGCTTCGGCCTTCTCGCACAGCGCGAGCTTGACCTTGAGGTTCGCGTCGCGCTCTTCGGCGCGGGCGGCGAAGAACTCGCGCGCCTTGGCCTGGATCGGATCGGCGGCCTGGCGGTAGCGATGCCACAGCGTCTGCGCCTGCGCCCGCGGCGCTTCCGCGGCGGTCTTCCAGCGCTCCTGGATCTCGTGCAGGTCGCGCGCCGCCTTCTCCATGTCCTCGGGCTTCTCGAGGTCGTACTTCTTCGACAGCGCTTCGGCCTGCGCGATCAGCTCTTCCTGGACGGCGGCGTTGGCGAACCGCTTCCA
>DATNCP010000046.1:0-6852 GCA_035607175.1 Burkholderiales bacterium
CGCGAGCGGCGTGGCGTACCTTCTTTACTTCCGGCTGATCGCCGATATCGGCGTCACCCGCACGCAGACGGTGTCGCTCCTCGTACCGGGGTTCGGCCTCCTGTGGGGCGCGGTGTTCCTCGGCGAGTCGATCACCCTCACCATCATCGTCGGCGGCTTGATGATCGTCGCCGGAACGGTGCTCGTCACGCGAACGGCGTGACGTAGCCTAGGCGGCCTTCTTCTCCTCGCGCAGCGCGCGGCGCAGGATCTTGCCGACGTTGGTCTTGGGCAGCTCGGCGCGGAACTCGACATACTTCGGCCGCTTGTAGCCGGTGAGCTCCTTCTTGCAGTGCTCGAGGATGTCCTGCTCGGTAACCTGCGGATCCTTCTTCACCACGAACACCTTCGGCACTTCGCCCGAGTGCTCGTCGGGCACCCCGATCACGGCGCACTCCAGGACGCCGGGATGCATCGCCACGACCTGCTCCAGCTCGTTCGGATAGACGTTGAAGCCGGAGACGAGAATCATGTCCTTCTTGCGATCGACGATGCGGACAAAGCCCTTCTCGTCCATCACGCCGATGTCGCCCGTCATCATGAAGCCGTCGGCGCTGATCACCTTCGCCGTCTCGTCGGGACGCTGCCAGTAGCCTTTCATCACCTGCGGCCCGCGGATGCAGATTTCCCCCGGCTGGCCGAGCGCCACCTCCTTGCCGCTGTCGTCGCGCAGCATCACGTCGGTCGACGGCATCGGCAACCCGATCGAGCCGCTGTACTCCTTGAGATCGAGCGGATTCATCGTCGCGCAGGGGCTGGTCTCGGTGAGGCCGTAGCCTTCGAGCAGCGTCAGCCCGGTCACCTGCTTCCAGCGCTCGGCGGTCGCCTTCTGCACCGCCATCCCGCCGCCCACGCAGAGCTTGACCTTGGAGAAGTCCAGCTTCTGGAAGTCAGGGTTGTTGAGGAAGGCGTTGAACAGTGTGTTCACTCCGGTGATGACGTTGTAAGGATGCTTGCCGAGCTCCTTGACGAAGCCCGGGATATCGCGCGGGTTGGTGATCAGCACGTTGAGGCCGCCGACCTTCATCATGTTCAGGCAGTTCACCGTGAGCGAGAAGATGTGATAGAGCGGCAGCGCGGTGATGATGATCGCGGGTTCGCCGCCGAGACCCGGCGTGAGCCAGGCCGAAGCCTGCTCGATGTTGGCGAGGATGTTGCGATGGAGCAGCATCGCGCCCTTGGAGACGCCGGTGGTGCCGCCGGTGTACTGCAGGAAAGCGATGTCCTCGTGGCCGACGTCGACTTTTTTTATCGACTGGCCGGCCGCCTCGGCAAGGACATCGCCGAAGCGCAGCGCGCCGGGCAGGCTGTAGGCCGGCACCATCTTCTTCACCTTGCGCACCACGAAGTTCACGATCAGGCCCTTGAGGCCGAGCATCTCGCCCAGCGAGGTGACGATCACGTGCTTCACCGGAGTCTTGGAGAGGACCTGCTGCAGCGTGCCGGCGAAGTTCTCGAGGATGACGATGACTTCGGCGCCCGAGTCCTTGAGCTGGTGCTCGAGCTCGCGCGGCGTGTACAGCGGGTTGACGTTGACGACGATCCCGCCGGCGCGCAGCGTGCCGTACAGCGCCACCGGGTACTGCAGGCAGTTCGGCATCATGATCGCGACGCGCACGCCCTTGCCGTAGCCCTTGGACTGCAGCCAGGCGCCGAAAGCGCGCGACAGCGCGTCGAGCTCGCCGAAGCTGATGGTCTTGCCCATGCAGTGAAACGCGGGTCGCTCGCGGAACTCGACCACCTTCTTGTCGACCAGGGCGCCGACCGACTTGAACTCGTCGAACTTGATGTCGGCAGGAACGCCGGGCGGGTAGCTCTTGAGCCAGATGCGATCCATGGTCTTCTCTCCTCCTGCGATTGATTCTACGGGCGCATGACACGAGCGACCAGCGGCGCCGCGAGGCAGCCGGCGCCGATGGCCGCGTAGGCAACGACCCACGCGAGCGGGCTGGCCGAGCCCCCTGCCGCATCGAGGGCTGCGCCGAACACCACCGGGCCGAGCAGCCCGCCGCCGAACCCCAGCAGCGAATAGAGGCCCATGGCCGCGCCGCGCTGTTCCGGCGGCGCCGCTGCAACCAGGCCGGCGGTGAGGGTGCCGGATTCCGCCATCACCAGCATCGAGTAGGCGATGAGCAACGTGAGAACCAGCAGCCAATGCCAGGAAGCGGACGAGCCGACGAGGATGCCGCAGCTGCCGGACGCCGCCATCACGAGCAGGATCCAGCGCCGCCGGCCGATGCGCAGCGCGAGCTCGTTGCCGAAAATCGAAGCGGGTACCGCGAGCAGGTTGATGACGGCGGCGATCGCCGGCAACTGCCACGGAAAGCTGTCGCCGGAGTGCAGCGACGCCGAGAAGGCGAGGAACGCCACCATCCAGCCGCGCGAGCCGAAGAGCTCGAGGCAATGCGCCATGTATCCGGCGGTATAGCCCGCGGCGGCGCGATTGCGGAGCACCTCTCGCCACGCCGCGAGAGGAAACAAGGTCGCGAACGAGAAGCCTCGCTTCGGCTGCTCTTGCCGCGGCGAAGGATGCAGGAGAGTAAAAACCAGCGCGCCGGAAACGACTGGTCCCGCCGCCGCGACCACGAATGCCATGCGCCATCCCACGCTCGAAGCGACGAAACCGGCGGCGGCGAGCGAAAGCGCGGTGCCGATGCCGAAGAACGACGTATAGGTCGCGATCGAGCGACTTTGCCCCGGGCCCGAGATGCGGTCGGAAAGCAGGCGCAGGCCCGGCATGTAGGTCGCGGCGAGGCCGACGCCGAGCAGCACCTGGAAGAAGACCGCGCTCGCGAAGCCGCCGGCGACGAGCCCGAAGCCCGTGCTCGCGGCCGCCGCGATCAGGCTGCCGGCGACATAGACGCGGCGCGCGTCGACGCGGTCGGTGAGCGCGGTCCAGTAGGAAACGGTGGCGACGTAGCCCGCGAAGAACATGCCGCCGATGACGCCCGCCTGCGCGTTCGAGAGATGCCAGGCATCGCGCAGCTCGGGCAGCAGCGCGGCGTAGGTCGAGAAGCCCATCATCGAGGCGATGTGGGCCGCGAGCAGGACGGCGGTGGCGCTAACGGTTCTTGAACATCGGTTTGCGCTTCTCGATGAAGGCGGCCATGCCTTCCTTCTGGTCCTCGAGCGCGAACTGCGAATGGAAGACCCGCCGCTCGAACAGCACGCCTTCGGAGAGCGGCGTTTCGTACGCGCGGTTGATCGACTCCTTGATCATCATCGCTACCGGCAGCGAGTAGCTCGCGACTTTCTGCGCCACGGCGAGCGCCTCCTCCTGCAGCTTGTCCGCGGCCACTACGCGCGAGACGAGGCCGGCGCGCTCCGCCTCCTGCGCGTCCATCGTGCGCGCCGTCAGGCACATGTCCATCGCTTTCGCCTTGCCGACCGCGCGCGGCAGGCGCTGCGTGCCGCCGGCGCCGGGCATGACGCCAAGGTTGATCTCCGGCTGGCCGAACTTGGCGTTGTCCGCGGCGATGACGATATCGCACATCAGCGCCAGCTCGTCGCCGCCGCCGAGCGCGTAGCCCGAGACCGCGGCGATCACCGGCTTGCGGATGCGGCGCAGGTGCTCCCAGTCGCGCGTGATGTAGTCCGCCATGTAGGCGTCCATGTAGCTGAAATCCTTCATCGCGGCGATGTCCGCGCCGGCGGCGAACGCTTTCTCGTTGCCGGTAATGAGGATCGCGCCGATACCCTGGTCGGCATCGTACGCGTACAGCGCCTGCGCCAGCTCCTGCATCAGCTTGGCGTTGAGCGCGTTGAGCTGCTTCGGGCGGTTGAGCGTGACGACGCCGACCCGGCCCTTCTGCTCCGTCAGGATGAATTCATAGCTCATGGGAATCGATCACCTTGGCGTAGAAGCCGTTGAGCGCGGCGAGGAACGCGAGGTGCACCTGGCGCGCGGGCACCGTCTCGCCGCTGATTTTCTGCGCTCGCGTCGCGCAAGCATCGCCGAGCAGCGTGATCTTGTAGCCGAGGTCGGCGGCATGGCGCACCGAGGCATCGACGCACATGTGGGTCATCATGCCGGCGACGACGAGATTCCTGATTTGCTGTTTCTCGAGAATCTCCTTCAACCCCGTGGCGCGAAAACTGTTGGGGAAGTTCTTCTCGACGATCGTCTCGCCCTTGTCCGGCGCGACGCAAGCGTGGATCTCGGCGCCCTTCGTGCCGGGCAGGAAGAATGTCGAGCCCGGGCGCGTCGAGACGTGCCGCACGTGGACGACCGGCAGCTTCTTTTCACGAAAGGACTTCAGCGCCCGCGCAGCCTTCTCTGCGGCGGCGTCCGCGCCTTCCAGTTCCATCGCGCCGCCGGGGAAGTAGTCGTTCTGGATGTCGATGACGAGGAGTGCGGTGTCAGCCATGTTTCGCCTTGAGCTCGGAGAGCGGGATCGCGCCCGGAATGTCGATGCGCTTGCGATTCTTTTCCACCTCGGTCAGCGCCTCGACCTCGCGCATGGTCTGCAGGCCGCGAACCGCGAGCTCCTGGTACAGCTTCGCGTTACCTCGCTTCCACGTGATTTCCTGCTCCGAGAGCTCGCGCAGCACGCGCGCCGGGATGCCGGCGACCAGCGAGCGCGCCGGGACGCGCGCTTCGGCCTTGACGAAAGCGAGCGCCGCGACCACCGCGTCCTCGCCGACTTCCGCGTTGTCGTTCACCACGCAGTTCATGCCGATCAGCGCGCCGCGGCGCACGACGCAGCCGTGCAGCACCGCGCCATGGCCGACCGTAGCGTCGGCGCCGACCACGGTGTCCTTGCCGGGAAAGCCGTGCAGCATGCAGGTGTCCTGGATGTTGGCGCCCTCCTCGACCACGATGCGGCCGAAATCGCCGCGCAGACAGGCGCAGGGGCCGATATACGCTCGCGCGGCGACGATCACGTCGCCGATCAGGACCGCGCTCGGGTGCACGAAGGCGCTCGGATGAACGACCGGGGTGATGCCGTCGATGCTGTAGACCTTGGGCAAGCGGGAATTGTACGATCTTCACAATGGCTTCCATCCTCGTCTCGCTCGAAACGGGCGTCCTGAGCATTACCCTCAACCGGCCGGACAAGCTCAACGCGTTCAATCCGGAGATGCACCAGCTCCTGCGCCAGGCGCTCGAGCGCGCGCACGACGAGGACGCGGTCCGCGCCGTGCTGTTGACCGGCGCGGGGCGCGCCTTCTGCGCCGGCCAGGATCTCTCCGAGCGCAACGTCAGCCCGGGCGCGGCGCCGATCGACCTCGCGATCTCGCTCGGCTCGCACTACAACCCGCTGGTGCGCCGCCTGCGCGAGCTGCCCAAGCCGGTGGTCTGCGCGGTGAACGGCGTCGCCGCCGGCGCAGGCGCCAACATCGCTCTCGCCTGCGACCTGGTGGTCGCAGCGCGCTCGGCGAGCTTCGTGCAGGCGTTCTCGAAGATCGGCCTGCTGCCCGATTCCGGCGGCACCTTCTTTCTGCCGCGCCTGGTCGGCACCGCACGCGCGATGGGGCTCGCGTTGCTCGGCGAGAAGCTCTCCGCCGAAGAGGCCGCGCAGTGGGGGCTGATCTGGAAGGTCGCGGACGATGCGCACCTCATGAAGGAAGCTCTTTCCATTGCAAGAACCTTTTCCGAGGGACCGACGAAAGGCTACGGCCTGATCAAGAAAGCGTTCCTCACGTCGGCCATGAATACGCTCGACGCGCAGCTCGATCTCGAGCGGGACCTGCAGCGCCAGGCGGGCTTTACCGAGGACTACCGCGAAGGAGTCGCCGCCTTCAAGGAAAAGCGCAAGCCCGGCTTCAAGGGCAAATGAAGAAATTTCCCCTCGAGCCGATCGAACGCGCCTCGCAGAAGAAGCTGCGGGAGCTTCAACTCAAGAGGCTGCGCTGGTCGCTCAAGCACGCCTACGAGCGCGTGCCGCATTTCCGCAGGAAATTCGACAAGGCGGGCGTCACGCCGGCAGACTGCCGCTCGCTCGCCGACCTGGCGAAGTTCCCGTTCACCGGCAAGGCGGACCTGCGCGACACCTATCCGTTCGGCCTTTTCGCCGTGCCGATGGACAAGGTGGTCCGCATCCACGCCTCGTCGGGCACGACCGGCAAGCCGACGGTGGTCGGCTACACCGCGAAGGACCTCGACACCTGGAGCCAGGTGATGGCGCGCTCGATCCGCGCCGCCGGTGCGCGGCCCGGCGACAAGGTGCACGTCGCCTACGGCTACGGCCTTTTCACGGGCGGCCTGGGCGCGCACTACGGGGCCGAGCGCCTCGACCTCACCGTCGTGCCGCTTGGCGGCGGCATGACCGAGCGGCAGGTCCAGCTCATCGCCGACTTCAAGCCGCAGATCATCATGGTGACGCCGAGCTACATGCTGGCGATCGCCGACGAAATGCAGCGCCAGGGCCTCGACCCGAAGAAAAGCTCGCTGCGCGTGGGTATTTTTGGAGCGGAGCCGTGGACCAATCAATTGAGAAGTTCAATTGAAGAAAAAACGTCTTTGCAGGCCATGGATTTGTACGGCCTCTCCGAGATCATCGGCCCCGGCGTCGCCGCCGAATGCATCGAGACCAAGGACGGACTGACGTTCTGGGAGGACCATTTCTATCCCGAAATCGTCGACCCGAAGAGCGGCGAGCCGCTGCCCGACGGCGAGAAGGGCGAGCTGGTGATCACCTCGCTCACCAAGGAAGCGCTGCCGATGATCCGCTACCGCACGCGCGACCTGACGCGGCTCCTGCCGGGCACCGCGCGCAGCATGCGGCGCATGGAGAAGATCACCGGACGCTCCGACGACATGCTGATCATCCGCGGCGTCAACGTCTTCCCGTCGCAGATCGAGGAGCTGAT
>DATNCP010000064.1:0-8294 GCA_035607175.1 Burkholderiales bacterium
GCCTCGATCGGGTTATTGACGGTCGAGTCGGCGTGCTTGCCGACCAGCTGCACCGCGACGTCGCCGCCGCCCTTGAACGGGATGTAGGTGAACTTGGCGCCGGTCTTCTGCTCGATCGCGACGGTGATGATCTGGTCTTCCTGGCGCGAGCCGGTGCCGGCCATCTTCATCTTGCCCGAGCCGGCCTTCTTCGCCGCCTCGACGTATTCGCCCGCGCTCTTGTAGGGCGTGTCGGCGTTCACCCAGAGAACGAACTGGTCGAGCGCCATCATCTTCACCGGCGTCAGGTCCTTCCAGTTGAACGGCACGCCCGTCGCGAGCGGCGTCGTGAACAAATTGGACAGCGTGATGATGATCTTGTGCGGGTCCTTGGCAGCGCCCTTCACGTCGAGGAAGCCCTCGGCGCCGGCGCCGCCCGACTTGTTGATCACCACCATCGACTGCTTCATCAGGTTGTGCTTGGCGACGATGCCCTGGATGGCGCGCGCCATCTGGTCGGCGCCGCCGCCGGTGCCCGCCGGCACGACGAATTCCACGGTCTTGGTCGGCTCCCATGCCTGCGCCGCGAACGGCAGCGCTGCCAGGGCCACGGCAAATATCAGCGTCCTTTTCATGATGTCCTCCTCCTAGGCTCGGATTGTCCGGATGCAACTGCGGTTTTGACCTTGATGGGCGTCAAGAATTCAACCCTTGGGCGGTTCCGCCGCGGCGGCGCCGGCTTCCTTTCGGGCGCCCAGCCACTTGCCCAGCGCGACGACGATCACGATGCCGATGATGCCGGCAATGATCTCCAGGCTCACCCCGCCCACGTAAGGATTGGCCTCGCGGTATTCCACGCCCATGCCCGTGAACCAGCCCTTGAGCGCCATGTCGGCAACCAGCATCTCGCCCGCCACCCAGCCGATCAGGCCGGCGCCGATGGTGATGATCACCGGGAAGCGCTCCATCAGCTTGAGCAGCAGCGTGGCGCCGAAGATCACCAGCGGGATGGAGATCGCCAGGCCCAGGATCAGCAGCAGATAGCTGCCGCCGGCGGCCGCCGCGACGGCGATGACGTTGTCGAGGCTCATCACCAGGTCGGCGATCAGGATGGTCTTGATCGCGGCCAGCAGCTGGTCGCTCGCCTGGATGTTCTCGTCGCCATCCTCGGGGATCAGCAGCTTCACGCCGATCCAGAAGAGCAGCAGGCTGCCGATCAGCTTCAGCCAGGGCAGCGCGAGCAGCGCCACGGCGAAGATCGTCAGGATGACGCGCATCACGATCGCGGCGAGCGAGCCCCAGATGATGGCCTGCTTCTGCTGCTTCGCCGGCAGCGAGCGCGCGGCGAGCGCGATCACCACCGCGTTGTCGCCGGAGAGGATGACGTTGACGCCGATGATCTTGAGCAGGCCGAGCCAGAACGCCTGCGACAGGACTTCTTCGAGCATGGCGCGATTCTAGAACAGGCCGACGACCTTGCCGTCGACCAGGTCGATCTTGTTCGCGGAAGGGACCTTCGGCAGCCCCGGCATGGTCATGATGTCGCCGCAGATCATCACCACGAACTCGGCGCCGGCGGCGAGCCGCACCTCGCGGACGTTGACCACGTGGCCGTCGGGCGCGCCGCGCGTCGCGGCGTTGGTCGTGAACGACGATTGCGTCTTCGCCACGCACACCGGGTAGTGGCCGTAGCCGTCGTCCTGGAGCTTCTGGATCTGCGCCTTCACCTTGGCGTCGGCGGTGACGCTCCCGGCGCGGTAGATCTTCTTCGCGATCTTGTTGATCTTGTCCCAGAGCGTGTCGGCGTCCTCGTAGACGAAGGTCGGCTTCGACGGCTGGTCGCACAGGCCGACGACGATCTTCGCCAGGTCCGCCGCGCCCTTGCCGCCGTCGCCCCAGTGGGTGGCGGTGACGATCTGGGCGCCGAGCTTCTTCATCCTTTCCGTGACCAGCTTCAACTCCGCTTCTGTGTCAAAGGTGAACTTGTTGATCGAGACCACGCACGGGATGCCGTAGACCTTGGCGACGTTCTCGACGTGGCGCTCGAGGTTGACCAGGCCTTTCTCCAGCGCGGCGACGTTTTCTTTCGACACGTCCTTGACGTCGACGCCGCCGTGGTACTTGAGCGCGCGCATGGTGGCGACGATCACCGCCGCGCTCGGCCGCAGGCCGGTCTTGCGGCACTTGATGTCGAGGAACTTCTCCGCGCCGAGGTCGGCGCCGAAGCCGGCCTCGGTGACCACGTAGTCGGCGAGCTTGAGCGCGCTCTGCGTCGCCAGCACCGAGTTGCAGCCGTGCGCGATGTTCGCGAACGGGCCGCCGTGGACGAAGGCGGGGTTGTTCTCCAGCGTCTGCACCAGGTTCGGCGCCAGCGCGTCCTTGAGCAGCACCGTCATCGCGCCGTGGCCGTGCAGGTCGCTGGCCTTCACCGGCTTCTGCTCCCGGGTGTAGCCGATGACGATGTTGCCGAGGCGCTTCTTCAGGTCGTCGAGCGAGGTCGAGAGGCAGAAGATCGCCATCACCTCGGAGGCGACGACGATGTCGAAGCCGTCCTGGCGCGGGAAGCCGTTGGCGGTGCCGCCGAGCGCGATGGTGATGTCGCGCAGCGCGCGGTCGTTCATGTCGAGCACGCGCTTCCACTGGATGCGGCGCACGTCGATGCCGAGCTCGTTGCCGTGGCTGATGTGGTTGTCGATCAGCGCCGCGAGCAGGTTGTTGGCGAGCTGGATCGCGCCGAAGTCGCCGGTGAAGTGCAGGTTGATGTCCTCCATCGGCACGATCTGCGCGTAGCCGCCGCCGGCAGCGCCGCCCTTGACGCCGAACACCGGGCCGAGCGAGGGCTCGCGCAGGCAGATGATCGCCTTCTTGCCGATGTGGTTGAGCGCGTCGCCGAGGCCGACGGTGGTGGTGGTCTTGCCCTCGCCCGCGGGCGTCGGGCTGATCGCGGTCACCAGGATCAGCTTGCCGTCCTTCTTGCCCTTCAGCGTCTCGAGGTACTTGAGCGAAACCTTCGCCTTGTAGTGGCCGTACGGCTCGAGGTGCTCCTCGCCGATGCCGAGCTTTTCCTTCGCCACGGCGGCGATGCGCTTCATCTTCGCGGCCTGCGCGATTTCGATGTCCGAGGGCATGGTGGTTCCGTTTGTAATTTTGGGTAAAGCGGGATTGTCGAGAGCCCCGCGCCCGCCGGCCTTGACTGAGGTCAAGCGGTACAATCGCCGCCCAGGGAGAACCGCATGCTTCGACTCGTTTGGCTGGCCTTCGCTGGCTTCGCCTTGTCCGCCCAGGCGCAGCAGATTCCGGGCGTTACCGCGCGCAGCATCGTCATCGGCCAGTCGACGCCGCTGACCGGCAGCAACGCCGAGCTCGGCAACGACATCCGCAACGGCGCGCTCGCCTACTTCCAGAAGATCAACGATGCCGGCGGCGTGCACGGCCGGCGCATCGAGCTGGTCACTCTCGATGACGGCAACGCCGTGCCCCGCTCGGAGGCCAACACCAAGAAGCTGGTCGAAGAGCAAAGCGTGTTCGCGCTGTTCGGCTACCCCAGCGCGACGCTGTCGCGCCCGGCGCTGCCGTTCGTCGCAAAGCACAACGTGCCCTTTCTCGGGCCGTTCACCGGCGCCGACCCGATGCGCGTCTTCAACAAGCACGTCTACAACATGCGCGCCAGCTACGCCGACGAGCTGGAGAAGATCGTCGATCACTTCGTGCCGCTCGGCGTGAAGCGCTTCTCGATCGTCTACTACGATGACGTCGTCGGCCGCGAGAACCTCACCGCGGTCGATCGCGCGCTCAAGGCGCGCGGCCTGACCGCCGTCTCGCATGCCGCGTTCAAGGACCGCGCCAAGCCCGATATCGCCGCCGGGGTGAAGGAAGTCGCCAAGGGGCAGCCGGACGTCGTCATCCTGACGACGCTCTACAAGACCACTTCGGATTTCATCAAGGCCGCGCGCGCCGCGGGCATGGGCGCCTCGATGGCGAGCAACTCATTCCCCGGCGCGAGCCCGCTCGCCAAGGAGCTCGGCGGCAAGGACGGCGCGGGCGTGATCGTTGCCACGGTGGTGCCGCCGCCGACCAAGCGCTCGCTGCCGATCGTGCAGGAGTACCAGGCGGCGATTGAGAAGCAGCTCGGCAAGAAGGAATGGTCGTTCACCTCGCTCGAGTCGTTCATCGGCGCCAAGGTGATGGTCGAGGCGCTGCGCCGCGCCGGGCCGAAGCCGACGCGCGACGGCTTCATGCGCGAGCTCGACAACATGAAGGGCGGCTACGACGTCGGCGGTTATGTGGTCTCGTTCGCCTCGAACAACCACAACGGCAGCTCGTTCGTCGAGCTGACGGTGATCGGCCGCGACCTGAAGTTCTCTTACTGAAGCGTTCGGTAGGCGACGTCGCGCACGCCGGGGACGGCCGACGCGACTTCGACGAAGGCCAGCTTCTCGTCGGTGCTGCCCGCGCCTGAGAGCGCTACCCGGCCGTCCTGAGCGGTGACTCCCACGTGGGCCTCGCGAGTCTCGGGCGCGCGGCGCAGCGCGGCGCGCACCCGCGCCGCGAGCGCCAGGTCGTCGAGCTTCCCGCGCGTGGCTTCGGTCTCGGAGAACTGCGGCGCGCGCACCAGCGACAGTACCTCCGAAACGCACTCGTCGACCCGCACGCGCTTGGTGTTGAGCACCAGGTCGTAGTGCTCCGAGTCGGTCCAGCGCAGGTCGAAGTGCCGCCGCATGATGGCGCTGTGCGCTTCGTCGTTGTTGCGAATTTCCTCGGCAACCAGCTCGGGGTCGTCGCTGCCCAGCCGCTCCATCATGCGGTCCCTGCGCACCTCGAAGGGCGCGCAGATGCGCACGCACACCGCGTGCGGCACTTCGCGCAGCAGATGCGTCGCGCCCCAGCCGCGGATGACCGCGCCCCGGCCCTGCGCGGCGATGTTGAAGACCTCGTCGGCGGTGAAGAGCGACAGGCTGGTCTTGTCTGCGGTCAGGCGTTCGATCAGGCCGGCGCTGCCGTCGAGCAGGCGGATGACGTGGCTCTTGCGCACCCGCATCCGGTCGGCGAGCTGGTCGATGACCTCGTGGTAGACGACCGGCAGGCCGAGCGCCTCGCCGAGACCGCGCGCCACATCCTTGCCCAGCGATCCCATCTCGCGGGTGATCGCAATGATCGGCATAACCCCCCCTCAGGCGCTAGCCGTAGATTTCGCGGAGTGTACGCCCCTGGCCGTAGCCCGGGTTGCCCGGCCGCTCGCCGCCTTTCGTCACCTTAACTGCGCAGTACTTGAACTCCGGGATCTTGCCGAACGGGTCGAGCACCGGATTGGTCAGCAGGTTCGCTGCCGCCTCGTAGAAGGCGAACGGAATGAACACCGCGCCGCGCGGCGTGCCCGCGTCTTCCCGGACGAAGAGCGAAATCCTGCCGCGGCGCGATTGCACCGTCGCGATCTCGCCCGCCCTGATGCCCTTCTCGCGCATGTCCTGCGGGTTCATCGACACGGTCGCCTCGGGCTCGAGCGCGTCGAGCACGCTTGCGCGGCGCGTCATCGCGCCGGTGTGCCAGTGCTCGAGCTGCCGGCCGGTGATCAGCACCAGCGGATACTCTTTGTCGGGCTGCTCCGCCGCCGGGATGATGTCCGCGGGCACGAACTTGGCGCGACCGGTCGGGGTCGGGAACACTTCCGTGAACACCACCGGCTGGCCCGGATCGCCCTCGTTCTCGCATGGATAAGTCACGGACGAGTCGCGCTCGAGGCGCTCCCAGGTAATGCCCTTGATCGAGTCCATGCAGCCGCGCATCTCGTCGAACACTTCCTTGGGATGCTGGTATTTCCAGTCGAGGCCGAGGCGCCGGCCGAGCTCGACCAGGATCCAGAAGTCCTCGCGCGCCTCGCCCGGCGGCTCCACCGCCTTGCGGCCGAGCTGCACCATGCGGTCGGTGTTGGTGACGGTGCCGGTCTTCTCCGGCCACGCGGTCGCCGGCAGAACCACGTCGGCGAGATAGGCCGTCTCGGTGAGGAAGATGTCCTGCACCACTAGGTGCTCGAGCTTCGCCATGCCGGCGCGCGCGTGGTCGACGTCGGGATCCGACATCGCAGGGTTCTCGCCCATGATGTACATGCCGCGGATCTTGCCGTCGTAGGCGGCGTTGACGATCTCGACCACCGTCAGGCCGGGCTTCGGGTCGAGCTCCTGGCCCCAGAATTTCTCGAAGCGCGTCTTCGCTTCCGGCGTGGCGACGCGCTGGTAGTCGGGGTACATCATCGGGATCAGGCCCGAGTCCGACGCGCCCTGCACGTTGTTCTGGCCGCGCAGCGGATGCAGGCCCGAGCCGGGCTTGCCGACCTGGCCGGTCATGAGGCAGAGCGCGATCAGGCAGCGCGCGTTGTCGGTGCCGTGGATGTGCTGCGAGATGCCCATCCCCCAGAGGATCATCGAGGCCTTGGAGGTAGCGAAGGCGCGCGCGACTTCACGAAGGAGCGGAGCGGGGATGCCGCAGAGCGGCGCCATGGCTTCGGGCGAATGGTTCTTGGCGTTTTCCTTCAGCGCCTCGTAGCCGCTGGTGCGATCGTCGATGAACTTCTGGTCCACCAGGCCTTCTTCGATGATCGTGTGGATCATGGCGTTCAGCATCGCCACGTCGGTGTCGGGCTTGAACTGCAGCATGCGCCAGGCATGGCGCGACAGCTCGCTCCTGCGCGGGTCGGCGTAGATCAGCTTCGCGCCCCGCTTCGCCGCGTTCTTCATCCAGGTCGCCGCCACCGGGTGGTTCGACACCGGGTTGGCGCCGATGAGAAAGATCACTTCCGCGTTCTCGACGTCGTTCACCTGGTTCGACACCGCGCCCGAGCCGATGCCTTCCAGCAGCGCCGCCACCGACGAGGCGTGGCACAGGCGCGTGCAATGGTCGACGTTGTTCTGGCGAAAACCGGTGCGCACCAGCTTCTGGAAGAGGTACGCCTCTTCGTTGGAGCCTTTGGCCGAGCCAAAGCCTGCGAGCGCGTAGCGGTCCTGGTCGCGGATTTTCTTCAGTCCGGAAGCGGCCAGCTCGAGCGCTTCTTCCCAGCTCGCTTCGCGGAACACTGCCGAGAAGTTGGCGGGATCGACGGTGAACTTGGCCGTCTTCGGGAAACCGGGCTTGCGGATCAGCGGCTTGGTCAGGCGCTGCGGGTGCGCCGCATAGTCGAAGCCGTAGCGCCCTTTCACGCACAGCCGGTTGTGGTTCGACGGGCCATCCTTGCCGGTGACGAACTGGATCACGTTCTTTTTCACGTGATAGGTCAGCAGGCAGCCGACGCCGCAGAACGGGCAGACCGAGTCGACGCGCTTGTCGATCGTCTCCTTGCCCACGTCGCGCGCCGGCATCAGCGCGCCGGTCGGGCAGGCCTGCACGCATTCGCCGCAGGCGACGCAGGTCGACTCGCCCATCGGGTCGTCGAAGTCGAACACGATGCGCGAGTCCGAGCCGCGGCCCGCGTAGCCGATGACATCGTTCACCTGCACTTCGCGGCAGGCGCGCACGCAGCGCGTGCACTGGATGCAGGCGTCGAGGTTCACTGCGATCGCCGGGTGCGAGATGTCGGCCTTCGGCTGCTCCCGCTTCGCAAAGCGCGGCTTGCCGACGCCCATCTTCTTCGCCCAGTTGGCGACCTTGTTGACTTTCGTGTGCTGCTCGTCCGCCATGTCCGACATGAGCAGCTCGAGCACCATCTTCTGCGAGGTCAGCGCGCGCGGCGAGTTGGTGGTGACTTCCATGCCTACGGTCGGGTAGCGGCAGCACGAAGGCGCGAGCGCGCGCTCGCCCTTGATCTCGACCACGCAGGCGCGGCAGTTGCCGTCCGAGCGCTGGTTGCCGCCGTGGCAGAGGTGCGGGATCGTCACGCCGTGCTTCTTGGCGGTCTCGATGATCTTCTCGTCCGGGCGGCCGATCACCGTCTGCCCATTGAGCTTGAACTCGATGGGCATCATTGCGAGCTGCTGGGTGGTCACGCGTTCCATCTGGTTACTCCACCTCTTGCGGGAAATACCGCATCACCGTCAGCGCGGGATTGGGCGCCGCCTGCCCAAGGCCGCAAATCGAGGCATCCATCATCGCCTGAGACAGCTCTTTCAGCAAAGGCTGATCCCACTTGCGCTCTTCCATGAGGATCACCGCCTTGGCGGTGCCGACGCGGCACGGCGTGCACTGGCCGCAGGACTCGTCGTGGAAGAACTTCATCAGGTTGATCGCCGCCTTCGCGGCCTTGTCCTTGTTGCTGAAAATGACGATCGCCGCCGAGCCGATGAACGAGCCGTGCGGCTGCAGGGTGTCGAAGTCGAGTGGGATGTCTC
>DATNCP010000078.1:0-11720 GCA_035607175.1 Burkholderiales bacterium
GCGAACTCGGCCTCCGGCAACCGCGACGCCGCGCGCGACTACTACGAGCGCGCGGTGACCGTCAGCCGGGCACTGCAGGACACGCGGGGACTAGCGGAGATGGAAGCGCAGCTTCGGCGCCAGTAGCAGCTACCGCATTCCTGGCAGCATGCCCTTCATGTTGCGCATCATGCGCTGAAGGTTGCCGCCCTTCATCATCTTCATCATCTTCTGCATCTGCTCGAACTGATTCAGTAGCTGGTTGACAGCCTGCACCGGCACGCCGGCGCCGGCGGCGATGCGGCGCTTGCGGGAAGCTTTGATGAGCTCGGGCTTGCGCCGCTCCTGCGGCGTCATCGAGTTGATGATGCCCTCGATGCGCTTGAACTGCTTGTCGTCCTGGAGCTTCGCCGGGTCGATCTTGCCGGCGAGCTGCGCGGGCAGCTTGTCCATCATCGAGGCGACGCCGCCCATCTTGTTCATCTGCGCGATCTGCTGCTTGAAGTCCTCGAGGTCGAAGCCTTTTCCCTTCTTGACCTTCTCCGCGACGCGCTGCGCTTCCTCGAGGTCGATCTTGGCGTGCGCTTCCTCGACGAGCGAGAGGATGTCGCCCATGCCGAGGATGCGCGCCGCCATGCGCTCGGGGTGGAACGCCTCGAGGCCGGTGAGCTTCTCGCCGACGCCAGCGAACTTCACCGGCTTGCCGGTGATGTGGCGCACGGAGAGCGCGGCGCCGCCGCGTGAATCGCCGTCGAGCTTGGTGAGGATGACGCCGGTGAGCGGCAGCCGCTCGCTGAAAGCTTTGGCGACGTTGACCGCGTCCTGGCCCTGCATCGCGTCGACCACGAACAGGGTCTCGACCGGTTTCAGGAAGCCGTGCAGCTCCGCGATCTCGCGCATCATCTCTTCGTCGATCGCGAGCCGGCCCGCGGTGTCGACGATCAGGACATCGAGGTAGTGCGTGCGCGCGTATTCGATGGCGCGCTTCGCGATATCGGCGGGCTTTTCATTCACTTCGGACGGAATGAATTCCGCGCCAGCCTGTCCGGCGACGGTCTTCAGCTGCTGGATCGCCGCGGGACGATAGACGTCGGCCGAGACCAGGCCGACTTTCTTCTTCTCGTTTTTCAGCAGCAGCGCGAGCTTGCCGCTGGTCGTGGTCTTGCCCGAGCCCTGCAGGCCGGCCATGAGGATCACGGCCGGCGGCTGCGCGGCGAGATCGAGGCCGCTGCTCTCCTCGCCCATCAGCCTGGCGAGCTCGCGATGCACCACGCCGACCAATGCCTGCCCCGGCGTCAGGCTGCCGACCACCTCTTCGCCGAGCGCCTTCGCGCGCACCGCGTCGATGAAGTGCTTGACGACCGGCAGCGCGACGTCCGCCTCGAGCAGCGCGACGCGCACTTCGCGCAGCGCGTCCTGGATGTTCGCCTCGGTGAGGCGCGCCTCTCCGCGGATCGTCTTGACGATCCTGGCAAGACGCGTCGTGAGAGTGTCGAGCATTGGTGGGGTGCTAAACTGAAAGCGTGCCCGACATTGTAATTCACGTCATCGCGTGCGCCGCGTACGTGGGGCTGGCGTGGCACTTCTGGAACAGCCGCTGGCGCGGCGCGCCGGGGAGTGAACGACGCGGCGGCGGCCTGCGCGGATGGGAGCGCGCCGCCATCCTCGCGCCGCTCGCGCTGCACGGCTGGCTTCTCTACGACGGCATCTTCGCCGCCCCGGCGCTGCGCTTCGGCTTCGCGCAGGCGCTGTCGGTGATGACCTTCCTCGCGGTCGCGCTGTACTGGATCGAGAGCCTGTTCTACCCCCTCGACGGCATGGAGCCGCTGGTGCTGCCGCTCGCGGCGCTGGCGGTGCCGCTGCCGGCGATGTTCCCCGGCCTCGCGTCGAGCGGCCTGCACTCGCAGGCGGGCGCGTTCAAGCTGCACCTCGCGCTGGCGATGATCGCCTACAGCCTGTTCGTGATCGCCCTGCTGCACGCGACGCTGATGGCGGTGGCCGAGCGCCAGCTGCACGGCAAGGCAGGCCTCGCCTTCAGCCACCTGCCGCCGCTCCTCACCCTGGAGCGGCTGCTGTTCCGCATGATCGGAGCGGCGTTCATCTTCCTCACGCTGACGCTCGCCTCGGGCATCGTCTTCTCCGAGACGCTGTTCGGCCGGCCGCTGCGCGCCGACCACAAGACGGTTTTCGCCATCCTCTCCTGGCTCACCTTCGGCTGGCTGCTCGCCGGGCGCTGGCTGCGCGGCTGGCGCGGCCGTACCGCGGTGCGCTGGACGCTCGGCGGCTTCGTCCTGCTCGTGCTGGCGTACGTCGGCAGCCGCTTCGTGCTCGAAGTCATCCTGCACCGAGCCTGATGGAAGACCTTTCCCTCGGCGAGCATCTGCCTCTCGGCTGGCTGGTCGGCGCGCTGGTGTTGATGCTGGTGTTTTCCGCCTTCTTCTCGATCGCCGAGACGGCGATGATGGCGATCAACCGCTACCGGCTGAAGTACCTGGTGAGCGAGGGCCACAGCGGCGCGATCCGCGTCGCCGAGCTGCTGAAGCGCACCGACCGCCTGCTCGGCGGCATCCTGATCGGCAACACGCTCGCCATCACCGGCGCGACCACCATCTCCGGCTTCATCGCCGCGCGGCTGTTCGGCGAGGAGACGCTGGTCGTGTTCCTGACGCCGGTGGTGGTCGGCTTCATCATCATCGTCTTCTCGGAGATCACGCCCAAGGTGATCGGCGCGACCCATCCCGAGGGCGCGGCGCTGTTCCTGTCGCTGCCGGTGAAGATCAGCCTGCGGCTGCTCGACATCCCGGCCTGGTTCATCAATCTCTTCGCGCGGCCGCTGCTGCGCCTGGTCGGCATCAAGCCGGGGCAGTCGACCGACGCGCCGAAGCTTTCGCCCGAGGAGATCCGCACCCTGGTGCTCGAGTCCTCGACCTTCATGCCGAAGAAGCACCTCGCGATCGTGCTCAACCTGTTCGACATCGAGGCGGTGACGGTGCAGGACATCATGGTTCCGCGGGCGAAGATCGAGTCGGTCAAGCTCGACGACCCGATCGAGACCATCGTCCACCAGCTCGGCACCGCGTACCACATGCGCCTGCCCGTGTTCCGCAACGCGCTCGGCGAAGTGGCCGGCGTGCTGCACCTGCGCCGCGTGCTCGCGCCGCTGCGCGCCGGCGAGCTCGACAAGGAGGCGCTCGAGTCGCTGCTCGACGAGCCCTACTTCGTGCCGGCGACGACGCCGGCGCTGTCGCAGATCCAGTACTTCCAGGAGAACCACCAGCGACTCGCCCTGGTGGTCGACGAGTACGGCGAGCTGATGGGACTGGTGACGGTCGAGGACATCATCGAGGAGATCATCGGCAAGTTCACCACCACCCTGCCGAGCGCCGCGCCGCTCGCCTGGGACGAGGACGGCTCGGCCACCGCCGACGGTGCGATGCCCGTGCGCGAGGTCAACCGCGCCCTCGGCCTCGAGCTGCCGCTCGAAGGGCCGCGCACGCTCAACGGCCTGATCCTCGAGCAGCTGCAGGACATCCCCGAGGCCGACGTCTCGATCAAGATCGGCGGCGTGCCGATGGAGATCGTCCACGCGCAGGGGCGAACGGTGAAAACGGTGCGCATTTTCAGGCCGACCGAGCCGGTTGAAAATGTTGCACCCTCAGAGACTTAGGCGGGGATTCTCAGGCTTTACAAAACCCGCCTTGAGAGGCATCATCGGCCCGCCGAGTCTTTTACTGCGGCGGGAGGGGTAGTTCTTCATGGCAACGGCAGCAGCGCTCAAGGGACCCAAGGAAGTCATCTTTGCCTGGGAAGGCAAGGACAAGGGCGGCAAGACCGTTCGCGGCGAGATCAAGGCCGTCAGCGTCAACGCGGTCAACGCCACGCTGCGCCGCCAAGGCATCGCGGTGCAGAAGGTCAAGAAGCAGCGGATGGGCAGCGGCGGCTCGGTCAAGTCCAAGGACATCGCCCTGTTCACGCGGCAGCTCGCGACCATGATGAAAGCCGGCGTGCCGCTGCTGCAGTCGTTCGAGATCGTCGGCAAGGGCGCTTCCAACCCGGCGGTGCAGAAGCTGGTGATGGAGCTCAAGACCGACGTCGAGACCGGCACGCCGCTCGCGGCGGCGTTCCGCAAGTACCCGCTCTACTTCGACGCCCTGTTCTGCAACCTGGTGGCGGCCGGCGAGCAGGCCGGTATTCTCGAGACGCTGCTCGATCGCCTGGCGGTCTACCAGGAGAAGATCCTCGCCATCAAGTCGAAGATCAAGAGCGCGCTGTTCTATCCGATCGCGATCATCGCCGTCGCCTTCATCATCACCGCGGTGATCATGATTTTCGTCATCCCGGCGTTCAAGCAGGTGTTCACCAACTTCGGCGCCGACCTGCCCGGCCCGACGCTGTTCGTGATGGCCATCTCCGACGCCTTCGTCGCCTACTGGTACATCATCTTCCCGGTGATCATCGGCAGCATCGTCGGCTTCCTGCAGGCGTGGAAGCGCTCGCTGGCGGTGCAGATCTTCATGGACAAGCTGATGCTCAGGCTGCCGGTGTTCGGCGACCTGGTGCGCAAGTCGGTGATCGCGCGCTGGACGCGCACGCTGTCGACGATGTTCGCCGCCGGCGTGCCGCTGGTCGAGGCGCTCGACTCGGTCGGCGGCGCCTCGGGCAACTACGTCTATTCGAGCGCCACCAAGCAGATCCAGACCGAGGTGTCGGGCGGCACGGCGCTGACCGTGGCGATGCAGAACGCCAACGTCTTTCCCAGCATGGTGCTGCAGATGTGCTCGATCGGCGAGGAAACCGGCGCGCTCGACGGCATGCTCGGCAAGGTGGCCGACTTCTTCGAGGCCGAGGTCGACGACGCGGTCGAGGCGCTGTCCTCGCTGATGGAGCCGATCATCATGGTGGTGCTGGGCACGCTGATCGGCGGCATGGTGATCGCCATGTACCTGCCGATCTTCAAGATGGGCCAGGCGGTCTAGCGGGCGATGAGTTCGCTCGGCTGGCTCGCTCAGCCGAGCGTGCTTCCCTGGGTCGTCCTGCTGTTCGGCCTCTGCGTCGGCTCGTTCCTCAACGTCGTCATCCACCGCCTGCCGAAGATGCTCGAGCGCGAATGGCGCGCCGAGTGCGCGTCGCTCGCCGGCCAGGAGCTGCCGAAGGCCGAGCCGTACAACCTGATCGTGCCGCGCTCGCGCTGCCCGTCGTGCGGGCACAGGATCGGCGCGCTGGAGAATGTGCCGCTCGTCAGCTGGGCGTGGCTGCGCGGCAAGTGCTCGAGCTGCAAGGCGCGCATCAGCGCCAAGTATCCCGTCGTCGAGCTGCTCGCCGGGATCGCCGCCGCCTATTCGGCGTGGCGCTTCGGCGCCTCGCTCGCCGCGCTCGGCGCCACGGTGTTCCTCTGGTTCACCATCGCCCTCGCCGCCATCGACCAGGAAACGGGGCTGCTGCCCGATGACCTGACCCTGCCGCTGATCTGGATCGGCCTGCTGCTCAACCTCTGGGGCACGTTCGTGCCGCTCCAGGACGCGGTGATCGGCGCGGTCGCGGGCTACCTGTCCCTCTGGCTCGTCTACTGGCTGTTCAAGCTTCTCACCGGCAAGGAAGGCATGGGCTTCGGCGACTTCAAGATGTACGCCGCGGTCGGCGCTTTTCTCGGCTGGAAGATGCTGCCGCTGGTGATCCTGCTCTCGTCGCTGGTCGGGCTGGCGTTCGGCGCCGCGCAGATGTTCGCCGCGCGCGGCCGCTACGAGGGCGGCTTCCGCTTCCACTTCGGTCCCTACATCGCCATCGCCGGCGTGATCGCCCTGTACTGGGGCGAAGCGATGATGCGCTGGTACATGTACCGCGTGTGATGAAAAAAAGGCTCGTCATCGGCCTGACGGGCGGCATCGGCAGCGGCAAGAGCACCGTTGCCGAAGAGTTTGCGAGGCTGGGCGCGGCGATCGTCGACACCGACGCCATCGCCCATGAGCTCACCGGGACGAAGGGCCTTGCTCTTCCACAAATCAAAAAGCTCTTTGGCGAAAAGGCGATCGGAGCCGACGGTGCCATGGACCGGCAGCGGATGCGCGATCACGTCTTCGCCCACCCCGAGGCGAAGCGCCAGCTCGAGGGCCTGCTGCATCCGATGATCCGCGAGGAATCGGCGCGCCGCATCGCCGCGGCATTCCAGGAAAATGAGGGCGCCTACGTGGTGCACGTAGTGCCGCTGCTGGTCGAATCCGGCGACTACCGCCGGCGCGTCGACCGCGTGCTGGTGGTGGATTGCCCCGAAGAGCGGCAGGTCGCCCGCGTGCGCGAGCGCGGCTTGAGCGACCGGGAGGCGCGCGCCATCCTCGCAGCGCAGGCCCCGCGTGCCGAGCGCCTCGCTGCCGCCGATGATGTGATCGATAACGGCGGGACGCGTGACGCATTACTCAAACAGGTCGCCGCCCTGCACCAAAAATACCTACAATTTGCCAGTCCGTGATCACCTACGAATACCCGCTGAATGAGCGCATCCGGACGCTGCTGCGGCTGGAGGACCTGTTCGAGCGTTCGCGGCATTTCATCGCCCGCCCCGACCCGCACGACCACCACATGGCGCTGTTGACGCTGTTCGAGATCCTCGAGGTCTCGAGCCGCGCCGACCTGAAGTCCGACCTGCTGCAGGAGCTCGAGCGGCAGAAGCAGGTGCTGCTCGCCTTCAAGAACAACCCCGACATCGCCGAGGACGCGCTCTCCGGCGTGCTGAAGGACATCGAGCAGGCCGCGGCGGCGCTGTTCTCGATGACCGGCAAGATCGGGCAGTACCTGCGCGAGAACGACTGGCTGATGTCGATCAAGCAGCGCACCGGCATTCCCGGCGGCGCCTGCGAGTTCGACCTGCCCTCGTACCACTACTGGCTGCACCGCGCCTCCGATGATCGCACCGGGCAGCTCGCCGCCTGGACCGGGCCGCTGCATCCGCTGCGCGACGGCTCGGCGATCATCCTGCGCATCCTGCGCGAGTCCGGCCGGCCGCAAACCCTGACCGCGCCGCAAGGCATGTACCAGCAGATGCTCGGCGGCAAGAGCGCGCAGATGCTGCGCCTGCGCATCGATGCGACCACGCCGTGCGTGCCGGAGATCAGCGCCAACAAGTACGTGCTCAACATCCGCTTCATGGCGCAGAACGGCGAGTCGCACGCGATCGATTCGCGGCCGCGCACCGCGGACTGGAACGTCGGCTTCGAACTCACGTTTTGCAATCTGTAAAGACAGTGACCTGCCCGCGCTGCGGCGCGAAGGCGGCCTATACGCCCGAGAATAAATGGCGGCCGTTCTGCAGCGAGCGCTGCAGGCTGATCGACCTCGGCAAGTGGGCCGCGGAAGACTACCGCGTGCCCGTGGAAGAAAAGCCTAAAGAGGAGAAGCCGTAATCTGCAGCGGCACGCCGGCGGGCAAGCCGAGCTTGCGCAGATCCAGGACCTGCACCCCGCCCGGCACGACGATGGTCGAAGTGCCGAAGGTCAGCGCCACTCCCTCGCGACTGTTGCTCCGGACTTCCAGGCGGTCGCCCTGCACGCTGATCTGGACGCGCTTCGCCACCACCGCGCTGATGGCGAGCCGGGGTTCCGCATGCGCCGCGACGGCCGGAAGGATCAGGCCGAGGGCGGCAACGAGGGCGCGGGCAAGCATCGCCCGACAAGTCTAGCAAACCGCGAGATCGAGCACCGCCTCCTCCTGCCATTGCATCGCCACCGCCGACAGGTTGTCGCAATCGGCCCCGCCATGGGCTTCGGCGAGGGCCATCACCTCCGGCAGCGCGTGTGCCGGCTGCCTGCCGATCAGGCTGGTGAGAAGCCGCCGCGGCGTCAGCGGCCCCCACAGCCCGTCCGAGCAGAGCAGCAGAAGATCGCCCTTCGCCAGCCGCGCGGATGCGGCGGCCTCGGGCCGGGGAAGCGCCTGGCCGCCGAGGCAGCGCAGCAGCTTGTTGCGCTCGGGGTGCGCCGCGACCGCTTCCTCGCGGATGCGGCCGGCGTCGACGAGCTGCTGGATCATGCTGTGGTCGCGGGTGCGCGCGGCGATGCGGCCTTCGCGGATCAGGTACAGGCGCGAATCGCCGATGAACGACCAGTAGGCATAGCCCGACTGCACGATGCAGGCGACCAGCGTGGTGCGCGGCGCCTCGCCGAGCCCCGCCCGGATTCCCTTCTGCACGATCGTCATGTGCGCGGCGGCGATCTCGCGCAGGAGAAACGTCTCCGGGTCGGCGAGGCGCGGCCTCGCATCGGCGCGGAAGGCGCCGGCAAGATGGTCGATCGCCGCCTGCGCGGCGAGCTCGCCGCCCGCATAGCCGCCCATGCCGTCGGCGACCGCCATCAGCAGCGCCTCGTCGGTCTTCGAAGTGCCGAGCCGGTCCTGGTTGTAGGGCCGGCCGCCCTTGCGGCTCTCGTAGGCGATGGAGAATTTCATGGCGCGTGGAGCGCCTTCTGCAGCGCGAGCACGCTCTGCGGCCGCAGCGCGGCGTCGAGCCGCAGGCACCAGTCGATGATCGCGAGCAGCCGGTCGGAGTACTTCCCCGCCCAGCGGCGCCGCGCCGGCTCGAGGCGGTCCTTCTCCAGCCGCTCGGTCGCGGCCGGCGGCGCCGCGGCGGCGAGGCAGGCGTACAGGCTCGCGCCGACGGAATAGATGTCGCTCCATGGGCCGCGCCGGTCGCGCGCGCCCTGGTGCTCGGGCGAGGCGAATCCGGAGGTATAGGTCGCCGGCAGGCGGACGCCTTCCGCGGCGAGGGCGCGCTGCGCCGCGCCGAAATCGATCAGCAGCGGCGCGTCGTCGTGGCGGATGTAGATGTTGCCGGGCTTGATGTCGAGGTGCAGCAGGCGCGCCGAATGCACCTCGCGCAGGCCGTTGAGCAGCTGCACGAAGGTCTTGCGCAGCCAGTTTTCCGGCAGCGCGCCCGGGTTCTTCTCGATGCGCTCCTGCAGCGTGCAGCCGCACTCGTAGCGCATCGCCATGTAGGCGGTGTCGTTGGCGCGGAAGAAGTTCAGCACCTGCACCACGTTCGGGTGACGCAGGGCGGCGAGCGCCCGGCCCTCCTCGAAGAAGCACTGCATGCCGAGGCGCCACGCCGAGGCGTCCTGCCCGGGCGCGAGCGGGCGGTATTCCTTCAACGCGACCGGCGTCGCATCCGCGTCGTGCGCGAGATAGACGGTGGAGAAGCCGCCCTGGGCGAGGACGCCGAGGATGCGGTAGTCCTCGACCTGGAACCCGACCGGGCGATTCATGGCGACACCGTCAGCGTCACGCTGTCGCTGTACGCGCCGGCGTTGACGTTCTGCAGCGCCGGGATGCGGCCGTAGATCACGAACGTGCCGGTCTTCGAGCCGAAGTTCGAGATGTTCGTGATGGTGATGCTGCCGGTATCGGTCCCCGAGGTCTGGCCCCAGACCAGGGAACGCCCGGCGTCGCGGTAGAGGTTGTAGTCCATCGGATTCGCGCCCGAGCGCATCTGGCGCGTAGCGATCGTCCCGGAGTTGGCGCTCGGGCCGACCTGAAGCGTGACGGTGACGTCGGCCGGGCCGCCGATGCGGAAGCAGCTCACCACGATCGAGGTCGACGAATCGGTGGGCGTCGCCGAGGAATCGTTGTAGGGGCCGAAGCTCATGCCGGGCGTGCTGGAAAAGCTGCAGGTCGCCGCAGCGCCGGCGAGCGACGGCACGAGCGCGAGAAGCAGGGCGAGCAGGCGGCTAGTCACAGGCGGTCACTCCGGGAAGGGACAGGATCGGCTCGTTCGACGCGGGCACGGTGAGCGCGAAGCGGCACTCGCGCGCGCCGGACTGCAGGCGCGCCTCGTAGCGGCCGGGCGCGAGATCCTCGATGTAGAAACGGCCGTCGCGGCCGGTGCTGAACTCCTCGACGCGGCCGTCGCGCAGCAGCGTGACCTGCGCGTTGGCGGCGGGCCGGGGGCCTTCCTCCGAGCGCACCAGCAGCACGCCTTCGACCGCGCGCAGCTTGCGCACGTCGAAGCCGAGCAGAGAGCCGCTGCGGTAGGCGGGGGCGACGACGCGCCGCAGGTCGCCGATCGTGTGGTCGAGCGGCACGTCGCGCTCGTCGATCGTGATCTGCGTCTCGTAGAACGAGCCGACCTGCGGCACCAGCAGCCGCCCTTCGCGGTCGGTGCGCCCGACTTCCTGGTTGTTGCTGTAGACGCGCACGCCCTCGAGCGGCGCGGCGAGCTGCACCGCGACGAAGCTGTCGTCGATCTGCCGCGTCAGCCCCAGGCGCCCGCCGGCATAGGTGACAGCCCCCAGCAGCGCCGCTTCGTAGCGGTCGGCGCGGGTGTCCCCGTTGCGCGCGGCGACGGCGTCGAGCGTGACGCTCGCCGAGCGGCCGTTGTATTGCGCATAGGCGTTGACCTGGCTCGCGTCGCCGGAAGAGGCGCCGTCGTAGCCGACGCGGTAGCCGAAGCCCTCGCCGGTCGGCACCGCGCCCGCGAGCTGCGCGCCGTAGCTCTCGCCGAAGCCGTCGCGCTGCCGCGCGTTCAGGTTCAGCGTCGTGGTTCGGTCGAAGGAAATCAGCAGGCCGACGAAAACCTGCGCATCGGGCGCGGGCGTGTGCGCGCGCGAAAGCGTGGCGAAGAGCGAGGTGCGCGAGCCGAAGCTGTAGTTGTAGCCGACGCGAGTCAGCGTGCTCGCCGGCAGCTCGGCAGGCTGCCAGCGGCGGGTCACCGTGCGGTCGATGAACAGCGAGCCCCATCCCGGCGCGGTCACCGACCCGCCGAGGCCGTATTCGGAGCGCAGCCCGGACGGCGCGAGCAGATCCTGGGCGGCTGCGTAGCCTTCGCTGAAGCCGCGCGCCGCGCCGTGCAGCTCGAAATGGCGCGCCTGGTAGACATGGGCGAGGGACCCGGCTGCCCCCCCGCGCCCTTCACGCCTGCTGAACGAGACGCCGGCGGAAGTCGCGCCGAGGCGGTCGTTGCGATAGACCGCGGTCGGGCCGACGTTGCCCAGGTCCCGCGCCAGCTCGCCGCGCAGGCCGAGCGTCACGCGATCGCTCACGCCATAACGGTGCAGCGCGGTCATCACGCCGGCGCCGTAGTGGCCGTTGGCGGTGCCGATTTCCTCGTGCAGCGCGCCGAGGCTGTAGCTGTACTCGTGCAGCCCGGCGCGCAGCGCCTGGTCGGCGAAATAGTAGGGATAGCCGATGACCTGCTCGCGGCCGAGCGCGTCGCGCACCACCACCTCGACGTCGCGCGCGCCGTGGAAATTCTGCAGGTTCCTCACCTCGAACGGACCGGGCTCGACCTGCTCGCGGAACACCGGCACGCCGCCGAGCCGCACCTCGACCTGCGAGGGCGTGCTCACCGTGCCGGCAAAGCCGGCGAGCGGCTGGCGGATGAAGTACGGCGTCATCTGGTAGAGCTTGGAAAAGCCGATGCCGCCGACCGCGAGTGTCGAGCCGAGCTCGCCGCTGGTCGCGGTATGGTCGCCGACGGTCAGGCGCTGCTGCTCTTCGCGCCGGTCGTAGACCAGCTGCGTCGCATAGCGCGCCACGCGCGTCGATCCGCCGGTGCGGATCAGCGCGCTTTCGTTGCGCAGCATGGCGTCGCCGATGCGCACCACGGCCTCGTTCGCCAGGCCGAGCCTGGACGGCTCGGGAGAGCGATCGTCGCTCGCGCTCAGCCGGTAGTTGACGAACGCCGCCGGCTCGTGCGGCTCGAGCACGCCGCGGGGGCGGCGCGGCGCGAGGTCGTAGATCTGGTTCTGCAGGCGCGGCGCGGGAAA
>DATNCP010000085.1:0-24266 GCA_035607175.1 Burkholderiales bacterium
GCCGCGCCTCTCGCGCTGGCGGTGCAGCGCCTTGAAGACCTCGTAGAGCGTCGCCAGATGCGCCGGCGCCTTGCCCGAGGAGAGCTCGGCCCAGACCTTGGTGTAGGTCAGGCGCGCCTTGGAGCGGAAGACGGCGGGATAGAAGTCGTAGCCGCTCACCTCGCCCTGCGCGCCGATCGCCATCTCGCACACCATCGCCAGGCGGTCGACGTCGGGATTGAGCGAGCACAGGCCGTTGGAGATCTTCTCCGGCAGCATCGGGATCACGCGGCGCGGGAAGTAGACCGAGGTGCCGCGCTCGCGCGCCGAGAGATCGAGCGGATCGCCGTGTCGCACGTAGTGGCTGACGTCGGCGATCGCCACCCACAGGCGCCAGTCGCGCCCCTCGCGCCGGGCGTAGACCGCGTCGTCGAAATCCTTCGCGGTTTCGCCGTCGATGGTGACGAACGGCAGCTCGCGCAGGTCGCGGCGGCCTTCGGCGTCTTTTTCCGCCACGGCGCTCGGCAGCGACTGGGCCTGCGCGAGCGCCTTCTTCGGGAACTCGTGCGGCAGGTCGAACTTGCGCAGCGCGATCTCGATTTCCATCCCCGAGTCGGCGTAGTTGCCGAGCACCTCGGCGATGCGGCCGACGGGCTGCGCGTGCTTGGTCGGCGGCTGGACCAGCTCGACGGTCACGACCTGGCCGGGCTTCACCTTGCCCGCTTCGGGGAGGACGATATCGTGCGCGATGCGCCGGTCCTCGGGCACGAGGTAGGTGACGCCGTGCTGCACGTGCACGCGGCCGACGATGCGCCGCTGCGCGCGCTCCAGGACCTCGACCAGCGCACCGACCGGCCGGCTGCGGTTGTCGCGCCCGGTGACGCGCACCGAGGCGCGATCGCCGTGCATCAGGCCGCGCATCTCGTGCGGCGGCAGGAATACCGATGCGCTGCCGTCGTCGGGAACGACGAAGCCATGGCCGTCAGGGTGGCCTTCGACGCGGCCGGCGACGGCGGCAATGCGCCGCGCCACCAGCAGCGCGCCGGCGCGGTTGCGCACCACCTCGCCCGAGTGCTCGAGCGCGGCGAGCGCGGCGTCGAAGGCCTGGCGCTCGCTGCGCGCGACGCGCAGCCGCGCCGCGAGCTCGTCCGGATGCAGCGGCGCACCCGCGCGCTCGAGGACGCTCAGGATCTCCGGGAAGCTCTGTTTTTTTTCCGGACGCGAGCGCCGGCGCAGCGCGCTCCTACTTGGTCTTCTTTTTCCCATTGTTCTTTTCGGCTAAAATCGCGCCTCCTCTGCCGAGGTGGCGGAATTGGTAGACGCACTAGGTTCAGGTCCTAGCGGTGGCAACACTGTGGGGGTTCGAGTCCCTTCCTCGGCACCAAGACCCGATGTTAGCCCAGCACCCGCGGTTTCAAGCCTTTATCTGAACTGCAGCGCGACGGCGCGGTCCGGACCGCGCCGGACCAGCTCCAGGCTGTAGAGCCGGCTGTCGATCAGCTCAAGCGCATCGCCGATCTGGCGCTTGAGGAAATCCACGCCCCAGCGATGGTGCTCGCTGTGCGCCAGCATCTCGCAGGCGTACTCGGCGACGGTGCGCACCTTCTCCCGGCAGTACTCGTCGTCGAGCACATCGGTCAGGCCGCGGCAGAGGTCGGCCACCCGGCGCAGCGCACGCAGATCGGCGTTGCTGCCGACGTGGCGCACGATGATCAGCTTGAGGGCCGAGTGATGCTTGCGGGCCGCTTCGAGGTCGGCGATTGGCATGGCGCGATTTGCGGAGCCATTGTGCGACGGCGCCGCGCGCAGCGCTGTCGCCCGCCCCCGTGACACGCTGTCCATTTCCGGCGACAGCGGGTCACAGCGGCGTGACAGGGTTGGCGCGAGGCTCCGCTCGGACTAGAGGCACGCCCCCGCACCCGGCCGCACCAGAGTGATACACAGTCACTCTGCCATGAAGCGGCTCGTCTCGATCGGACTGCTCCTCTCCCTCGCCTCGGGGTGCTCCTGGCTACTGCCGCGCTCCCAGGAATCGACCTCCAGTCCCTGGCAGACCTACCAGGAAGCGCAGCTGGCATTCGACCGGCTGGTTCCCGGCGAGACCACCGCAGTCGAGCTGCGCGAGATGAGCCTCGACCCTTCGACCAACCCGAACATCACCATCCTCAATTACACCGACGTGCTGCGCCGTTTCCTGCTCAGCCAGTCGATTTCGGTCAACGACCTCGACGAAGGCGTGCGGATGTGCGTCACGGCAAAGACCAACTGCAAGGGCTTCGAGGTCAACCAGAAGGTGCTGAACAAGCAGCGCAACGGCTACTTCCTGCTCGACCTGCTCGGCTTCAAGCGCGACACGCATACCAACGGCTGGGCGTTCTCCGGGCTGATCCTGCTCAAGGACGGCGTCGTCATCTACAAGCTGACCGGCGGCCAGCCGTCGATCGTCGGCCAGGAGTCGACGCAGAATCCGCTCGGGCCATTGCAGATGATCACCAGCAAGATGTACGGCGTTACGTTCTAGGGCCGCGCGAGGAGCCGCGCGGCACTGCAGGGTCCGCCGCGCGAGAAGCTGCGCGGCACTGCGGTCAGTCACTCCTTCTCTTTCCAGCCGCCCCCCAACGCTTTCATCAGGTCGACCGTGAACGCAAGCCGCGCCTGGCGGTTGCGCACGAAGGCGATCGCGGCGTCGTTCGCCGTGCGCTGCGCGTCGAGCACCTCGAGGTAGGGCGAGTAGCCCGATTCGTAGCGCAGCCGCGAAAGCTCGAGCGCCTTGCGCGCCGCCTCCAGCCGCCCGCGCAGCTCGTCCTCCGACTGCGCGCTCTCGCTCACGTTCACGAGCGCGTCGGCCACTTCGCGGAAGCCGGTCTCGATCGCCCGCTGGTACCCGGCCAGCGCCTGCTCGCGCCGCGCTTCTGCCTGCTCGACCCTCGCGCTGCGGCGCCCGGCGTCGAAGATCGGCCCCGTCAGCCCGGCGCCGAGCGTCCAGACGCGCGCGTTGCTGCTGAGCAGCTCGCTGAACTCCGCGCTCTGGAAGCCCAGGAAGCCGGTCAGGCTCAGGGTCGGAAACATCGCCGCGCGCGCGACGCCGATCTGCGCATTGAAGGACACCAGCGTCTGTTCCGCGGCGCGGATATCGGGCCTGCGCCCGAGCAGCGTCGAAGGCAGCCCGGGCGGCGGCACCGGCGGCAGCGGCAGGGCGAAAACCTCGCCGGCGGCGAGCTTGAGGTCGAGCCGGCCGGTGAGCTGGGCGAGCTGGCGCTCGACCAGGGCGCGGTTGCGGGCGGCGTCGCGGCGCTGGAATAGCGCGTCGGCGAGAGCACCCTCGGCCTGGTAGACATCGAGCTCCGAGGCGAGCCCCGCCGCGAGCCGCGCGCGGGCGATCGCGAGCGAATCCTCGCGGATCCTGATCGAGAGATCGAGCACCGCGACCTGCGAATCGAGCGAGCGCAGCGCGAAGTAGGTCTGCGCGGTCGCCCCGGCGAGCGTGAGGGCTACAGTGTCCTGCGACAGGCGTGAGTTGAGCAGATTCGCCTGCGCCGCCTCCGACGCGCGCGCAAACTTTCCCCAGAAATCCAGCTCGAAGCTGGTCGAAGCAAGCGCGAGCTGGTGGCTCGGACGAATGATGGTGCCGGCCGGCGGCGGCGGCACGCTGGTCGTGCTGACGCGGCTGCGCGAATAGTTGTACCCCGCGCTGACATCGGGGAATAGCGACGCGCGCGCCTCGCGCAGCACGGCTTCGGCCTCCTGCACGCGCGCCGCGGCGAGACGCACGTCGGCGTTCGCCTTGCGCGCGCTCGCCACCAGGTCGTTGAGCGTGGCATCGCTGTAGATCGTCCACCAGTCGGCGGGCACCACCGCCTCGCCCGGCGCCCCCGCCGTCGGATACTCGGCGGGGAGCGCGACCACCTCGGGCCGCGTATAGTCGGGGCCGACCTTGATGCAGCCGGCCAGCGCGAGCGCCGCGAGGGGAAGGATTCTCCTCAAGAGGAAGCTCTCTCCTTCCTGCGCCGCGAGACGATGACGAAGAACAGCGGGATGAAGATGGTGGCGACGAAGGTCGCGGCGAGCATGCCGCCGACCACGCCGGTGCCCATCGAGCGGCGCGCGCCGGCGCCGGCGCCGGTGGCGAGCATGAGCGGCATCACGCCGAGCACGAAGGCGAGCGAGGTCATGACGATCGGGCGGAAGCGAAGCCGCGCCGCGTTGAGCGCCGCCTCGGTCGCGCTCTTGCCGGCGAGGAAGCCCTGCTGCGCGAACTCGACGATCAGGATCGCGTTCTTCGCCGCGAGGCCGATCAGCACCACCAGGCCGATCTGGAAGTAGATGTCGTTCTCCAGGCTGCGCGCGGCGACGAAAGCGAGCGCGCCCAGCACCGCGAAGGGCACCGACATCACCACCGCGAAGGGCAGCAGCCACCGCTCGTAGAGCGCGGCGAGGATCAGGAACACCATCACGATGGCGAGGCCGAACGCGATCGCCGACTGCCGCCCGGTGCGCTTCTCCTGGAACGCCTGTCCCGCCCAGGCGATCGCGTAGCCCTCGGGCAGCGCCTTCGCGGCGACGTCCTCGGCGGCGCGGATCGCCTCGCCCGAGGAGACGCCCGGCCGGCCGCTGCCAAGCACGCGCGCGGCGACGAAGCCGTTGAAGCGCTCGAGCTGCTCGGGACCGACGGTGTTCGTGACGCGGATCAGCGACTTGAGCGGGATCATCTCGCGCGTCTGGGTCGAGCGCACGTATACCGCGCCGAGGTCGTCGGGCTGGGCGCGGAACTGGGCGTCGGCCTGCATCTGCACGCGGTAGGTGCGGCCGAACTTGTTGAAGTCGTTGACGTAGAGCGCGGCCATGGTGCTCTGCAGGGCGTCGAACACGTCCTGCACCGGCACGCCGAGCGAGATCGTCTTTTCGCGATCGACCTCGACCTTGAGCTGCGGCACGGTCGGGCGGAAGAAGGAGTTGACGCCGGTGAGCTGAGGATGCTCGCGCAACGCGGCCAGGAATCCCTGAGTCACCTCGAACAGCCGCTGCGGGTCGGGATTGGTGCGCGCCTGCAGGTACATCTCGAAGCCGCCGGAGGTGCCGAGGCCACGGATCGCCGCCGGATTGAACGCGATCACCATCCCGTCGCGCAGGCTCGCGCCCTTGCGCGCGATGTCGCCGGCCACGGCGATCGCCGGGGCGTTCTTGCGCTGGTCCCAATGCTTGAGCGGGATGAACATGGTGGAGGCGTTGGTCTTGTTGCCGCCGCCCAGCAGGTCGAAGCCGTTGATCACCATGGTGTTCTGCACCCCCGGCTCGCCCTGCACGATCTTGCCGAGCTGGGCCGCGACCTCGCGGGTGCGCTCCAGCGTCGCGCCGTCGGGAAGCTGCACGTTGCCGAAAATGTAGCCCTGGTCCTCGGTCGGCACGAAGCTCGACGGGATGCGCAGGAAGAGAAAGGCGCCCAGGCAAAGCACGCCGACGAACGCCAGCAGCGACAGCGCCGGCCGGCGCAGCAGCAGCTGGACCGCGTCGAGGAAACGGCGCGTGATCCAGGCGAAGCCGATGTTGAACGGCCGGAAGATGCGCGACTCGTGGTGGCCTTTCTTCATCAGGATCGCGCACAGCGCCGGCGTGAGCGTCAGGGCGATGAACCCCGAGATGACCACCGCGAAGGTGAGCGTCACCGCGAACTGGCGGTAGAGCGCGCCGGCGATGCCGCCAAGGAAGGCGACCGGCACGAACACCGCGCACAGCACCAGCACGATCGCCACCACCGCGCCCGAGACCTCGCGCATCGCCTCGAGCGCCGCCTCGAAGGGCGGCATGTCGTTCTCGCGCATCAGGCGCTCGACGTTCTCCAGCACGACGATGGCGTCGTCGACGACGATGCCGATCGCCAGCACCAGCGCGAACAGCGTCAGGGTGTTGATGGTGAAGCCGACCGCCCACAGGCCGGCGAAGGCGCCGATCAGCGATACGGGCACGGCGATCATCGGGATCAGCGTCGCGCGCCAGGTCTGCAGGAAGATGAACACCACCGCCAGCACCAGCAGCGCCGCCTCGAAAATGGTCGTGTTCACCTCCTTGATCGACGCGTCGACGAAGCGCGTGGTATCGAACGGGATCGCGTAGTCGACGCCGGCCGGGAAGCCCGCACGCAGCTCCGTCATTTTTTCTTTGACTAGAGAAGCAACTTCGAGAGCGTTGGCGCCCGGCTGCAGGTACGCGGCCATGCCGATGGTCGGCTGGCCGTCGAGCGTGTTGGAGGTGTCGTAGTTCAGAGCGCCCAGCTCGATCCGGGCAATATCCTTCAGTCTCAAGATCCCGGAAGATCCTTGGGCGCGCACCACGATTTCCCCGAACTCCTCGGGTTCGATCAGGCGACCGGTGGCGGTGACGGTGTAGACGTAGCTCTGCCCCGGCGGCGCCGGCTCGGTGCCGATCCGCCCCGCCGCGTACTGCGCGTTCTGCGCGCGCAGCGCCGCCGCGACCTCGCTGGTGGTGACGCCGAGGCGCGCCATCTTTTCGGGGTTGATCCAGACGCGCATCGAGTAGTCGCGCGCGCCGAAGATGGTCACGTCGGCGATGCCCGGCAGGCGCTTCAGCTCGTCGACGATGTTGATCGAGGCGAAGTTGGAGAGATACAGCGTGTCGCGCTGGTTGCCGGGAGAGATCATCGACACCACCAGCAGGATGTCGAACGAGCGCTTCTGCACGATCACGCCGTTGCGGCGCACCTCGTCGGGCAGGCGCGGCAGCGCGATCTGCACGCGGTTGTTGACGTTGAACACCGACTGGTCGACGTTGGTTCCGGGCTCGAAGGTGGCGGTGATCTGCAGCGTGCCGGTCGACGACGAGGTCGAGCTGAAGAAGGAGAGCTTCTCGACGCCCGAGAGCTGCTCCTCGATCGGCGCCGCCACGGTGCGCGACAGCGTCTCCGCGCTCGCGCCCGGGTAGGAGGTGGTGATCAGCACCGTCGGCGGCGCGATCTCCGGGTACTGGGCGACGGCGAGCAGCTTCGCCGACACCAGGCCGGCGATGACGATGATGATGGCGATGACCCCGGCGAATACCGGCCGGTGGATGAAGAAATTCGACACCGCCTAGCCCTGGCCCGCCTTCTTCGCCGCCACCGGCGCGTTCGGCCGCATCCGCACCAGGTTGTCGACGATCACCTGGTCGCCGGGCTTCAGGCCGTCGAGCACCGCCCAGTCCTTGCCGACCCAGCCGCCGGCCTTGATCGGCCGCTGCACCGCCTTGCCCCCGCTCGCGAGCCAGACGAAGCGCCCGCCTTCGTTCTGCAGCACCGCGCTCTGCGGCAGGACCACAGCCTGCACCGTGCCCGCGGTGATGCGCACGCGCACGAACTGCCCCGGGAGCAGCACCTGGCGCGGGTTCGCCACCTCGGCGCGCATCTGCACGCTGCTCGTCTGCGCATCGACGGTCGAGCCGGAGAAGTTGAGCCTGGCCGGCTCGGGATAGGTGGTGCCGTCGGCGAGCTCGAGGCGGACCGACGCCTCCTTGCCCTCGCTGCCGCGCACCTGCGCGAATTCCGGCTCGGAGAGCGAGAAGCGCACCCAGATCGGATCGCCGCGCGTCAGCGTCGTCAGCACCGCGGCATCGCCGCTCGGCGAGACCAGGCTGCCGATCGACTGCAGCGCGCGGCCGGTGATGCCGCCGATCGGCGCGGTCACGCGCGTGTACGAGAGGTTGAGCTCGGCCTGGCGCAGGCGTGCGCGCGCCACCTGGGCCGCGGCCTGCGCCTGGCGCGCCGCGGAGGCGGCCTGGTCGGCCTCCTTCTGGCTGATGGCCCGCTTGTCGGCGAGGCTCTTCAGCCGTTCATGCTCCTGCTGCGCCAGCTCTTCGCGCGCCGAAACCTCGGCGAGCACGCCGCGCGCCTGCGCCAGCTCGATCTCGAACGGCGCGCGCTCGATCTCGAACAGCGTCGCGCCGGCCTTCACCGCGTCGCCTTCCTGGAATTTCTGCTGCTCCAGGATCCCGGCGACACGCGCCCGCACCTGCACCTCGCGCGAGCCTTCGGTGCGGCCGACCGCTTCGAAGGTGATCGGCACTTCGCGCAGCGCGACCTCGACGACGGTGACACCGACGGCGGCTGGCGCGGCCTTGGAGTCCTTCGCGTCCTTGCCTTGCCTGGCATCGCCCTGGCTGCAGGCCGCGAGCACGAGAGAGAGAAGAACGATGATTGACCGGGTCATGACTTGTACGCTCGCAGAAAGCAGTCGACGATGCGCGCCGTGCGGCGCTCGTTGGTCTCGCGCTGGTCGTTGACGCCGAACAGGCGCTTCACGCGGTCGACGCCGGCGAGCATGCTCATCAGCATCTCCGCCGCCAGCACCGGGTCGTCGCGGCGCAGCCGGCCGTCCTTCATCGCCCCCTCGAGGTACTGCGCCAGGCGCTCGACCAGCTCGCCGGCGGTGTTGGCGTACATCGCCTTGGAAAGCGCCTTGAAGCGCGGCACGGTGGGGACGAGGGTGCGGAAGGTGGCGATGCCGTCGGCGCTGAGCGCGCGCTCGCGGTAGGCGATGGCGAAGCGCAGCAGCGCGGCGCGCACGTCCGCGCCCTCGAGCTCGACCAGCACGCTCATGGCGAGGTCGCGCGCCACCTCCTTGAAGAGGCGGTCCTTGCTCGGGAAATGGTGGTAGACGGTCTGCTTGGCGACCCCGGCGCGGCGGGCGATGTCGTCCACGCTCGACGAATAGCCGTGCGCGAGAAAGGAACTGGTGGCGGCGCGCAGCACGCGCTCGCGGTTTGCCTCGGCCAACGGGACCCCCTCCCGGACTAGACTAGACCGTACAGTCTACTTTAAAGCCTACTGCGGGTCGAACGGATGCCTTCGGACGATGGTTTCCTCGCGGTCGGGGCCGGTGGAGATCAGGTCGATCGGCACCCGGCACAGCGCCTCGATGCGGTTCAGGTAGTCCCGCGCCCCCTTGGGCAGCTTCTCCAGGCTCTTGACCCCGACGGTGCTCTCCATCCAGCCCGGCAGCTCCTCGTAGACCGGCACGCATTGCTCGAGCTCCTCGGCGCCGACCGGCAGGATCTCGGAGAGCTGCCCGTCGAGCTCGTAGCCGACGCAGATCTTCACCTCCTCGACGCCGTCGAGCACGTCGAGCTTGGTGATGCACAGCCCCGACACGCCGTTCAGCTGGATCGAGCGCTTCAGCGCCGCGGCGTCGAACCAGCCGGTGCGCCGCGGCCGGCCGGTCGTCGCGCCGAATTCCTGGCCGCGCTGGCGCAGCCGCTCGCCGACGCCGTCGGAGAGCTCGGTCGGGAACGGCCCGCTGCCGACGCGCGTGCTGTACGCCTTGGTGATGCCGAGCACGTAGTGCAGGTGCATCGGCCCGATACCTGCGCCCGCCGCCGCCGCGCCGGCGACGCAATTCGACGAGGTGACGAACGGATAGGTGCCGTGGTCGATGTCGAGCAGCGAGCCTTGCGCGCCTTCGAACAGCAGGTTCTTGCCGGCGCGGTTGGCGTGGTAGAGCGCGCGCGGCACGTCGGCGATCAGCGGCTCGAGCCGCGGCGCGAGCGCGAGGCTCTCGTCGAGGGTCTTCTGGAAATCCACCGGCGCCACCTGGTGATATTTCTCCAGCACGAAGTTGTGGAACTCGAGCAGCTCTTTCAGCTTCTCGGCAAAGCGAACGGGCTTGAACAGGTCCTGCAGGCGGATCGCGCGGCGCGCGACCTTGTCCTCGTAGGCGGGGCCGATGCCGCGGCCGGTGGTGCCGATCTTCTTCTCGCCCTTGGAGCTCTCGCGCGCCAGGTCGAGCGCCGAGTGGTACGGCAGGATCAGCGGGCAGGCTTCCGACACGGAGAGGCGGGCGACGACGCCTTGCGCGCCGGCCGACTCGAGCTCGTCCATCTCGTGGACCAGCGCCTGCGGCGACACCACCACGCCGTTGCCGATGAAGCAGTCGACCTTCTCGCGCAGGATCCCCGACGGGATGAGGTGCAGCACGGTCTTCTTGCCGCCGATCACCAGCGTGTGGCCGGCGTTGTGGCCGCCCTGGAAGCGCACCACGCCCTGCGCGCGGTCGGTGAGCCAGTCGACGATCTTGCCCTTGCCTTCGTCGCCCCACTGGGTGCCGATGACGACGACGTTTCTCGCGCTCACTTCGCCACTCCTGCCAATGCCCTCAGGTCGATCGAAAATCCGGTGGCCGGGCGCGCCCGGCCGAACGCCTTGCCGACGTCATCGTAGCGCCCGCCGCGGCCCGCCAGAAGAGACGAGGCACCGCCCGGGCCATCGCAGTAGGCGTCGAACACCACGCCCGAATGGTAGTGGTAGCCGCGCAGCTCGGCGAGGTCGAAGCTGGCCGGCACCGGGCAGGCCTTGGCGAGCGCACGCAAATCGGCAAGAGCTTTTTCCAATGCGGCGATCTTCGGCAATTTTCTTGCCGCCTCGTCCAGCACCTTTGCGTCGCCGTAGAGTTCCGGCAGCAGGAGCAGCGCGTCACGCGTCTTCGCCGGAAGATTTTTCGAGAGATTTTTCAGTTCCGGAACATCCTTCTTCTGCAGAGCCTCGAACAGGCCGCGTTCGCGGTCGCCGTCGATCTTCGCCGCCTGGGCGATGGCGCGGAACACGGCGACGTGACCGATGCCGAGCCGCACGCCGCGCATCCCCGTCGCGGACAGCGCGTCGCAGAGCAGCGCCTGCACCTCGACGTCCGCCGCGACCGCGGCGTTGCCGTACATCTCGGCGCCGATCTGGATCGGCTCGCGCGTCGCCCCCGGGCTCGCCGGGCGCGTGTGCAGCACCGAGCCGCAGTAGCAGAGCCGCGTCACGCCTTTGCGGTTGAGCAGGTGGGCGTCGATCCGCGCCACCTGCGGCGTGATGTCGGCGCGCACGCCCATCGTCTTCCCCGAGTACTGGTCGACCACCTTGAAGGTGCGCAGCTCGAGGTCGTGGCCAGTGCCGGTGAAAAGCGAGTCGGTGAACTCGAGCAGCGGCGGCATCACCAATTCGTACTTTTTCGCGAAAAACAGATCCAATATCCTTCGCCGCGCTTTCTCGATGCGCCTCGCCTCGGTCGGAAGAATGTCCTCCACGTACTCCGGCAGGATCCACTTCATGACCGGGCCCAGAGCAGCAGCAGCAGCCCGACCAGCATCGACGACAAGCCGACGAAGCGGATCTGGCCGTCGCTCATCTGCGTGATCTTGCGGAAGGTGTCGCGCCAGAGGTTAGGCGCGAGGAACGGCAGAACTCCCTCGAGAATCAGCATCAGCGCGAGCGCCATGAGAAACACGGTGCCCATCGCTCATCGTCTCTGCGACGGTTTTCCGAGCGAGTCCCTGAAGTAGCGCAGGAAGTCCGAATTGCTTTCGAGCAGCATCAGATCGTTGCGGCCGCGGAAGACGCTGCGGTACGCGTCCATGCTGCGGTAGAAAGCGAAGAACTCCGGGTTCTGGTTGAAGGCGGCGGCATAGATCGCCGCCGACCTGGCGTCGCCCTCGCCGCGCGTGCGCTGCGCGTCGCGGTAGGCCTCGGCGACGATGATCTCGCGCTGCCGGTCGGCGTCGGCGCGGATCTTCTCCGCCTCCGCGGCGCCGGTGGAGCGCAGCTCGTTGGCGATGCGCTTGCGCTCCGCCTCCATGCGGCGGTACACGGACTCGCTGACATCCTGCGGCAGGTCGACGCGCTTCAGCCGCACGTCGACGATCTTGACGCCGATGCGCTCCAGGTCCTGGTCGACCTTCTCGCGCACGCGGCTCATGATCTTCTCGCGCTCGCCCGAGACCACGTCGTGCAGGATGCGGATGCCGAACTCGTCGCGCAGCACCCCGGCGACGGTCTGCTTGATGCGCGTCATGGCGCGGAACTCGTCGCCCTGGACGCTGACGTAGTACTGCTTGACGTCGACGATGCGCCACTTGACGAACGAGTCGACCAGCACCGGCCGGTTGCCCTGGGTGAGGAAGCGCAGCGGCTCGGCGTCGTCGAATGTGAGGATGCGCATGTCGAACAGGCGCACGTTCTGCAGCAAGGGAATCTTGAGGTGCAGGCCGGGCCTCTGCACGACCTCCTTCACCTCGCCGAGCTGGAAGACGATCGCGTTCTGGCGCTGGTCGACGGTGTAGAGCGTGCCGGAGACGAGCAGCAGCACGACGATGACGACGGCGACGATCGGCCCGAGGGCTTTCATCGGTCCGCCCGGTCACGGTTGCGCAGCGTGTCGCGCGAGCGCGGCCCCGGCTCGCCCGCCGGTGGCGGCTCGGCGGGCTTCTGCGCCGCCTGCGACTCGGTGAGCGGCGCGCTGCCCGCCTGCTGCATGATCTTGTCGAGCGGCAGGTAGAGCAGGTTTCCCGAGCCGCGGTAGTCCATCATGATCTTGTTGGTCGACGACAGGACCTCGCGCATGGTGTCGATGTAGATCCGCTCGCGCGTCACCTGCGGCGCCTTGGCGTACTCGGTCAGCACCTGCTTGAAGCGCGACGCGTCGCCCTCGGAGTTGGCGATGACGCGCTGCTTGTACCCTTCCGCCTCCTGCAAAAGGCGCGAGGAGGTGCCGCGCGCGCGCGGGATGACGTCGTTGGCGTAGGCCTGGCCTTCGTTCTTCTGCCGCTCGCGGTCCTGGCCGGCCTTGACCGCGTCGTCGAACGCCGCCTGCACCTGCTCGGGCGGCTGCGCGTTCTGGATGGTGACGGTGCTGATCTGGATGCCGGTCTCGTAGCGGTCGTGGATCTGCTGCATGAGATCCCGGGCCTTGTTGGCGACGTCGACCTGCGTCTCGTACAGGATCGCGTCCATGCGGTTCTTGCCGATCACCTCGCGCATCGCCGTCTCGGCGATCTGCATCGCCGACTCGTCGGGGCGCCGCACCTTGAAGATATAGTCTTTCGCGTCCTTGACCAGGTACTGCACCGCGAACTGCAGATCGACGATGTTCTCGTCGTCGGTCAGCATCAGCGATTCCTTCAGCACCTTGGTGCGAACGTTGTTGCGGTAGCCGACCTCGAGCGTTCTCACCTGCTTCAGGTTGACGATCTCGTGCGACTGGATCGGCCACGGCAGGCGCCAGTTGAGGCCCGAGGTGGCTTCGCGCGCGTACTTGCCGAAGGTGAGGACGATGCCGCCCGTACCCTCGACGACGATGAAGAAGCCGCTCGCCAGCCAGATCGCGATCACCACCAGGAACAGCAGTCCTGCGCCGCCGAAGGCGTAGCGCCCGTTGCCCGGGGACGGCGGCTCGCCGCCGCCGTCGCGCCGCCGGCGGCCGAACAGGTCCGCGAGGCGGCGGTTGAAATTGCGCCACAGCTCGTCGAGGTCGGGCGGGCCCTGATTGCCGCCGCCCGGGCCGCCTCTGGAACCATCGGGCCCGCGGGAACCGCGCCCCCAGTTGGGGTCGTTCAAGGACATGTGAGTGGAATCTAGTGAGGTTGCAGTGATTGCGCTTCGGGAGCGCCGGCGCCGCTCGCCCTGCGCGACTGCGCGAACTCGGCGATGGCGTCGCGCAATTCCTCCATCCCTGCCCCGGTGCGCGCGCTCACGAAAACGCGCGAAATCCTACCATATTGGTCACGTTCGACGCCCGGTTCCAGGCCTGCATTTGCGCCTTTATTCCCGGTGGCGTCGATCTTGTTCCAGACCAGGAGCTGGGGCGCCTGGCCGGCGGGGATCTCCGCCAGCACCTCGTTCACCGCCTGCGCCTGAGCGTCGCGCACCGGCGAGGACGCGTCGACCACGTGCAGCAGCAGGTCGGCGTGCACCGTCTCTTCGAGCGTGGCGCGGAAGGCCGCGACCAGGTTGTGCGGCAGCTCGCGGATGAAGCCGACCGTGTCGGACACGGTGATATTGCCGGCGCCGGCGATCCAGACGCGGCGAGTGGTGGTGTCGAGCGTGGCGAACAACTGGTCGGCCTCGTACGCCTTGGCGTGGACCAGGGCGTTGAACAGAGTCGATTTGCCGGCGTTGGTGTAGCCGACGATCGCAACCGAGGGCACGTCGCCCCGGGCGCGGGCGCGGCGCTGCACCTTCCTTTGTTTCTTGAGTTGAACCAGTTTTGTCTTCAGGGTCTTGACCCGCTGGCCGATATAGCGCCGGTCGAGCTCGAGCTGCTTCTCGCCGGGGCCGCCGGTACTGCCGAAGCCGCCGCGCTGGCGCTCCAGGTGCGTCCAGCCGCGAATCAGGCGCGTCGACAGGTGCTGGAGGCGCGCCAGCTCGACCTGCACCTTGCCCTCGGCGGTCTGCGCGCGCTGCGCGAAGATCTCGAGGATCACTTCCGTGCGGTCGAGCACGCGTCGCTGCACTTCCTTCTCGATGTTGCGCTGCTGCGCCGGCGAGAGCTCGTGGTTGAAGACGACGAACGCCGCGTTCAGCTCGTCGGCGGCGACGCGGACCTCCTCCACCTTGCCGCTGCCGGCGTAGAACTTCGGATCGGGGCGCTGGCGCTTGCCGCGCAGCTCGCGGTGGCGCACCACGCCGGCGCTTTCCACCAGGCGCACGATCTCGGCGACGCTCTCCTCATGCGCGTCGTCGCCGAAATCGAGGCAGACGATGACCGCAGCCTGCGGGTCAGCGGACGCTATTCTGATTCCTTCTCGCCGAGCGAGATCGGCCGGGACGGCACCACCGTGGAGATGGCGTGCTTGTAGACCATCTGCGTCACCGAGTTCTTCAGCAGCACGACATACTGGTCGAACGACTCGATCTGGCCCTGCAGCTTGATGCCATTCACCAGGTAGATCGAAACGGGAACGTGCTCTTTGCGCAGCGTGTTGAGAAAGGGGTCTTGTAGCAGCTGGCCCTTGTTGCTCATGTTCTTCTCTCTTGGGGGTGTTGTCGCCATACTTTAATGGATTTCCGGAGGGTTTACTACCTTGGAAACTAACGAGAAAACCGCGTCGGCGGCGTGACGTCGCCGCACTGCGCGCGGTGGCGCAGCGCGTGGTCCATCAAGACGCAAGCGAGCATCGCTTCGGCGATCGGCGTGGCGCGGATGCCGACGCAAGGGTCGTGCCGCCCGGTGGTTTCGATCGTCGTCGCCTTGCCGTTCTTGTCGATCGTGCGCCGCGGCAGGCGGATGCTGGAGGTCGGCTTGAGCGCGATCGACACGGTGACGTCCTGCCCGGTGGAGATGCCGCCGAGCACGCCGCCGTTGTGGTTCGAGGCGAAGCCCTGCGGCGTCATTTCGTCGCCGTGCTCGCTGCCCTTCTGCGCAATGGCGGCGAAGCCGGCGCCGATCTCCACGCCCTTGACGGCGTTGATCGACATCATGGCGGCCGCGATGTCCGCGTCGAGGCGGCCATAGACCGGCTCACCCCAGCCGACGGGCACGCCGCCGGCGACGAGGTTGACGCGCGCGCCCACCGAATCGCCGCTTTCGCGCAGCCCGTCCATGAATGCTTCCATCTTCTTCACCAGGCCGGCGTTCGCCATGAAGAACGGGTTGCGATCGACTTCGTCCCAGGACTGGAACGGAATCTCGTTCTGCCCGAGCGCGGCGAGGTAGCCGCGGACCGCCACGCCGTATCTTTCCTTCAGCCATTTCTTCGCGACCGCGCCGGCGGCGACGCGCACCACCGTCTCGCGCGCCGAAGCGCGGCCGCCGCCGCGCGCGTCGCGGATGCCGTATTTCTGCCAGTACGTGTAGTCGGCGTGCCCGGGGCGGAATTTCTCGGCGATCGCCGAATAGTCCTTCGAGCGCGCGTCCTCGTTGCGCACCAGGAAGCCGATCGCGGTACCCGTGGTCTTGCCCTCGAAAACGCCGGACAGGATCTCGACCGCGTCGGACTCGCGCCGCTGCGTGACGTGGCGCGAGCTGCCCGGTTTTCTCCTGTCCAATTCCCTTTGAAGATCGGCGACCGAGAGCTCAAGGCCGGGCGGGCAGCCGTCGATCACGCCGCCGTAGGCCGGCCCGTGCGACTCGCCGAACGAGGTGACGCAATAGAGCACGCCGAAAGTATTGCCGGACATGCGGAAATCATCTCACGAAAAAGCGTCGCGTCTCGAACACGCTGGCGGTCAGCGCCTTGCCGTTCGATCGCAGGGTTCTCTTCAACACGAAATCGAACAGCAGCGGATTGTGCAAGCGGATCTCCTTCAGCACCGGCGCCGCGCTCTCGGGCAGGAGCTTGAGCGAGACGAGATAGTCGACGGAGAAGACCGGCATCAGCCCCGGCAGCGGATAGTCGGAGCCGTTCAGCAGGCGCGGGTGCCACTCGCCGGTTTCGATGATGCGCACCAGATTCGGCCCGGCGCGATTGCGCTGGGTCATCGCCGAGATGTCGCCGTAGCAGTTCTTCGCGTATTTCTCGAACACCCGCACGAACAGCGAAAAACTGTCGACATAGGGCCCCTGCTCCCCCTTGTCCAGGTCGCGGTCCTCGCCCATCGAGGCGCAGTGCGCGACCACCACGCGCACGCCCGCGTCGAGCGCGCGGCGCAGGCGCAGCGGATTGCCGTAGTCGTGCTTCTCGCTGCCGGTCACGGCGCGCTCCTCGCCGGCGTGGACGATCAGTGGAATATCGTTCCGGGAAAGAAAATCGTAAAAAGCGTCGCAGCGTTTCGAAGCAGGATCGATGTTCATCGCCGAGGGCAGCCACTTCACCGCCACCGCACCGTCCTTTTTCGCGCCGTCGAGGGCGTCGAGCGCATCCGCTCGGTACGGGTGCACCGAGGCCGCCCACTCGAAGTACTTGGCGTGCTGCCGCGCCGTGTCGCGAGTGTAGGCGTCGGGAACATAGAACATGCTGTGCGGCAGGTCGGGCTGGCCGCCATCGTCGAACGCGCGCTCGAAGGCGAACAGCACCAGCTTGAAGCCCGGCCTCATGCCGTCGGCGAGGTTGTGCATGCGCTCGACGTAGGCCCGGTCGACGCCGCCTTTCTTTTCGTCGTGCACGCAGCCCGCGTTGAGAAAGAAGAGCCGCCGCGCATACTCGCCGGGATTGAGCAGGCTCTCGGTGCGCGGGTTGACGTAGATGCCGCTCGCCGAGTCGCCGGCACCGATCAGGTGCGCGTGGCTGTCCCAGACGCTGCCGGCGTCGAGACCTTCCCAGGCGGCCCGCACCAGCTCGTGGTCGGCAAGATTGCGCGGCAGCTGCGCCAGGCAGGGATTCCACAACCCCTGCTCGGGCCAGAAGCGGCACGCAGCGACGCCGCCGAGGGCGGCGACGCCTAGCGAGCCGAGGAGAAGTTTTCTACGCGGGCCAATTTTTGATGTAGCCCTTCAGCATCTTGTTCTCGAAATCCTGTTCTTCGAGCACGGCTTTGGCTACATCGCGGAACGAGATCACGCCGAGCAGCTTGCCGTCCTGCATCACCGGCAGGTAGCGCGCGCTGCTCTCGAGCATGGTGCGGCGCAGGTCGTTGACTTCCATCTCCGGAGTCGCCGTCACCGGGTCGCTTTCCATGATTTCCCTGACCTTCAGGTCGCCGAGCGCGCCGCCGCGCGACGCCAGCGCGCGCAGCAACTCGTGGAAGGTCAGCATGCCGACCATGCGGCCCTGCTCCATGACCACCAGCGAGCCGAGGTTCTCCTTCGCCATGGTGTTGACCGCGTCCACCGCGCGGCCGCCGGGCTCGATGCTCAGGAGCCGAGTCCCCTTCACCCGCAAAATCTCTTTGACTTGCATGGCGGACCTCCTCCTCTCGGAGAATACTCTTTTGGCGGGCGCTGTGACTAGCCGCGCACCAGGATCGTCGCCAGCAGCAACAGCGTGCCCATGCTCACTACGTCGGTCGCGGTGGTGAGGAAGATGCTCGAAGCCGTCGCCGGGTCGAAGCCCATCCGCTTCAGCGTCAGCGGCACCAGCGCGCCCGAAAGGCCGCTCGCGATGCAGGAAAACACCATCGCGAGGAAAACGACGAAGGCGAGCATGAACGGCTGCTGCTGATGCTGGCCGACCGCCGTGATGTACATGCCGGCGGCCGCGGCGAGGCCGACGCCGGCGCCGTTGAGGCAGCCGACCCAGGTTTCCTTGGCGACCAGCGGGCGCGCCGCGCCGGGCTTCATCTCGCCGAGCGTCATGCCGCGCAGCGTCACCGCGAGCGCCTGGCAGCCGGTGTTGCCCGACTGGCCGGCGAGCACCGGCAGGAACAGCGCGAGGATGACGAGCCGGTCGATCGTGTCCTGGAAATAGCCGACCACGGCGGCGGCGAGGAAAGCGGTGATGAGGTTGAGCTGCAGCCAGGGATGGCGCAGCTTCAGGCTGCGCCACCAGTGCGTCGTCAGGCGCTCCTCCTTGTCGATCGCCACCATGCTGCCGGCCTGCAGCGAGATCTCGACCGCCTGCGCTTCGAACATCGTCTGGCCGCGCACCAGGCCGCGCAGCCGGCCGTCGGCGTCGGTGACGGGATAGACCGGAAAGTGGCGATCGAGGACGACGCGCATCGCATCGGAGAGCGGCATCGCCGCCTGCAGCGCGAACGGGTCGCGCAGCATGACCTCGCTCAGGCTCTTGTTGTGCTCGCTGAACAGCAGGTCGCGCATCGTGACGATGCCGAGCAGGCGCTCGCTCCGGTCGACGACGTAGATGTAGGTGATGAACGCCATCTTCACCAGCTCGCGCAGCGATTCGATGGTGTCGCCGACGCTCTGCTCGGGCGGATAGGCGCCGATCACCGGCTCCATCATGCGGCCGACGCTGCCCTGCTCGTAGAGCGCGTTGCGCTGCCACTGCCGCGACACCTCGTCGGGCGCCGCGGCGAGGGCGCGGCCGCGTGATTCGACCGGCATCGCGGCAAGCACGTCCTGCGCGAACGCCGGGCGCAGGCGGCTGAGCGCGGCGACGATTTCCGCGCCGCTGCTGTTGCCGATGGCGCTCGCCGCGTCCTCCGGCGAGAGCGCCGAAAGGTCCTGGGTCGGATTGATATTGTTCACGTTTTTGCCCCCTTGAGGCTGTCAAAGTTTACGGCAGAACATGGCACAATGCTTTTTCATGACCCAGCGGGCGATCACGATCCGACTCGCCGACCCGCGCGACGCGCAAGCCGTGGCGCTGATGTCGCGCGACTTCATCGAGTCGGGCCTCGGCTGGAAATACGACGTGCCGCGCGTGCTGAAGGCGATCCGCGATCGCGAAACGCTCGCGATCGTCGCCTCCGAGGGCGGCAAGCCGACCCCCGGGATGAGCGGCGCGGCGGCAGTCGCCGCGACGCGTGATGCGCTCGCCGGCTTCGCGATCATGGAGCTCGGCGAGGAGCGCGCGCACCTGGTTCTGCTCGCGGTGCGCCCGTCGCATCGCAGGCTCGGCATCGGCCAGCGCATGCTCGAATGGCTGCTCGAGTCGGCGCGCGTCGCCGGCATGGCGAGCGTGCACCTCGAGCTGCGCGCCGGCAACGATGCTGCGCGCCGCTTCTACCGCGCGATGGGCTTCTACGAAACCGTGCTCGTGCCCGGCTACTACCGCGGCGTCGAGGGCGGCCGCAAGGAAGGCGCGCTGCGCATGCTGCGCGTGCTGCGCGTGCCCGGTCCGGCGCCCTACACCTGGCGCCCGCCGCGGACCGAAGACAAAGACAGCTGAGGTGCGGGCCGCTTCTCGGCCCGCGGACCCTCTAGGGAATAATCGCCAGCCCGACGCGCAACTGCCACGGGAAGCGCACGTCGTACGAGCGCAGCGATTCGCCGTAGCCGTTGAAGTACTGCGCATAGAAGTAGCCGCTGACCGGGCCGATCTTCAGATCGCGCGCACGCCGCGCGACGTCAAGCTGCAGGCTGCCCTTGTTGGCGGTGCCGCGCCGCACGAGCAGCGTCACGAGCCAGTTGTCTCCCGAATCCCAGCGCCCGCGCCAATCGACGTGACCGCGGTACTGCGGGATATCGGGGTTGTCTTCTTTTTCGATGTAGTAGTAGACCTTGGGCGTGAACTCGTAGTTGCCGAGGCTCGCGGTCTTCCAGCGCCACTCCGGCTGGATGAACGCGATGTTGAGCGAGCGCGAGTCGGCGCCGGGCTGGCCGTTCGACTCGTGCTCGATGCCGACCCGCAGGCCGTCGACCCAGGTGCGATCGTCGGTGCGCAGCCAGCGCCAGAAGAGCGACGGCCGGTAGCTGGTGTCGAAGAACGGCGCCGACTCGCCCTCGAGGTCCCAGAGCGAGGTCTGCGTGTAGGCGAAATACAGGCCGGTGAGCCACGGCCGCTCCTTGCCGAAGCCCGCGTCGTAGTCGAACAGGCGGTACTTGAACGAGATCTGGAAGCGCGCGGTCCAGCGCTCGCGCGCGCCGACCACGAAATACATCGGCTCGTTCTCCGAAAGTGGCGGCTCCTGCTCGCCTTCCGCGGCGCCGGTCAGCGTCTGCATCGTGTCGCCACGGGCGACGATCACGACCGCCACGTTCGACGGCGGATCGGCGAGGCGGATCGCCACCGTCCCGAACATCGTCGGCGGCAGCGACCCGGAATAGCGGCGACGGCCGTTCTCGGCCGGCGCCATGGCCTGCATCTTCACGTCGACCTCGGCCACGCCGCTACGTGCGCGCACAGCGATCTCGTCGGGCAACTCGGCGCCTTCGGGACCGGCGAGCACCAGTTCCAGGGGCGCACCGGCCTGCGCGCGCCCCGACTCCGAGACGAGCAGCCAGTCCGGAGGTTGCGTCGGGGCTTGCGCGAGGACGCTTGCCGGCAGGAGCAGAAGGAACAGCCAGGCTCTCACGCGGCGCTCCAGTCCTCGGCGCCGGCGAAATGCTCGACCAGGAAATCGATGAACAGGCGCACCTTCGCCGAGAGGTGCTTGCGGCTGGAATAGACCGCGTAGATCGGCAGCGGCGCCGGCGCGAAGTCCTGCAGCAGCGGCACCAGGCGCCCGGCGCGCACCTCCGGGCCGACGATGAACGCCGGCTCGAAAACGATGCCGGCGCCGCGCGCGGCGGCTTCGGCGAGGATGTCGCCGTTGTTGGAATGCAGATTGCCGCTGACGCGCACCGGGCGCTCGCGGCCATCGCCGTCACGGAAGGTCCACACGTTGCGAGGGGTCACATATTCGTAAGTGAAGCAATTGTGCCGCGCCAGATCCTCCGGCACCTGCGGCGTGCCGTGCTTCGCCAGATAGTCCGGTGAGGCGCAGGGCACGATCCGCGTTTCCCCGAGCTTGCGCGCCACGACGTTGTGCGGTCCGGCGGTGCCGATGCGGATGCCGAGGTCGAACCCCTCCTCGACCAGGTCGACGACCCGATCGGCCAGCGAGACGTCGAATCGGACCTCGGCATGCTTGGCGAGAAACGCGGCGATCGCCGGACCGACATGGCGTACGCCGAAGTTCACCGCCGTCGTGAGCTTGATCACGCCGCGCGGCACGACTGCTGCGCGGCTCGCCTCCTGCTCGGCTTCGTCGAGATCGGCGAGGAGTTGCACCACCCGCTCGTAGTACGCGCGCCCGCCCTCCGTCAGGCTCACCTTGCGCGTGGTCCGGTTGAGGAGCCGGGTCTGCAGGTGGGTCTCGAGCTCGGCGACGTGCCGGGAGGTCGCGGACGTGGACAGCCCCAGCCGCTCGGCCGCCTTCGCAAAGCTTCCGGATTCAACGACTTGGGCAAAGGCCTGGATTGCGGTGAGGCGGTCCATTGTTCCAGATATCGGGATGATCTATTGCTTTGTGCCCCCTTTATATCACCCGCGTTAGGACACATATTAGGAGCATGAAAAACGTCCTCCGCATCCACAGCCAGCCCGAAGGGCACTGGGTTGGCGACGGCTTCCCCGTCCACACGGTGCTCGACTACGGGCGTCACCCCGAGCTCTCCCCCTTCCTGCTCCTCGACCACGCGGGGCCGGCGGATTTTCCGGCTGCGCAGAAGCCGCGCGGCGTCGGCTGGCATCCGCACCGCGGCTTTGAGACCGTTACCGTGGTACTCGACGGCGAGGTCGACCACGAGGACACCGCAGGCAACGGCGGGCGCATCGGCCGCGGCGACGTGCAATGGATGACCGCAGGCTCGGGCCTGCTGCACAAGGAAATGCACAGCCCCGAGTTCACCCGGCGCGGCGGGCAATTCCACGCGCTGCAGCTCTGGGTGAACCTGCCGGCGAAATCGAAGATGACCGCGCCGAAATACCAGACCCTGGTCGCGCGCGACATCCCGTCGGCGAACCTCACCGGCGGCGTATCGGTGCGCGTGATCGCCGGCGAGTTCCGCGGCGTGAAAGGCCCGGCGAGCACCTTCACACCGGTGGACCTGCTCGAGCTGCGCATCCCCGCGGGACGCGACGCCGACCTGGCGCTGCGCGCCGGCTTCTCCGCCGGGCTGTACGTGGTGAAAGGCGAGATCAGCGTCAACCGCGAGACGGCGAGCGAAGGCGAGCTGGTCGTGCTCGACCGCAATGGCAGCGACGTGGCGATCGAGGCCAGCTCGGACGCGCTGGTGTTCGTCATGAGCGGCCAGCCGATCGACGAGCCGGTCGCAGGCTCCGGACCGTTCGTCATGAACACGCGCGAGGAGCTGGAGAAGGCTTATGCCGACTTCCATTCCGGCCGCATGGGCAGGATTCCTGCTGTAAAGACCGCTACCGAAGCACTTTCATAACCGAGAGAGGAGTTGCAATGAAGCTCTATTACGCCCCCGGGGCCTGCTCGCTGTCGCCCCATATCGTCGCCCGCGAGCTCGGCATCAACGTCGAGCTGAAGAAGGTCAACAACAAGGAGAAGACCGTCGAAGGCGGCGGCGACTTCTGGCAGGTCAACCCCAAGGGCTACGTGCCGACGCTCGAGCTCGACGACGGCAGGCGCCTCACCGAAGGCCCGGCGATCGTGCAGTACCTCGCCGACCGGAAGCCCGACGCCGGCCTCGCGCCGAAGGCGGGCACGTTCGAGCGCTACCAGCTCCAGGAGTGGCTGAACTTCCTCACCTCCGAAGTGCATAAGCAGTTCTCGCCGCTCTTCCGGCCGAACACGCCCGAGGACTACAAGCCGGTCGCCAAGGAAAACCTCGCCAAGCGCTTCGATCTCATCGACAAGCACCTGGCCGGCAAGGACTACCTGATGGGCAAGCAGTTCAGCGTCGCCGATGCGTATCTCTTCGTCCTCACCAACTGGACCAAGCCGACCAACATCGATCTTTCCAAGTGGCCCAACGTACAGGCGTTCCAGAAGCGCGTCGCCGCGCGGCCGAAAGTGAAGGAAGCGATGCAGGCCGAAGGTCTGCTGCCCAAAGAGCAGCCGTCGACCTGATGTCCGCCGTGCTGCCGAGCGTCTTCGTCTCCCACGGGTCTCCCATGCACGCGCTCGAGCCGGGCGCCGCGGGCGAGGCCTGGAAGGCGCTCGCGCAGCGGCTTCCCCGCCCGCGCGCGATCCTGATTTCCTCCGCGCACTGGGAAACCAACCTGCCGATGCTCACCGGCGGCGAGAAACCCGAGACCATCCACGACTTCTACAACTTCCCCGAGCCGCTCTATCGCCTGCGCTACCCTGCGCCCGGCGCGCCCGAGCTCGCGCAACGCGCGCAGGCGCTCCTGAAGGACGCCGGCTTCACCGCCGGCATCGACGGCTGCCGCGGCCTCGATCACGGCGCGTGGTCGCCGCTTCTCTATATGTATCCGGCGGCGGATATTCCGGTGGTGCAGATCTCCGTGCAACCCGCGCTGGGACCGGCGCACCACGTAAAGCTCGGCCGTGCGCTCCATCCTCTGACCCGGGAAGACGTGCTGGTCATCGGCTCCGGCCACATGACGCACAACCTGCGCGACTGGTCGCGCGGCGCGGGACAACCGGCGCCGTACGCGCGCGAGTTCCAGCAGTGGGTCAAGGAGAAAATCGAGGCGCGCGACTTTGAGGCTTTAGTGGACTACCGCTCGCGCTCGCCGCACGGCGCGCGCGCGCATCCGACCGACGAGCACTTCCTACCGCTCTTCTTCGCGCTCGGCGCGGCTGCGGAAAAAGCCAAGCCGGAGCGCGTCTACGATGCCATCGATGCCGGCGTGCTCGCGATGGACGCGTACCTCTTCAGTCCGGCGTAGTCCACTGCGGATTCCACGCCACCTCCCAGAGGTGGCCGTCGGGATCCTGGAAGTAGCCGGCGTAGCCGCCCCAGAAGGTCTTCGCTGCCGGCTTGACGATGTTCGCGCCGGCTTTCTTCGCCAGCGTCATCGCGGCGTCGACCTCTTTCGCGCTGCCGACGTTGTGGCCGAGGGTGAATTCCGTCGGGCTCTGGCTCGTCTTTCGCAGGCCGGTGTCGTGCGCGATGCTGTCGCGCGGCCAAAGCGCGAGCCGCAGGTGCGCGCCGAGCTCGAAGAACGCGACCGCGCCGTGCTCGAATTCCTTGCCGACGATGCCGTCGCTCTTCCACCCGAGCCCGTCGCGATAGAAGGCGGCGGCTTTTTCCAGGTCGTCGACACCGAGCGTGACCAGCGTGATGCGCGGT
>DATNCP010000091.1:0-22750 GCA_035607175.1 Burkholderiales bacterium
GATGTCCCGGCTCATGTTGATTTCCTGCGGCATCCAGTGGTTGGCGCAGGCGGCGATGTACTTCTCCCAGGCCCACTTGTACTTGAAGGGCACCAGCTGGTTGACGTCGGCCTTGGAGTTGATGACCTGCTTGTCCTCGACCTTCACTCGCCGCAGGGCGGCGGGGGGCGCCGGCTGGCGCGCCTCGCGCGGCAGCGGCGAGGGCATGCTTTCCGGCGCCAGGTCGAGGTTCTCGAAGTTGAGCATGGCTTTCAGTTGTCCTTGTTGGCCGGCGCCAGGTCGTTGAACTCGGGCCGGTAATCGCGGGCCAGGGCCCGCTCGACCGCCTGGCGCTGCGCCTCGGTGGAAAACGGCATCTCGTGGACCGCGATATAGAGGTTCCACTCGGTGCCGGCGATGGAATGCCATTCGGCGTAGCGGCCGTGGCTTCTGATCCGGTCCAGCGACAGCTCCTGCGCCTGGCCGAAGTGCAGCGCGCGGAAGGTCATTACCCGCCAGCCCGGCACCATCACCGCGTAGACGCTCGGGTTGCGCGACGGCGACCAGAGGGGCGCGAGGAACGGTCCGGCGAACTTCGTATTGGCCAGGGTGATCACTACTGGCAGGCCTCGCACTCGGGATTGTCGATCGCGCAGAACTTCGGCTCCTCGCCCGTCGGGGAAGGTGCGGGCGCGGCTTCGAGGGTGTTCGCCTGCCCGGAGGACACCGCGTTCAGCTGTCCGGTCTTGGTGGTCGACTTCTCGGCGTGCGTCGCGCCCATCGCGCGCAGGTAGTAGGTGGTCTTCAGGCCGCGGATCCAGGCGAGCTTGTAGGTGTCGTCCAGCTTCTTGCCCGAGGCACCCGGCATGTAGATGTTGAGCGACTGCGACTGGTCGATCCACTTCTGGCGCCGCGCGGCGGACTCCACCAGCCACTTCGGCTCGATCTCGAACGCGGTGGCGTACAGCCGCCGCAGGGCGGCGGGCACGCGGTCGATGCGCGCCAGGTTGCCGTCGAAGTACTTGACGTCGGCGATCATCACCTCGTCCCAGAGGCCGGCCTGCTTCAGGTCCCGCACCAGGAAGTCGTTGACCACCGTGAACTCGCCCGACAGGTTCGATTTGACGAACAGGTTCTGGTAGGTCGGCTCGATCGACGCCGAGACGCCGACGATGTTGGCGATGGTCGCCGTGGGCGCAATCGCGATGCAGTTCGAGTTGCGCATGCCGTGCTGCTTGATGCGCGCCCGCAGCGAATCCCAGTCGAGCGTCGCCGAGCGGTCCACCTCGACGTAGCCGCCGCGCTCGGCGGCGAGCAGGTCGAGCGTGTCCTGCGGCAGCACGCCGCGGTCCCAGAGCGAGCCCGGGAAGGAGCCGTAGCGGCCGCGCTCCTCGGCGAGCTCGGTCGAGGCCCAATAAGTGGCGTAGGCGACCATCTCCATCGAGCGGTCGGCGAACTCCACCGCCTCGGGCGAGTCGTACGGCACCCGCATCCGGTGCAGGCAGTCCTGGAAGCCCATGATGCCGAGGCCCACCGGGCGATGGCGCATGTTGGAATTGCGCGCCTTCTGCACCGCGTAGTAGTTGATGTCGATGACGTTGTCGAGCATCCGCATCGCGGTGCGGATGGTGCTCTTCAGCTTGGCGAAATCGAGGCCCTGGCCGGTCATGTGCGCGGGCAGGTTGACCGAGCCGAGGTTGCAGACCGCGATCTCGTCGGCCGAGGTGTTGAGGGTGATCTCGGTGCAGAGGTTCGAGCTGTGCACCACGCCGACGTGCTGCTGCGGGCTGCGCAGGTTGCAGGGATCCTTGAAGGTGATCCAGGGATGCCCGGTCTCGAACAGCATCGAGAGCATCTTGCGCCACAGCTGCGTGGCGGACACCTTCTTGAACAGCTTCAGATCGCCGCGCGCCGCCTTGTCCTCGTAGCGCAGGTAGGCTTCCTCGAAGCTCTTGCCGAACTTGTCATGCAGGTCGCGCACGTCCGAGGGCGAGAACAGCGTCCACTCGGCGTTTTCCATCACCCGCTTCATGAACAGGTCCGGGATCCAGTTCGACGTGTTCATGTCGTGCGTGCGGCGCCGGTCGTCGCCGGTGTTCTTGCGCAGCTCGAGGAACTCCTCGATGTCGAGGTGCCAGGTCTCGAGATATGAGCAGACAGCACCCTTCCGTTTGCCGCCTTGGTTGACCGCCACCGCGGTGTCGTTCACCACCTTCAGGAACGGCACGACCCCCTGGGATTTTCCATTGGTGCCCTTGATGTGGGCACCGAGGGCGCGCACCGGGGTCCAGTCGTTGCCCAGGCCGCCGGCGTACTTGGCGAGCAGCGCGTTTTCCTTGATCGCGTCGTAGATGCCCTCGAGGTCGTCGGCGACTGTCGTCAGGTAGCAGCTCGAGAGCTGCGAGCGCAGCGTCCCGGAGTTGAACAGGGTCGGCGTCGAGCTCATGAAATCGAAGGTCGACAGCACGTTGTAGAACTCGATCGCGCGCCGGTCGCGCTCTTTCTCGTTCAGCGACAGGCCCATCGCCACGCGCATGAAGAAGTGCTGCGGCAGCTCGATGCGCTGGCCGCCGCTGTGCAGGAAATAGCGGTCGTAGAGCGTCTGCAGGCCGAGGTAGCCGAACTGCAGGTCGCGCTCCGGCTTGAGCGCCTTGCCCAGCTTGGTCAGGTCGAAGCGGGCCAGCTCGGGGTCGAGCAGCTCGGCGTCGATGCCGCGCTCGATGAAGCGCGCGAAGCTCGGCAGGTAGTGGGCCGCCATCTCGGCCTGGCTCACTTCCTCGCCCAGCACCTCCCTGCGGATGATGTGCATCAGCAGCCGCGCGGTGACCAGGCTGTAGGACGGGTCCTTCTCGATCAGCGCCCGCGCCGCGAGCACCGCGGACTTGTGCACTTCCTCCATCGGCACGCCGTCGTAGAGGTCGCGCAGCGTCGCCTCGACGATCGGCTCGGGCGTCGCGCCCGGCAGGCCCTCGCAGGCGGCGGCGACCTGGCGCAGCAGCGCTTCCCGCACCAGGGGTTTCCGCTGGCCGTTTTCCACCACGTGGATGACCGGCCCGGTGGCCTTGGCGGCCTTCTCCGCGGCGCGGGCCTTCGACCGCTCTTCGCGGTAGAGCACGTAGGAGCGCGCCACGTCGTGCTCGCCGGAGCGCATCAGCGCCAGCTCGACCTGGTCCTGGATGTCTTCTATGTGGAAGGTGCCGCCGGCGGGCTGGCGGCGCAGCAGCGCGCCGACCACCGCGTCGGTCAGGCCGGCGACCACCTCGCGGATGCGCGCCGAGCCGGCGCCCTGGCTGCCGTTCACCGCCAGGAAGGCCTTGGTCATGGCGACCGAGATCTTGGACGGCTCGAAGCCGACCACGGCGCCGTTGCGCCGGATGATTTTGTAATCGGAATAAGGAGTTCGCGCCGCATTACTTGCTTCGGAAACGCCCAAACCGAGAGAAGCCGAGGTGGCGTTGTCCTGAGCGATCTGCATGAGGCGTCTCCCGTTTTTCTGACTGCTCGCCAAGGCCGTCCGCTGACGACCAGCCCACCACTAGACTAACTGTAGTTCCCTTGTGCCACTGACAAACTACATCTTGTGGTGCAGCGTACACACCGCAATTTTTTTTTGCAAGCGCAACTACTAAATACCGGGCTCGTTGTGGCGAAGTGCACTACATATAGGCGCTTTGCGGCAGCGCAGCACAAGATAGCGGCGCGCAGGGCCCTGCGGCTACTACATCTAGGAGGTCAGGCCTGGGAGAGGCGCGCGAGCAGGCGCGCCCAGGCGAAACCGGCGCCGGGATCGGTCTTGCGTCCCGGCGCGACGTCGCTGTGCGCGGCGATGTCGCGCAGCGGCAGCGCCTCGCGCAGGCGCCGCGCCAGCTGCTCGAGCGATCGGTACTGCGCCTCGTCAAAGGCGCTGTCGTCGGTGCCTTCGAGCTCGACGCCGACGGAGAAGTCGTTGCAGGCAGCGCGGCCGCGCCAGGAGGAGACGCCCGCGTGCCACGCGCGCTGCAGGACCGGGACAAACTGGACCAGCTCCCCGTCCCGGCGCACAAGAAAGTGAGCGGACACTCTCATTCCGGCGATTTCCTGGAAATAGGGGTGGGCCCCCGGGTCCAGGCGGTTGGTAAAGAAGCGCTCGATCGCGTCGCCGCCGTATTCGCCCGGCGGCAGGCTGATCGAGTGGACGATCAGCAGGCTGATCTCGGTGCCGGCCGGGCGGTCATCCTGATTGGGCGACTCGACTCGCCGGACATTCTCCAGCCAGCCCTCCGGGGTCATTCTTCCTTGATACCCAGGCGTTGCATGCGATAGCGCAACTGCCGGAACGTAATCCCCAGCAACTTCGCCGCGGCAGTCCGGTTGAATTCCGTCTTGGCGAGCGCATCCAGGATCGCCTTGCGCTCCAGGCTCTCGAGGTATTCCGGCAGCGGCGCGCCTGCCTCGCCCGGTCCGGGCAGCGTCTCGTCCTCCGGCACGCCTTCGACCGCGCCCGGCACGAGCCGCAGGTCCTCGACGCCGATCTGCTCGGCGCTGGAAAGCGCGACCGCGCGCTCGAGGATGTTCTCGAGCTCCCGGATATTGCCGGGGAACGCGTATTGCGCCAGGGCCGCGAGCGCCTCGGCAGTGAGCTCGGGCCGGGCGCCGCCGGCCGGCGCGAGGCGGGCGAGCACCGCCGCGGCGAGCGCCGCAACGTCTTCCCGGCATTCGCGCAGCGGCGGCATCGCCAGCTCGATGACGTTGAGGCGGTAGAACAGGTCCTGGCGGAAGCGCCCGGCGGCGACCAGCGCCGCGAGCTTCTGGTGGGTGGCGCAGATGATGCGCACGTCGACCGCGTCCTCCTGCGTCGCGCCGACCTTGCGCACGCGGCGCTCCTGGATGGCGCGCAGCAGCTTCACCTGCATGGCGAGCGGCAGGTCGGCGACCTCGTCGAGGAACAGCGTGCCGCCGCTCGCCGCCTGGAAAAAACCCTCGCGGTCCTCGGCGGCGCCGGTGAAGGCGCCTTTCTTGTAGCCGAAGAATTCGCTCTCCACCAGCGCTTCGGGAATCGCGCCGCAATTGACCGGCACGAACGGCCGCTCGCGCCGCGCGCCGTTCTCGTGGATCAGCCGCGCGGCGAGCTCCTTGCCGCTGCCCGACTCGCCGGAGATGTAGACCGGCGCCTGGGTGCGCGCCAGCTTCGCGATCAGGGCACGCACCTGCACCATCGGCGCGCTGTCGCCGATCAGCCGCTGGCGCTCCTGGTCGGCGCGGTCCGGCAGCGACAGCGCCGAGCGCACCAGGGCGCGCAGCTGGTCCAGGCCGACCGGCTTGGAAACGTAGTCGAAGGCGCCGGCCTTGAGCGCGGCGACGGCGTTCTCGGCGCTGCCGTAGGCGGTGATTACCGCCACCGGCAGGTCGGACGCCGCCACGCCGATGTGCCGCACGAGCTCGAGGCCCTCGCCGTCGCCGAGGCGCATGTCGGTGAGGCAGAGATCGTAGCGCTCGTCCTTCAGGCGGTCCTTCGCCTCCGCGATCGAGCCGACCGCCACCACGCCCAGGCCCATCTTGACCAGCGTCAGCTCGAGCAGCTCGCGGATATCGGGCTCGTCGTCGACCACCAGCACGCGCGGCGCGCTGGCGGCGGTCCGCTCGGCGCGTCTCATGCGGCGCGCGCCTCGCGGCACTGGATGCGGAAATGCGCTCCCGGGGCGTCGTCCACGTACTCGAGGGTAGCGCGGTTGGCGGCGCAGAGCTCGCGCGCGAGGTAGAGCCCGAGGCCGGTGCCTTTCGCCTCGGTGGTGAAGAACGGCTCGAACAGCTGCCCCTGGATCGCCGCCGGCACCCCCGGCCCGTTGTCGATCACCGACAGCTCGACCCGGCCGGCGAACTCGCGCGTGACGATACGCACGCTGCCCGGCTCGGCGCGCGCGTAGCGCAAGGCGTTGCGCGCCAGGTTCCACATCACCTGGCTCAGGTGCTCGCGGTCGAAGCGCACCGAGGGATCGCCGCCGGCGTCGATGGCGAAGCGCGAGGCGTCGACCGACTCGTTGGCGACGAACTCCTCGATGAAGGCGGCCAGCCACGGGCGCAGCGGGATCGGCTCGGCGGCGACGCGGTCGCGGCGGTTGAGCTGCATCACGTCCGACACCAGCCGCTCCAGGCGCCGGGTGTTGTCGTGGATGATGCGCGTCAGGCGGCTGCGGTCCTCGGCCCGCTTCTCCTCGTTGAGCAGCTCCGAGGCGTGGCTGATGGCGGCGAGCGGATTGCGGATCTCGTGCGCGATGTTGGCCGTGAGCCGGCCGAGCGCCGCGAGCTTGAACTGCTGCGCCTGCTCGCGGGTGCGCGTGGTGTCGTCCATGAAGATCACGGCGAAGCCCTCCTCCGTGCCGGCGTCGAGCAGCCGCAAGCGCATCTCGCGGCCGCGCACCTCGACGTCGAAGCTCGCCTCGCTCTCTTCGCCGGCGCGCCAGCCGAGCCAGTGACCGTCGAAGCCCGGGACCAGCTGCGCCATCTCGGCGCCGAGCAGGCCCTCGGCGCGCAGCAGGCGCTGCGCCTGCGGGTTGAACTGCACCACGCGCCCTTCGCGGTCGAGCACCACCACCCCGTCGTGCATGTCCTGGATGACGAGCTGGTTGACGCGCGTCTGCGTCGCCAGCTCGCGGCCGCGCTGGCGCGCCAGGCGCTCGTTGGTCGCGACCCGCTGCGCGAGCCAGCTGGTGATGCCGGCGCCGGCGAAGCAGCCGATGGCGACGATGCCGGGCTGCAGGAAGTTCGACGACGGCAGGTCGTGCGCCAGCACCCAGTAGCCCTGCTCGAGAAGCAGCGCGATCGTCGCCAGCGCCGCGTAGAGGAAGGAGAGCCGCATCGGCGCGACGATCGCCGCGCCGATGAGCGAGATCAGCAGCATCACGCCCAGGCCGCTGCGCATCCCGCCGCTCGCGTACATCATCATGGTGATGGCAAGCACGTCGAGCGTCGCGTGCAGGGTGAGCTGGAAGTTGAACTGCTGGCGCGTGCGCAGCACCACCTGGAAGACGATGCCGAGCACCAGGTAGGCGGCGCAGACGGTACGGAACAGGCCAAGCGAATGCGAGCCGAGGTTGAGCGCGTCGCCGTAGATCAGCGTGATCGTCAGGAACAGCGTCGCCAGCGCGATGCGATACAGGTTGAAGTAGCGGAGGGAGATCCAGAACGACTCGGGGGCGCGCTCGCGCGGCGGGGTGAAGAGCTCGGGGTAGCGGACGGGCGCGTCCATCAGCCGCGGCCCGGCCCGAGGCGGGCGTGCTCGTCGCTGCAATAGAGCCGGTCGCCGACCGCTCTCGCCTCGCCGAGCGGCAGGTGCGTGCCGCAGTGCGCGCATTTCACGAGGTCGCCCTGGACCGAAGGCTTGCCCGCCTGCGGCCCGTCGCCCTGCTTCATGCGCGACGCGTGCACCATGGCGCGGCGGATGAGCCAGATCGCCACCACCGCGAGCACGACGAGAAGGAACAGTCGCCCCATGGGATGATTATCCCGGAAACCGACATGAACATCCTTTTCGCGGTACCCGGGAACCTGCGCACCGTCCCGATGAGCCGCTTCATTCCCGAGGCGATTACCGCCCTCGGCCACCGCGTCACCGTGGTCGACTACTCCCTCACGCTGGTGGAGAAGCTGCGCGCGCGCCTGACGAAGGAACGCGACGCCGATGCAGTCGTAGCCCGCCTGCTCGCCGCGCTGGAGCGCGCGCGTCCCGACCTTTTCGTCACCCTGTACGGCGCGAATGTCTCCGATCGCGTGCTCGCCGAGCTGCGCGCGCGCCGCGTGACGAGCGCCAACTGGTGGCTGAACGACCCCTTCCAGTTCGAGCGCGCGACGAAAATCCTGCCGGGCTACGACTTCGCCTTCAGCAACGCGCGCCTTTCGGTCGAGGCGTACGCGGCGCGCGGCATCCGCAACGTCCATTTCCTGCCGACCGCGTGCGAGCCGAGCGTGCACCGCCCGGTGGCCGCGGCGACGCAGCTCTGCGACGTCTCCTTCGCCGGCGACTGGTCGGCGATGCGCGAGCAGCTGATCGCCGCACTGGTCGAACAGGGCATCGACGTCCGCATCTTCGGTCCCTGGCGGCGCAAGCTCGCCGGCGATTCGGCGCTACGCGCGCGCCTCGAGCACGGCTTCTTCACGCCGCAGCGCATGGCCGAGATCTTCGCCGCGTGCAAGGCGACGCTGAATATCCATACCTGGCGCGGCCGCTTCGATTACGGGCTCAACCCGCGCGTCTTCGAGGCCGCCGCGTGCGGCGTGCCGCAGCTCGTCGACCACAAGCGCGAGCTCGACGAGCTCTTCGACGAGAGCGAGCGCGCGGCGATGCTCGTCTATCGCAGCGACGAGGAGCTGCTCCAGCAATGCCGCCGGAAGGACCTGGCGGGGTTGCGCTCAGTAGCCGTCGCCGCGTCCGCGTCGATCCGCGAACGGCATTCGTACCTCGCGCGCATGCGCGAGCTGCTGCGGATCTGCGGGAAGTGACGCGGCCGGCGCGACGGGCGGCGCAACGCCGCGAAGCTCCAGCAGGCTCAGGATGCGCGCTACGCAGTCGTGCACCGACAGGAGCGCCGTATCAAGCTCGAGCTGGGGCGCTTCGGGCGGCTCGTAGGGCGACGAAATGCCGGTGAAATCCGCCATCTCGCCGGCGCGCGCCCTGCGGTAGAGCCCCTTGGGATCGCGCTGCTCGCAAACCTCGAGCGGCGTGCTGACGTGGACCTCGATGAACTCGCCCGGCTCGAACAGCTCGCGCACCCTGCGGCGATCCGCGCGGAATGGCGAGATCAGGGCGACGAGAACGATCAGGCCCGCATCGATCATGACCTTCGCCACTTCGCCGACCCGGCGGATGTTCTCCGCCCGATCGGCATCGCCGTAGCCAAGGTCGCGATTCAGCCCGTGTCGGAGGCTGTCGCCATCGAGCACATAGGAGTGCATGCCCTTCGCGAGCAGAACCCTCTCGACGGCATTCGCGAGCGTCGACTTGCCGGCGCCGCTCAGCCCCGTGAGCCAGACCACGCGCGGCGTCTGGCCTTTTTGCCGCGCTCGTGCGGTCTTGTTCACCTGCGCAGTCCTTCCGCGCGCCGCTCGATCTCCATGCGCACGGCGGGCGAAAGCTCGTCGCGCCAGCGCTGGTCGAGCCTCACCTCGTCGGACCAGGAGCGGGCGTACGAGGACGTGCTCGAATGCGCAAAATGGTGTTCGTGGTCTTGCGGTCGCTGCATGCCGGGTTCGTACGCAACGCCGATCCAGCGGCAGATTCGACGCAACTCCGGCTCGGGCGTCGCGCACAAATCCTCGTAGCGAAGCACCAGCGTGCGCTCGGGATGGGACTCGGCGAGGCGCTCGAACCGCGCCGCCCATTTGAAGTGCTTGTGCAGAGCGTCGGAGAGCGGGCGATTCCTGCGCAGCTCGGAGGCGATCACCGCGCGGCTGTCGCGCACGAGATAGAGAAAGCCGGTCGACGCGTTCCGCCAGGGGCTCCATGGCCAGCGCACCATGCGCCAGCACAGCGCCTTCGACAGGTCGATCAACACGTCGGCATCGAGCGCGGCGCGCACGCGTTCGTAGTCGGCGGGGCGGTGCTCGCGATGCGTGCGCCCGGGCAGCAGCGGCAGAACCTTCCGCCAGAACGGGCAGTCCGTGACGAGTCGACCGCAGCTGCAGGGCCTGAGGTTGGCGATGGCCTGGCCGAGGAGCCCGAGCTCGCCGGCGCACGCGATGCGGGAATGGCTGCCGAGCAGCCGGCCGAGGAGAGTCGAGCCCGAGTAAGGCGCGCCCATGACGAGTACGTTACGGAAGGACGCCGCGCTCATGAGGAGGAGAACGGAGGGCCACGATGGGACTGCAACTTAGTCCCGCTTTCCCCGCGGGTCGACGTAAATAGTTCACAACTCCGGGTTCGACCATCGGCGTTGCGCGCCCGTTCCGCGCCGAAGGCCGGGCCTTGCGAAACAACGGGGAGGGATGAGTGGTCGGGGCGACTGGATTTGAACCAGCGACACCTGCGTCCCGAACGCAGTACTCTACCAGGCTGAGCTACGCCCCGACCGGGGGGCAACGCGCGGGGATCTAGCTGCTGCGCGTCACGGAAAAGGACGCCAATTCTAGCAAAGATCGCTTGAATTCCGAGGCGGGGAGCGGCGCGAGCGCCTTGCTCGCCGCGTCCGCTTCCCCCTGCGCCGCCTGGCGCGCGTAGTCGAGCGCGCCGCAGGCGCGGATCGCCGCCAGCACCGCCGCGAAGTCCTCCCTGCCGCCGTCGACGATCGCGCGCCGGACGAGGTCCGCCTGCGGCTTCGCGCCGGTGCGCAGCACGCGGATCAGCGGCAGCGTCGGCTTGCCTTCGGCGAGGTCGTCGCCAAGGCTCTTGCCGATCGTCGCTTCGTCGCCCGAGTAGTCGAGCACGTCGTCGATGAGCTGGAACGCGGTCCCGACCCGTCGGCCGTATTCGGCGAGCTTTTCTTCCAGTCCGGATTGCCTGGAAAGAACGGCGCCGAGCCGGGCCGCGGCCTCGAACAGCTTCGCCGTCTTGCGGCGGATGACCTCCAGGTAGCGCGCCTCGTCGACCTCCGGGTCGTGGCTGCCCATGAGCTGCAGCACCTCGCCCCCGGCGATCGTATTGGTGGCTTCGGCGAGCACCTGCATGACCCGCATGTCGTCGATCTCCACCATCATCTGGAACGCGCGCGAGTACAGGAAATCGCCCACCAGGACTGCCGCGGCATTGCCGAACGCCGCGTTCGCGGTGTTACGGCCACGGCGCAGCGCCGACTCGTCGACCACGTCGTCGTGCAGCAGGGTCGCGGTGTGGATGAATTCGATCACCGCGGCGAGGTCGTGAAGGCGGGCCTTTTCGCCCCGGTAACCGGCCGCGCCGGCGGCGAGAAGCAGCACCGCCGGGCGCATCCGCTTGCCTCCCGAGGCGACGATGTACTGCGCCACCTCGCGCACCAGCGGCACGTCGGACTCGAGGCGGCGGCCGATGACTTCGTCGACCTGCCGCATGTCGTCCGCGACCGGCATCAGCATGGACACGAAACTCATGATTCGCTTATAATTCCGGCCCTTTTCAGGGCTCAAGGCAAGCAATGTACGCAGTCATCAAGTCCGGCGGCAAGCAATATCGAGTCGCGTCCGGCGAGAAGTTCCGTGTCGAATTGCTCGCGGCCGAAGTCGGCGCCGCGGTTTCCTTCGACGAGGTGCTGCTCGTCGGCGAAGGCGACAGCATCAAGGTCGGCGCGCCGCTCGTTTCCGGCGCCAAGGTCAAGGCGACCGTGCTCGCGCACGGCCGCGGCGACAAGGTGAAGATCTTCAAGCTTCGCCGGCGCAAGCATTACCAGAAGACGCAGGGCCATCGCCAGTCGTACACCGAGGTCCGCGTCGACGACATCGTTCAGGGATAACCCATGGCACACAAAAAGGCGGGCGGAAGCTCGCGCAACGGCCGCGATTCCCAGTCGAAGCGCCTGGGAGTCAAGGTCTACGGCGGCGAGAAAGTGAACGCCGGGCAGATCCTGGTGCGCCAGCGCGGCACGCGGGTGCATGCCGGCACCAACGTCGGCATCGGCCGCGACCACACGCTCTACGCGCGCGTGAACGGCGAGGTGAAGTACGCCGTTCGCGGGGCGGACGGAAACAACACCGTGAGCGTCATCAAGGAAACCGCGCCGGCGTAGCCGGTCCTCCCTACATGGAAAGCCCTATCGAAATCCGGTAGGGCTTTTTTATTTCTACGACATGAAATTCATCGACGAAGCGAAGATCGAGGTCCACGCCGGCAAGGGAGGAGACGGCTCGGCGAGCTTTCGTCGCGAGAAATACATCCGCTACGGCGGGCCGAACGGCGGCGACGGCGGCCGCGGCGGCAGCGTCTGGGCGCGCGCCGACCGCAACATCAACACCCTCATCGACTACCGCTTCGCGCGCATCCACCGCGCCAAGAACGGCGACAAGGGTGCGGGCGCCGACTGCAACGGGGCTGCCGGCGAGGACATCGAGCTGCGCGTGCCGGTCGGCACGCTGGTGCGCGACGAGGAAACCGGCGGGCTGATCGCCGATCTCGCCGCCGACGGCCAGAAGGCGCTGCTCGCGCGCGGCGGCGACGGCGGCCTCGGCAACCTGCACTTCAAGTCGAGCACCAACCGCGCGCCGCGGCAGTTCACGCGCGGCGAGCCGGGCGAGTCGCGCAACCTGACGCTGGAAGTGCGCGTGCTCGCCGACGTCGGCCTGCTCGGCCTGCCGAACGCCGGCAAGTCGAGCCTGATCCGCGCCGTCTCGAGCGCGCGGCCGAAAGTCGCCGACTACCCGTTCACCACCCTCAACCCCTCGCTCGGCGTGGCTCGCGTCGGTGACGCGACCTTCGTCGTCGCCGACATCCCGGGTCTGATCGAAGGCGCGTCGCAGGGCGCCGGCCTCGGCCACCAGTTCCTGCGGCATCTCGCGCGCACGCGCCTGCTGCTGCACGTCGTCGACCTGACGCTGGACGAGCCGGCGAACGATGCGCGCACCATCGCCGCCGAACTCAAGGCCTACGACGCCGCCCTCTTCCGCAAGCCGCGCTGGCTGGTGTTCAACAAGATCGACGCAGTCCAGGACGCCGACAAGCGCATCGCCAGGGCGGTGCGCGCGCTGCGCTGGAGCCGGCCGTGGTTCAAAATCTCGGCACTCACCGGACAGGGATGCCCGGAGCTCGTGCGCGCCATCGCGCGCGACCTGGGGAAGAAAAAATGATCGCCGACGCCAAGGTGCTGGTCGTCAAGGTCGGCTCCTCGCTCGTCACGCGCGAGGGGCGCGGCGTCGATGCCGAGGCGATCGCGCGCTGGGCGGGCCAGGTGGCGAAGCTGCGCCAGGCGGGGCGCAGCGTGGTTCTGGTCTCGAGCGGCGCCATCGTCGAAGGCATGCAGCGCCTCGGCTGGGCGCGCCGCCCGCACAGCATGCATCAGCTGCAGGCGGCGGCCGCGGTCGGCCAGATGGGCCTGGTGCAGGCCTACGAGAGCTCGTTCCGCAGCCACGGGCTGCACACCGCGCAGGTGCTGCTCACCCACGCCGACCTCGCCGACCGGCAGCGCTACCTCAACGCCCGCTCGACGCTGCGCACGCTGCTCGACCTCGGCGTGGTGCCGGTGATCAACGAGAACGACACCGTGGTGACCGACGAGATCAAGTTCGGCGACAACGACACGCTCGCTGCGCTGGTCACGAACCTGATCGAGGCCGACGCGCTCATCATCCTCACCGATCAGTCCGGCCTCTATGAATCCGACCCGCGCAAGAACGCCGAGGCCGCGCTCGTCGCGCAAGCCGACGCCGACGACCCGAAGCTCGAGGCAATGGCGGGCGGCACCGGCAGCGAGCTCGCCAGGGGCGGCATGCTCACCAAGGTGCAGGCCGCCCGGCGCGCCGCGCGGAGCGGCGCGCATACCGTCATCGCCTCCGGCCGGGAGCCCGACGCACTGCTGCGCATCGCGCGGGGCGAGCGCCTCGGCACGCTCCTCACCGCCCGCACGGCGCCGATCGCGGCGCGCAAGCAATGGCTCGCCGACCACCTGACGGTGAGCGGCCTGCTGACGCTCGACGCGGGCGCCACGAAGGCGCTGGTGCGCGACGGCAAGAGCCTGCTGCCGATCGGCGTCACCACGGTATCGGGTGATTTCGCGCGCGGCGAGATCGTCGGCTGCCTCGACCCCGAGGGTCGGCAGGTGGCGCGCGGCCTGGTCAACTACTCGGCGGAGGAGACGCGGCGCATCATGCGCCGGCCGTCGGGCGAGATCGAAAGCGTGCTCGGCTACGTCGATGAGCCGGAGCTCATCCACAGAGACAACCTGGTGCTGCTGTGAAAAAGCCCGAGCCCTTCTTCTTCATCGTCATGGGCGCCGTGACCGCGTTCGGCCTGCCCTTCGCGATCGCATTCCCGCGCACGCTGCTCGAGAAGCTGCTCGCCTTGCTCGTCCTGGTGCTGCTCGCCGCGGCAATCGCCACCGGAGCAACCCGGCTGCGCAACCGCCCCTAGCGCAGCCAATAGGTCAGCCAGAAGCCCAGGGTATTGACCTCGTTGATCTCGCGCACCCTCGGCGACCACATCACGTTGAGCATCGCCGGCCCGAACTCCCAGCCAAAGAGCGGCAGCGGCGTGACGAACGTCTTGCCGTCGTTGTAGGTCTTGCTGTTGAAAACCACGAGCGCCAGCCCGAGCCGCGCATGCTCGGTGGCGCGCCAGTACGCCGCGCCGCCCGCGAGCACGGCAGTGTTGCGGGCCGAGTCACGGTAGAAGCCGGCGTCCAGGAAGTAGTCGAAGCGCTCGCCGGGCACGCGATAGCGCAGGCCCAGCCCCGGGTTGAACCAGTTGTCCATCCCCTGGGCATGCGCCTTGTCGGCGTTCAGGTGCCAGGAAAGGCCGTAGAGGTTGATCCCGACGTCGGCGCGGACGGGCAGCGCCAGAACCGTCGCTGCGACCAGGACCGCGAACCGCATCACACCTTGAGCAGATCGGGCGACAGGTATTGCTTGCGGAAGGTCTCGAAATCCACCTTGTCGCCCGCTTCGATGCGGCCTTGCTCCGCGAGAGATTCCGCCGCGAGGTGCGCGAAACGCTCCTCGATACCTGCGGCAAGCGGCAGGCCGCGCAGGCTGCCCGCGTGCAGCAGCGACTCGGCGAGCACGAAGCGCACATAGGAATTGCCGTGGTTGCGCGCCATGGCGTGCAGCACCCGCGCCGAAGGTGCCGTGTTCGGATTCGAGACGATCACCGCAGCGCCCATCAGCGCGTCGCGATAGGCGCTGCCGCCGCCGTGCGCCGCGTCGAGCGCCGCCGCGATCGGCTGGCAGGCGTCGAGCAGCTGCCGCCCCCACGCCGCGAGGGTAATCTTGTCGCCGCCTCTTTCGAGCTGCAGGCCGGGCTCGCGGCCGCGCAGCGCGACCGCCTGCTGGTTGCGGCTGAGCGCCGCGATCTCCTCGGGCGTGTCGTGCGGGCTTTCGTCGAGGAGGCAGTGCAGCAGAAACACGTCGAGGAAGCGCATGGTGCTCGCGCCGATGCCGACCGCGACGAACGGGTCGAGGTCCATGAGCCGCACCTCGACGTACTCGACGCCGCGCTCGCGCAGCGCGTGCAGCGGCCGCTCGCCGCGCCGGATGCGGCGCTTGGGCCGGACCGTGCTGTAGAACTCGTTCTCGATCTGCAGCAGGGTGGTGTTGAGCTGCAGATATTCGTTGTTTTTCAGAATGCCGATTTTTTCGTAAGGCCCGTACGGCTTCGTCAGCGCGTCGTACAGCGAGGCGGTGTAGCTCTTCAGGCTGTTGTAGCTCACCGCCAGCGAGGCCTGCGCCTCGCTCTGGTAGCCGAGCCGCCCCATGCGCAGCGAAGTGCCGTGCGGCGCGTACATGGTGCCCGGCGCAAGCTCCTTCAGCTCGTGCTGCCGGCCGGCAACGAAGCTCGAGCAGACCGCGGGCGACGCGCCGAACAGATAGAGCAGCAGCCACGAGCGGCGGCGGAAATTGCGGATCAGCGCGAAATACTGCTCGCTGGTCGTGCCCGGCACCGAGAGGTTGTAGTGGATGCCGGAGATGGTCTGCATGCGCCGGCCGTAGCGATGCGACAGGCCCTGGCGATAGACAGTCTTGGCGCGCCCGACGTTGGATCTGCCATAGCGACCGATCGGAATCGCGTCGTCGGCCGGCAGGTTGCAGGGCATCGAGCCGGCCCACATGAGCTCGTCGCCCGCATTTCCCCCTATGGAGCGGTACACGACCTTGTGAATCTCGGTCAGCTCCTCAAGGCAGGCGTCGAGGCCCGCGTGCGCGCCGGTGATCAGCTCGAGCTGCGACTCGCTGAAATCGGTGGTGATATGCGGATGCGTCAGCGCTGCGCCGAGCGCTCGCGGATGCGGCTGCGTCGAGAGCGTGCCGTCGGGGCGCACGCGCAGGCTTTCCTTCTCGATACCGCGACGGATGCCCTTCAGGATTTCGGGCGCGAGGGTGCGCATGCAACCCCGAAAGGTAGCAGACGCCCCTATGGATGAATATACAGTATTTCGCCTATAGTCCGGAAATGGACAAGTTGAATACCCGGCAGCGCGAAGCCGCGACTTTCGGCGACGGACCGCTGCTCATCCTCGCCGGCGCCGGAACGGGCAAGACCAACACGCTCGCGCACCGCGTCGCGCATCTGCTGCTCGCCGGCGCGGCGCCGGAGCGCATCCTGCTGCTCACGTTTTCGCGCCGTGCGGCGCAGGAGATGACGCGTCGCGCGCAGCGCATCGTCGCCGAGGCCGTGAAGCAGGTACGCCTGCCATGGTCGGGCACTTTCCACGCGATCGCCAACCGCCTCATCCGGCAAAACGCGCGGCGCGTCGGCCTCGAGCCGAGCTTTACCGTCCTCGACCGAGGCGACGCAGCCGACCTCGTGGATGTGGTGCGCCACGACCTCGGCCTGTCGAAGACCGAGAAACGCTTCCCGCGCAAGGACACCTGCCTCGCCATCTACTCGCACCGGATGAATACCCAGGGCAGCCTCGCCGACACGCTGCAGAGCACCTTCCCGTGGTGCGCCGAATGGGAGGAGCCGCTCACGCAGCTCTTCCGCGCCTACACGGAAAAGAAACTGGCCATCCAGGCGCTCGACTACGACGACCTGCTCCTTTACTGGCGGGCGATGATGGAGGACGCCGCGCTCGCGGCCGAAATCGGCGACCTCTTCGACCGCGTGCTGGTCGACGAATACCAGGACACCAACGTCCTGCAGGGCGAGATCCTCGCGCGGCTGCGCCCCGGCGGCGAAGGCCTCACCGTCGTCGGCGACGACGCGCAGGCGATCTACTCCTTCCGCGCCGCGACGGTGGAGAACATCCGCTCGTTCCCGGAGCGCTTCGGCGCCTCGGTCGTCAGCCTCGAAGACAACTACCGCTCGACGCAGCCGATCCTCGACGCCGCGAATGCCCTGATGGGCAAGAGCCTCGTGTCGCGCAAGGGCGCCGGCGTGAAGCCGCGCTACGTCACCGTGGCCGACGATTCGGCGCAGGCGAACTACGTGGTTTCAAAGGTGCTGGAAAACCGGGAAACATCGATCGCGTTGCGGCGGCAGGCCGTGCTCTTCAGGAGCTCGCATCACAGCGACGTGCTGGAGCTGGAGCTGGTGCGGCGGAATATTCCCTATGTGAAGTACGGCGGGCTCAAGTTCCTCGAGGCAGCGCACGTCAAGGACCTGCTCTCGGTCCTGCGCTGGGCCGACAACCCGAAGAATCGCGTCGCCGCGTGGCGCACGCTGCAGCTCCTGCCCGGCGTCGGTCCGGCGACCGCCGCGAGCTGCTTCACGAAATTCGAAGTTCAGGGCTGGAGCGCGCTCGACGGGCTCGACGCGCCGCTCGCCGCGTTGATGCGCGAGCTGACCATTCCGGAAGCTCCCTGGGCAGGCCAGGTGGCGCGCGTGCGCGAGTGGTACGCGCCGCACCTCGAGCACCTCTACGCCGAAGCGCAGGTGCGCGCCGGCGACCTCGAGCAGATGGAGAAGATCTCGCCGCAGTTCGAGTCGCGCGAGCGCTTCCTCACCGAGCTCGCGCTCGACCCGCCGAGCGCCACCGGCGATCTCGCCGGCGCGCCATCCCTTGACGAGGACTACCTCATCCTCTCCACGGTGCACTCGGCCAAGGGACAAGAATGGGACGCGGTGTACGTGCTGAACGTGACCGACGGCAACTTCCCCAACGAGTTTTCCACCGGCCGCGCCGAGCTGATCGAGGAGGAGCGCCGCCTCCTCTATGTCGCCATGACGCGCGCGAAGACGAGCCTCGACCTGCTCGCGCCGGTCAAGTACTTCGTGACACAGCAGTCCCGCATGGGCGATCGTCACGTCTACGGTGCGCGCAGCCGCTTCCTCACGCCGGGCGTGATGGCGTGCTTCGAGCCGCTCGCCTGGAGCGACGAAACCACTACAAACAATCCTCGCGCGCGCAGCGGAAACGTGGTCGACGTCGCCGCGAAACTGAGGAGCATGTGGTAATCGCGGTGTAGTCGCGCGGCGCGCCTGTCGCGCCTCCCCGACAGTCTTTCTACACTACAAAAACTGTCCAAATTTCCGCTTCACCTTCGTCACTGTCGCCGCTACACTTGTGGCGGTTCTTGCGACGGGGGGCGGGGTGAATCAGGGATACAAATTTGTTCGCGCGCTGGCGCTGCTTTGCGCGCTTTTCTCTCCGGCTCCCGGTTTCGCTGCAGACGAAAACGCGTACTACGGGCCGCGCCTCGTCGAAGAGCAGGTGCGCATTCCTTCCGCCGGCGGCTACGAGATCGCGACCACGATCCTGCGTCCCGACGGCAACGGCCCGTACGGCGTGGTGGTCCTCAACCACGGCGTCTCGGCCAGCGCGCGCGAGCGTGCGCGCGAGTCTTCCGAGCTCCTCATCAGCGCCGCGTCGGTGTTCGCGCGCCGCGGCTACGTCGTGGTGATGCCGCTGCGCCGCGGCTTCGGCGCGACCGGCGGCTCGATGGCCGAAGACCCGGGCAGCTGCGCCAATCCCGACTACGTCAAGGCCGAGCAGGCCGCGGCCGACGACGTCATGACCGCGTACTCCTACGCGCGCGGCCTGCCCTACGTCGATGGCTCGCGCATGATCCTCGCCGGCCAGTCGGCGGGCGGCATGGTTTCCCTCTTCACGGCGGGCACTCGCTCGCCGCAGGGCCTGGTGGCGGTGCTCTCCTTTGCCGGCGGACGCGGCGGCGACCCGGAAACGAGCCCCGGCGTGCCTTGCGCGGTCGAGCCGATCGCCAAGGTACTCGACACACTCGGCAAGCAGACGCGCGTGCCGGCGCTCTTCAACTATGCCGAAAACGATCTCTTCTTCAGCCCGCGCATCACGCGCCAGTGGTTCGATCGCTACGCCGCTGGTGGCGCCGACGCGGAGTACATCCTGCAGCCGGCCTTCGGCAGGGACGGCCACTACCTGTTCAGCGACGTGGTCGGCGTGCGTTACTGGCTCCCGACCGTCGAGCGCTTCTTCGCGCGCCACAAGCTGCCGTTCGAGCGCCTCGACGCGACCGACCCGGTCCGCCAGCCGCTGCTCGCCGTCGATCGCCTGCCGAATGTGAAAAGCGAAGGCTGCAAAGGCCTGTACCGGGCCTTCCTCGAGTCTCCCGGACCGCGCGCCTACGCGGTGAGCGAGGACGGGCGCTGCGGCTTCGCCGGCGGGCTGCGCGAGGCGCGGGAGAACGCGATGCGCGAGTGCAGCAGCGTTGCCAAGGGGAATTGCGCGCTGTACGCGGTCGACGACGCCGTGGTGTGGAAAGAAGCGGTCATGGCTGGCGAGCCCGATCGTGCGCAGAACCCGACCGCCGCCGGCGTTTCGGCGCCCGGCACGCGGGCACTGCCGGTCTCGCACTCCAAGTAGAAAACCCCGGCTAGCTGCCGGAGATGGTCCGCTGCGCCCACTCGAGGACGACCGCGAGGCGCGGCGGCAGCAGGTCCTCGGCTTCGTCCGCGCTCACCCAGCGATACTCGTGGTGCTCGGGACGCCCGAGCTCGGGCGACACCGGCAACACGATCTCGACTTCCTCGGTCTCGGCGAGGTAGTAGCGCGCCACCTTGTTGCCGGCGTACGGCACCGTCTCGCGGAACTCGTCGCCGAAGGGATAGTCGAGACTGGTGAGGCCGGTCTCCTCGGCCGTTTCGCGCTTCGCGCAGGCGAGCTGGTCCTCGCCGACGTCGACCAGGCCCTTGGGGAAGTCCCAGTTCTTGAAGGCGCGGAGGACGAGAAAGCGAATGCCGCGCGACGTGCGCCGGAAAACGACACAGCCAGCGGCTTTCACGGGGCCCTTCATGGGCCCCATTAAACCATTGCGGGGCTAAAGCGAATTCGGGGTCAGGGTAACAATTCCCCGCGCGATAGCGGCGATGCCGGAATTGTTACCCTGACCCCGAACTAGATGCTCGCCGCCCGAGCGGGACCCTAGGCCAGAGGAGGAGGAGGAGGCTTCGGAGCTCGGACGGCGAGGCAAACGGTTCAGTGCTGGTGGGTCGGGCGCGCGAACGCTCTGGTGATCGCGACTTTGATCTGCGACCAGGCGTCGGCCACGCCGTCGACCAGCAGTTCGACGCGCTCGGCGCGCGCGATGTCACCAATGTGGCGGGCGCGGACGGCGAGCGGCAGCGAGCTGGCGGCTTTTTTCCAGAATTCGGTCTTAAGCATGACGGACTCCTTTCATTCTGAACGCCGACGCGGCGCGGCTGATCGCCGCCCTCAGCGCACGCAGGCCCGCATCGAGCAGGCTCGCGATTTCGGCGTTGCGCGCGCGTCGCGCGGCAAGCTCGAGTGCGTACAATTGCTCGGGCGTCGGGGTGCTTGGCGTTTTCATGTCTGTTTTCACGTAGGCCAAGATAAGGGCTGGGACGCAATAGAACAAACGATGAATACTCACGTCTTGCATAAGAAAAACTCACCGGTTCGCAACAAATCCGTCACGTGATTTATCGTCTTCCGCCCCTGAACGCATTGCGGGTATTCGAGGCCGCGGCCCGCCATCTTTCCTTCAAGGAAGCCGCGAACGAGCTTTCCATCACGCAGGCGGCAGTCAGCCACCAGGTGAAAAGCCTCGAGGAATACCTGGGTGTGGAATTGTTCCGCCGCTCGGGGCGCGGCGTGCAGCTCACCGAGGCGGCGCGCGCGGCGCTGCCGCGCCTGCGCGACGGCTTCGACGCGCTCGCGGCCGCGGTCGAGCAGATCCGCGAGCGCGGCGGCGAGACCGACCTCGCCATCACCGCCCCGCCGGTGTTCACCGCGCGCTGGCTGATGCCGCGCCTCGCCGATTTTTCCAGGCGCAACCCCAAGATCGAGGTGCGGGTCGTCGGCTCGAGCAAGATGGTCGACGCCGGCGCGCTCGACACGGCGGTGATGGCCGGCACGCTCGACCTCCGGGACGACATGTCCGGCGTCGAGATCCACCTCGGCCTGGGCGAGTACCCCGGCTATCGCAGCGACCGGCTGTTCGGCGTGTCGATGGTGGTGGTCGCGAGTCCCGAGCTGGTGAAGAACAACGACCTGCAGAAGCCCGAGGACCTGGCGCACCACATGCTGCTGCACGACGACGCGATGGATCTCGTCGCCCACGGCAACGCCTGGCAGAAATGGCTCGACGCGGCAGGCGTCGCGGACCGCGTCGATGCGGCGCACGGGCCGCATTTCTCGAGCAACATCCTCTCCCTCGAGGCCGCCTCGCAGAAGCTCGGCGTGGCACTGGCATTGCGGCCGCTGGTCAGCGACGACATCGCCTCGGGTCGCCTGGTCGCGCCCTTCACCACCGAGATGAAACCGGTCGGCGCCTACTACCTCGTTTGCCCCGAGGTGATTGCCGATCGCCCGGCAGTCGCCACCTTCAGAAAGTGGTTATTGGAAAAGGCGGGTAGTTCGAGCCCTTGATTCCGGCGGCGCCGCCGCCACCTAGGGGCCATGAGCTCACTTGGCAAGGTAGCGGCGCTGAAGCCTTTGCCGGCGGACGCGATCATGCTCGTCCCGATGCGGAATACGGTGCTATTCCCCGGGGTCCTCTCACCCGTCACGGTCGGTCGACCCGGATCGGTCGCCGCGGCCAAGGAGGCCGTGCGCGCGACCAAGCCGGTCGGCTTCCTCCTCCAGCGCGATGCCGAACGGAACGACGTCGGGCCGAGCGACCTGTATTGGGTTGGCACCGCGGGCAGCGTGGTGCGGCATCTCGCCGGCAGCGAAGGGGCGCACCACCTCGTGGTCCAGGGACAGAGCCGCTTCCGCGTGCTCGAGTTCCTCGAGGGCTGGCCGTTCCTCGTGGCGCGCGTCGCGTACGTCGAGACCCGCGAAGAGACCAGCCCGGAAATCGAGGCGCGCGTCCTGCAACTGAAACAGCAGGCCGCCGAGGCGATCGAGCTCCTGCCCAGCGCGCCCGGCGAGCTCTCGCTCCTGGTGCAGGGCATGACGTCGCCGGGCCAGCTTGCCGACGTCGTCGCGAACCTGCTCGACGTGAAGAACGAGGACAAGCAGGACCTGCTCGAGACCTTCGACCTTCGCAAGCGCCTCGACCGGGTGCTCGAGTTGCTCTCCAAGCGGGTCGGCGTGCTGCGCATTTCCAAGGAGATCGGCGAGAAGACGCAGAAGCACTTCAACGAGCGCCAGCGCGAGCACGTGCTGCGCGAGCAGATGCGCCAGATCCAGAAGGAGCTCGGCGAGGGCGAGGACGGCGAGAGCGAGATCGCCGGGCTGAAGAAGGCGATCGACGACGCCGGCATGCCCGAGGAGACGCACAAGCATGCCGCGAAGGAGCTGAAGCGCCTGCAGCGCATGGGCGAAGGCAGCGCCGAAGGCTCGATGCTGCGCACCTACCTCGAGTGGCTCGCCGAGCTGCCCTGGAAGGATCCCGCCGCGAGCGGAATCGACATCCGGGAGGCGCGGCGCGTCCTGGACGAGGACCATTTCGGCCTCGACAAGATCAAGCGGCGCATTCTCGAGCACCTGGCGGTGCGCAAGCTCAATCCGTCGGGCAAGAGCCCGATCCTGTGCTTCGTCGGCCCGCCGGGCGTGGGCAAGACCTCGCTCGGCCAGTCGATTGCGCGCGCCATGGGGCGCAAGTTCCAGCGCATCGCGCTCGGCGGCGTGCATGACGAGGCCGAGATCCGCGGCCACCGGCGCACCTACATCGGCGCGCTGCCCGGCAACGTCATCCAGGCGCTGCGCCGCGCCGAGTCGAAGCACACCGTGCTGATGTTCGACGAGATCGACAAGCTCGGCATGGGCGGCTTCCACGGCGACCCGTCGAGCGCGCTGCTCGAGGT
>DATNCP010000097.1:0-12522 GCA_035607175.1 Burkholderiales bacterium
GCCACCGCGAGGTAGGTCTTGCCGGTGCCGGCCGGGCCGATGCCGAAAGTGCAGTCGTGGGCGAGGATGTTCTCGATGTACTCGACCTGGTGCGGCGTGCGGCCGTGCAGGTCCGCGCGACGCGTCAGGAGCTGCGGCGCATCGCCCTTCTTCCGGTCGTTGTCCTTCGAAAACTCGACCAGCCCGAGCTGCACGTCGTCGACGCTCAGGTCGCCCACGGCGCGGTCGTAGAAATGCTCGATCGCCTGCGCCGCGCGGCCGGCCTGCGGGCCGCGCACGGTGAACTTCGCGCCGCGGCGGGCGATGGTGACGTCGAGCGCCGACTCGATCTGCCGCAGGTTCTCGTCGAGCGCGCCGCACAGCCGCGCGAGGCGCTGGTTGTCGACCGGGTCCAGCTTGACCTCTATGGGTTTACTTCTCAAAGGCAGGTTTTGCTCTCAGGCGAGCTCGCCCCGGAGGGAATGCGACCGCGCCGACGTGATTTTCACATCGGCAAAGCCATGCGCGGGTCCGCGAAAGTTCACGATGCGATTGTTGCCGGTGCGGCCGGCGAGCTCCGTGCTGTCTTTCCTGGAGGGACCCTCGACCAGCACGCGCTGCGTGGTGCCGACCATGCTTTCGCTGACCGCGCGTGCTTGCGCGTCGAGCTGCGCCTGCAGCCTTTGCAGGCGGTCCTGCTTTTCGGAAAGCGGAACAGGATCGGGAAGCTCGGCGGCAGGCGTCCCGGGGCGCGGGCTGTAGAGGAAGGAGAACGCGCCGTCGAATTCCATGTCGTGCGCCAGCTTGAGCGTCGCTTCGAAGTCGGCTTCGGTCTCGCCGGGGAAGCCGACGATGAAATCCGACGTGAGGCTCAAGCCCGGCTTCGCCTGGCGCAGGCGCCGCACGATCGAGCGGTACTCGAGCGCGGTGTAGCCGCGCTTCATCGCCGCGAGCACGCGGTCGCTTCCCGACTGCACCGGCAGGTGCAGGTGCGACGCGAGCTTCGGCAGCTCGCGATGCGCGTCGATCAGCCGCTGCGTGAATTCGCGCGGGTGCGAGGTGGTGTAGCGGATCCGCTCGATGCCCGGGATCTCGCTCACGAAGTACAGCAGCTCGGCGAAATCGGCAGGCGCGCCGTCGATCGTTGCGCGCCATGCATTGACGTTCTGGCCGAGAAGCGTGATCTCTTTTACCTCCAGCGAAGCGATTTCGGCGACCACGTCGTCGAAGGGGCGCGACACTTCCTCGCCGCGCGTGTAGGGCACGACGCAGAAGCTGCAATACTTGCTGCAGCCTTCCATGATCGAGACGAAAGCGGTTGCGCCTTCGACGCGCGCCGGCGGCAGGTGGTCGAACTTCTCGATCTCCGGGAAGCTGATGTCGACCTGCGGCTTGCCGGTGGCGCGCCGGCGCGCGAGCAGCTCGGGCAGGCGGTGCAGCGTCTGCGGGCCGAACACCACGTCGACGTACGGCGCGCGCGCGACGATCGCCGGGCCCTCCTGGCTGGCGACGCAGCCGCCCACCGCGATCATCAGCCCGGGATTGGCCTGCTTGAGATGCTTGACGCGGCCGAGGTCGGCGAACACTTTTTCCTGCGCCTTCTCGCGCACCGAGCAGGTGTTGAACACGATCAGGTCGGCATCGTCGGGCCGCTCGGCGCTCTCGAGGCCCTCGGCGGCGCGCATCAGATCGGCGATGCGGTCCGAGTCGTACTCGTTCATCTGGCAGCCGAAGGTGCGCAGGAAGAGCTTCTTCATTGCGGGAAGGGGGAGGGCGGTTGCGGCAGAGCTGCTTTTTCCGGCGCGGACAGGATCCACACCCGGAAAACCTGGCCGGTGCTGTCGAGCAGGTAGCGCACCTGCTCGCGTTCCTGCAGCGCCGTAGGCAGGACCAGGCGGTTGTCGCCGTCGCGGATCCGCGCGCCGGGGGCGAGCTGCTGCGGATTGCCGTCGAGCTCGACCTGCATTGCGCCGAGGTAGCGCAGCGTCCCGACCCGTGCCTCGTTCGGGATGGTGCGCAGCTGCGCGGCGGCGGCGCAGCTCCAGCAGGCGAGAAAAGCGACGAGGAGGGCTCTCATCTGGGGGAAGGAAAATGGTGGCGAATCAGGGACTCGAACCCCGGACACACGGATTATGATTCCGCTGCTCTAACCAGCTGAGCTAATTCGCCACGTCGATCGATACCGCCATTATAAGCCGGGACCATGACCTGATCGTGGTCGGGGGAGGACCCGTCGGCGCCTGCCTCGCGCTCGCCGCGCGCGGGCTGCGCACCGCCCTCGTGTCGCACGAGCGCCGCATCGCGGCGACGGCCCCGGGTGGCGCGTTCGACGCTCGCGTCTACGCGCTCAGCCCCGCCAACGTCGAGCTGCTGCGACGGCTCGACGTCTGGCGGCGCATTCCGGCCGAGCGCGTTCAGCCGGTGCTCGCGATGCGCGTGTTCGGCGACGACGGCCGCTCGAGCCTCGAGTTCGACGCCTACCGCGCCGGCGTTCCGGAACTGGCGTGGATCGTCGAGGACTCGGCGCTGCAGGATGCTCTCTGGCAGGCGCTGCCGGCCGAGGTTCTCGCCCCGGCCGAGTGCGAGCGGCTCGAGGCGGGCGAAAGAAACGCGGTCCTGACGCTGCGCGACGGCCGGCGGGTGACGAGCGCGCTGGTCGTCGGCGCCGACGGCGCCAATTCCTTCGTGCGCCGCGCGGCCGGCATCGCCGCGAGCGAAAAAGGCTATGCGCAGGCTGCGGTGGTGGCGAACTTTCGCTGCGAGAAGGCGCACCGCGGCGCCGCGGTCCAGTGGTTCCAGGGCGGCCCGGTGCTCGCGCTTCTCCCGCTCCCCGGCGACCAGGTCTCGATGGTGTGGTCGCTGCCCGCGTCGCGCGCCGAAAGCGTCACCCGATTGCAGCCGGAAGCGCTTTGCCGCGAAGTCGAAGACGCATCGCGCGGCGCGTTCGGCAGGCTCTCGCTCTCGACGCCGCCGAAGCAGTACCCGCTGCGGCAACTGCGCGCGCAGCGCCTGGTGCAGCCGCGCGTGGCGCTGGTCGGCGACGCGGCGCACGTCATCCATCCGCTCGCCGGCCAGGGCCTTAACCTCGGCTTGCAGGATGCGCAGGCGCTGGCGGAGGTGCTGGCGGGGCGCGAGCCGGGCCGCGATCCCGGCGAGCTGCGACTGCTGCGCCGCTATGAGCGCGCCCGCGCCGAGCCTATACTGGCGATGAATGCCGTGGTCGACGGGCTGTTCCGTCTCTTCGGCAGCGAGGGCGGGCGATGGTCGCGGCTGCGCAACGCCGGGTTGAACCTGACCGACCGCCTGCCGGTCCTAAAGAACCTTCTCATTCGACAAGCGATGGGCTGATGCGCACTCTCTGGGGTTGGGTCTTGGCGGCGACACTCTCGATGCCGGCGCTCGCCGACGAGGCGCAGATCCGCAAGGTGCTCGAGACCAAGCTCGGCGGCGCCAAGATCGAGGGCGTCGAGCGCGGGCCGCTCGGCCTATACGAAGTGCGCTTCCGTGGCGAAGACGGCGTGCGCATCCTCTACACCGACGCCACCGCGACGCACATCATCGTCGGCAAGATCTACGAGACCAAGGCCGACAAGGACCTCACCGAAGCGCGGCTGCGAAAATTCAACGCGATCAAGTTCGAATCGCTGCCGCTCGCGCAGGCGGTGAAGGTGCAGCGCGGCAACGGCAAGCGCGTGTTGGTGATGTTCTCCGATCCCTACTGCCCTTACTGCAAGCAGTTCGAGCAGACGCTGCAGCAGATCGACAACATCACCATCTACGTCTTCATGTTCCCGGTGATCAAGCCGGACCTCGCCGACCACTCGAAGGCGGTCTGGTGCTCCGCCGACAAGTCGAAGGCCTGGCTCGATCTCGCGCTGCGCGGCAAGCCGCCGGCGGGGAGCACTTCCTGCGAAAACCCGGTCGAGAAGAACCTCGAGCTCGGCCACAAGCTCGGCGTCAACAGCACGCCGACGCTCTATCTCGCCAACGGCGAGCGCATCGCCGGCGCGATGTCGCCGGCGGACCTGCGCCAGATGCTCGACCAGGTCGCTAGCAGCAAGTAGAGGAGGGATCGCGCGGCAGCGCCATGCCGCGCGGCCAGAGCAGCCACATCTTCGCCGCGTTGCGCATGCGTCCCGCCTGCGCGCCCGCTTCCGGGCCGCTACCCCAGTAGAAGTCGCCGCGCACCACGCCGCGGATCGCGCCGCCGGTGTCCTGCGCCACCATCAGGCGCTCGAGGCGCTCCTCCGACAGCGGCACGTTGGTGGCGAGGTAGATCGGCGTGCCGAGCGCGACGAAGCGCCGGTCGACCGCGAGGCTGTAGCCGGCGGTGAGCGGCACGTTCTGCGCGCCGATCGGTCCTTCCTGTCCCTTCACTTCGCGGAAGAAGACGTAGCTCGGGTTGACGTTGAGCGCCTCGCGCAGCTTGTGCGGGTTCGCCGCCGCCCACGTCTTGATGGTCTGCATCGACGCCTGGTCGAGCGTCATTTCGCCGCGCTCGACCAGATAGCGCCCGAGCGAGCGGAACGGATGGCCGTTCTGGTCGGCGTAGCCGATGCGCATGCGCGCGCCGTCGGGCAGCCGGACCTGTCCCGAGCCCTGGATCTGCAGGAAGAAAAGCTCGACCGGATCGCTCGTCCAGGCGATCACCGGTGCCGACAGCGGCTCGCGCGCCTCGATCTCGGCGCGCGACCAGTAAGGCACCAGCCGCCGCCCTTCCAGCCGTCCGCGCAGGCGCATGTTGCGCACATCCGGATTCACGGACGCCAGGTCGACGACGATCAGGTCGTCCGGGATGCCGTAGATGGGATAGCGGTTGTCGGTGTCGCGCAGGCGAGCCCCGTCGATGACCGGCTCGTAGTAGCCGGTGAGCAGGCCGACATCCCCGGATGTCGAGGAACGCAATGAATAGGCGATGAACTGCGACTCGAAGAACTGCCGCGCCGCCGTTTCGTCTCCCGCCGGGACGCGCGCCGCGAGCTCGCAGGCGACGAGCAGGGGCGCCGGCGGCCGGCCGCAGCCGACGAGGAAGACGCGCAGGCTCTGCGAAAGCGAGGCCTGCGGCCAGCCGGGCAGGGCGTCGAAGCCGACTTCCTGATAGAGCGCGGTTTCCGGTCCTGCAGGCGGCTTGGCCGGGGGCGGCGTCGGCTCGGGCTTTGGCGGCAGGGGCGTACAGGAAACCAAGATGAGCGCCGCCAGTACAATCAGGCCGGGGAGCGCGCGCGAAAATATGTGGGTCATCTATCTCGAAGCCGGCGTGGCGCTTGCGTTGCTGCTGCTGATCGTCTGGTGGACCTGGCCGAAGAAAAAGTAGGCCCGCGGTTCAATGCAGCACTCGTGGTACTGACAGCGTGAACTGCGGAATGGTTGCCTCGAAGCGGGTGCCGTCGGCGGCGACCATCTGGTAGGTGCCGCGCATCGTGCCGACCTGGGTGGCGATCGAGGCGCCGCTGGTGTACTCGAACTGCTCGCCCGGCTGCAGCGTCGGCTGCGCGCCGACCACGCCCATGCCGCGCACTTCCTGCACCAGGCCCTGCGCGTCGGTGATGATCCAGTGGCGGCTGATCAGCTGCGCCGCGACCGCGCCGGCGTTGCGGATGGTGATGGTGTAGGCGAAGACGTAGCGGCTCGCGGACTCGTCGGACTGGTCGGGAAGGTACTGTGTCTGCGTCGACACCGCGACCTCGTAGTTTTTCGCCTGCGCCATGAACCCGCATTGTAAACTCGCGCGCCATGGCCTTCCGCATCGCGCCGAGCATCCTCTCCGCGGACTTCGCCCGCCTCGGCGAGGAAGTGCGCGCCGTGGCCTCCGCCGGCGCCGACCTGATCCACTTCGACGTCATGGACAACCACTACGTGCCGAACCTCACGGTGGGGCCGCTGGTCTGCGCCGCGCTGAAGCCGCACGTCAAGCTGCCGCTCGACGTGCATCTGATGGTGCGGCCGGTCGACCGCCTGATCCCGGATTTCGCCAAGGCCGGCGCGAGCATCATCAGCTTCCATCCCGAGGCGTCCGAGCACGTCGATCGCACCATCGCGCTCATCAAGGAGAACGGCTGCAAGGCGGGATTGGTGCTCAACCCGGCCTCGCCGCTGTCGTTTCTCGACCACACCCTCGACAAGCTCGACCTGGTGCTGCTGATGTCGGTCAACCCCGGCTTCGGCGGCCAGCAGTTCATCCGCTCGGTGCTGCCGAAGGTCTCGGAGGTGCGCAAACGCATCGACAAGACGGGCCGCGACATCTGGCTCGAGGTCGACGGCGGCATCAAGACCGACAACATCGCCGAGGTGGCCAAGGCGGGCGCGGACACCTTCGTCGCCGGATCGGCGATCTTCGGCTCGAAGGATTACGCCGCGACGATTCGCCAGATGCGCGACAAATTGGCCGTGCTATAGTTGTCCCAGATGCAATCTCTCTCTCTCCGTTGGCGTCGCTGGTCCCGCTAGCACATCCCTAGCAGTTCCCGTCGTTCGCAGTCGCAGTACCGGAGAGAGTCGTGACCGAAGCAGAATTTTCCAGGCTGGCTGCCGCCGGCCACAACCGCATCCCCGTCATCGCCGAGGCGAGCGCCGACCTCTACACGCCCCTCGCGGTCTACATGCTGCTCGCCGGCGGCCCGTACTCCTACCTGCTCGAATCGGTGGTCGGCGGCGAGCGCTTCGGCCGCTACTCCTTCATCGGCCTCTCCTGCGCGGAGAGGATCGAAGCGCGCGGCCGGAAAGTCAGGCGCCTGCTGCGCGACGCACGCGGCGCCGACGTGGTCCTCGAGAGCACCGAGGGCGACCCGTTCGAAGTGGTGCGCGCCTGGCTCGCACGCCAGAACGTCGCGCCGGTGCCGGCGGCGCTGCGCTTCGGCGGCGGCCTCGCGGGCTATTTCGGCTACGAGGCCGTGCGCCACATCGAGAAAAAGGCGCTCGGCGGAGAGAAGCCCGATCCGCTGGGCACGCCCGACATGCTGCTCCTCGTCTCGGACGAGCTCGCCGTGGTCGACAACGTGCTGGGCAAGCTCTACCTCGTCGTCTACGCCGATCCGCAGCAGCCCGACGCGCTGCGCGTGGCGAAGGAGCGCCTCGAGCGCCTGCGCGCGCGCCTCGCGCGGCCGCTGCCGCAGGAGGCCGTGCTCGAAAGCTTCGCCGACGCGAGCGAGCCGGAGCCCGAGCGCTCCATCACCGAAGCGCAATTCCTGGAAGCGGTGCATCGCTGCAAGAAGTACATCCTCGCCGGCGACGTGATGCAGGTGCAGATCTCGCAGCGCAGCTCGCGCGCCTTCAGCGCCGGCCCGCTTTCTCTCTACCGGTCGCTGCGCGGCGTGAATCCCTCGCCCTACATGTTCTATTTCGACTTCGGCGACCACCACGTGGTCGGCGCTTCGCCCGAGATCCTGGTGCGGCTTTCCGGCGGCACCGTCACGCTGCGGCCGATCGCCGGCACGCGCCCGAGGGGCGCCAACCCTCAGGAGGACGCGGCGCGTGCGCAGGAGCTGCTCGCCGACCCGAAGGAGCGCGCCGAGCACGTGATGCTGATCGACCTCGGCCGCAACGACGTCGGCCGCGTCGCGAAGGCGGGCAGCGTGCGCGTCACCGATCGCATGATGATCGAGCGCTATTCGCACGTGATGCACATCGTCTCCAACGTCGAGGGACGCGCCGCCGACGGCCTCGATGCCGTCGACGTGCTGAAGGCCACCTTCCCCGCGGGCACGGTCACCGGCGCGCCCAAGGTGCGCGCGATGCAGATCATCGACGAGCTCGAGCCGGTGAAGCGCGGCGTCTACAGCGGTGCGGTCGGCTACCTCGGCTTCAACGGCGACATGGACGTCGCGATCGGCATCCGCACCGCGGTGGTGAAGGACGGCCGGCTGCACGTGCAGGCGGCGGCCGGCATCGTCGCCGACTCCGACCCGAGCTCGGAATGGGAGGAGACGAAGCACAAGGCGCGCGCCATCCTCAAGGCGGCGGCGAGGTGCTCATGATTGCCGTCATCGACAACTACGACTCGTTCACCTGGAACCTGGTGCAGTACCTCTGGGAGCTGGGCGCCGAGGTGAAGGTGTTCAGGAACGACCAGATTTCCCTCGCCACGCTGCGGGGTCTTCGGCCTTCGCACCTGGTGGTTTCGCCTGGTCCCTGCACGCCGAGCGAGGCGGGGATCAGTCTCGAGGCCATCACGCAGGTGAAAGCGCCGATCCTCGGCGTCTGCCTCGGCCACCAGGCGATCGGCCAGGCGTTCGGCGGCAAGGTGGTGCGCGCGGGGCAGGTGATGCACGGCAAGACTTCGCACATCCGGCACGACGAGAAGGGGGTTTTCAGGAACATCCCCAACGAGTTCGTCGCGACGCGCTACCACTCGCTGGTGGTTCAGGAAGGGTCGTTACCTGAAGATCTTCAGGTAACGGCGCGGTCGGAGGACGGGGAAATCATGGGCCTCCGCCACCGCAGCCTGCCGGTCGAGGGGGTGCAGTTCCATCCCGAAGCGCTGCTCACGGAACACGGACACAAAATGCTGCAAAATTTCATCGAGGGGAAACGACCATGAAGCAGATCACCATCGCCGAAGCGATCCAGCGCACCGTCGAGCACCGCGAGGTGTTCCACGACGAGATGCTGCACATCATGCGCCAGATCATGCGCGGCGAGCTCAGCCAGGCGCAGATCGCCGGCTTCATCATGGGCCTGCGCGTGAAGAAGGAGACGATCGGCGAGATCGCCGCGGCGGCGCAGGTGATGCGCGAGCTGGCGACGCCGGTGGAAGTGAAGGACGACAAGCACCTCGTCGACACCTGCGGCACCGGCGGCGATTCGGCGCATACCTTCAACGTCTCGACCTGCGCGGCGTTCGTCGCCGCCGCGGCCGGCGCCAAGGTGGCGAAGCACATGGGGCGCTCGGTGTCCTCGTCCTCGGGCAGCGCCGAGGTGCTCGAGGCGCTCGGCGCCAACATCGCGCTGACGCCGGAGCAGACCGGCCAGGCGATCGAGAAGCTCGGCCTCGGCTTCATGTTCGCCCCCGCGCACCACGCGGCGATGAAGCACGCGGCGCCGGTGCGCAAGGACCTGGGCGTGCGCACCATCTTCAACATCCTCGGGCCGCTCACCAACCCGGCGGGCGCGAAGAACCAGGTGCTCGGCGTGTTCCACTCGGACCTGGTCGGCATCCAGGTGCGCGTGCTGCAGCGCCTCGGCTCGAAGCACGTCATGGTGGTCTACGGCCTCGACGGCCTGGACGAGATCTCGACCTCCGGCGACACGATGGTCGGCGAGCTGAAGGACGGCCAGATCAACGAGTACATCCTCAACCCCGGCCAGTTCGGCCTCGAGCTCTACGACCGGCGCGCGATCACCGTCACCACGGTGGACGAATCGAAGGCGATGATCGTCGCCGTGCTCGAAGGCCAGCCGGGACCGGCGCACAACATCGTCGCGCTCAACGCCGGCGCGGCCATCTACGTCGCCGGACGCGCCGACAGCCACAAGGCCGGCGTCGAGAAGGCGAGCCAGGTGATCAAGAGCGGCGCGGCGAAGCGCAAGCTGGAAGAGTTCGTCGCGTTCACGCAGAAACTCAAGGGGAAATGAGGCAGTGAACGTCCTCGATCGGATCCTGGAGGTAAAGCGCCGCGAGGTCGCCGCGGCCAAGGCGCGCCTCCCGAACCCCAAGGGAGGGGGGGCGGTCCGGGACTTCGTTGCTGCACTGCGCCATAAGCAACCGGCGGTCATCGCCGAGATCAAGAAAGCAAGCCCCTCGCGGGGCGTCCTGCGCGCCAGTTTCGATCCCGCCGCGATCGCCCGGAGCTATGAAAAGAGCGGCGCCGCCTGCATGTCAGTCCTTACTGACAAGGAGTTCTTCCAGGGCGACGCGGAGCACTTGAAGGCGGCTCGCGCGGCGTGTGGATTGCCTGCGCTGCGCAAGGATTTCGTCATCGATCCCTGGCAGGTCCAGGAGTCGCGCGCGCTCGGCGCCGATTGCATCCTGCTCATCGCGGCATGCCTTTCCCGCTCGCAGATGCTCGAGCTGGAAAGCGCGGCGCGGGAGCTGGGCATGGCCGTGCTCGTCGAAGTGCACGACGCGGCGGAGCTCGAGCACGCGTCCGCGCTGCAGACGCCGCTCATCGGCATCAACAACCGCAACCTGAAAACCTTCGAGACGCACCTCGAGACGACGATCGATCTCCTGCCGCGCGTCCCTCGGGGACGAATCGTCGTCACCGAGAGCGGAATCCTCGCTCCCGAGGACGTGGCGCGCATGCGCGGTCACGGCGTAGAAACATTCCTGGTTGGCGAGGCCTTCATGCGCGCTGCCGACCCGGGAGAAGCACTGCGAGGACTGTTTTTTGCCGCGGCGCAGCAAAACGAGTCTTAGATTCGAGTGTTGGGAATTCACAACGGGGGCGGCCAAACACTCCCTGACAAGCCCGGAATCCTTGGTTTCTCAAAGGGGCGTTGGGCACACTGCATGGGACTTCTCGATTGAGGGGTTGGCGCGCGACCGATCGGCGTTGCGCCTGGATTCAAACAGAGAGGAGTTCAGCATGCAGAAGAAACTATTAACCGTAGCAGTGGCCGGCGCGTTGGCCGTGCCCGGCATCGCGATGGCGCAGAACGCCGTCGAGGTGTACGGCACGATCAACATGGCGATCGGTCAGTTCAAGTACTCCGATGGTACGGCCGGGCAGACGCTCGATGGCGCTGCACCCGGCGCATCCCAGAGCGGGGTGTCGAAGTGGGACGTGTCGCAAGGCGCGTCGAACTACGGCATTCGCGCTCGTGAAAGCCTCGGCGGCGGTCTCGCTGCCTGGGGCCAGTTCGAGCAGAACGCACCGATGGAGCGGTCGAACAACGGGGCCATCACACCGGCGTCGCGGAACAGCGCGGTCGGCATGCAGGGCGGCTTCGGTAACATCTTCCTCGGCCAGTGGACCACGCCGTGGGCGGACCTCGACGCACTCTGGGGCATTGGCACGGTCGGCTACTGGGGACCGGTGACGTCGATCATCGGCCGCAGGGAAACGACTGGCACGGCGCCGAACCCGAACTGCACCAACAACGGCCAAGGCGTTGCCGCGGCTGCGGTCTCGTGCGATGCAATCGAAGGCGCAGGTGGAGTCGGCCATCCGTTCTGGCGCCGGTTCTCCCAGGCGATCTTCTATCAGTCGCCGGTGATGGCGGGCGTGCAGGTCAAGTTTGCCTATCAGACCGACGAAGGCAAGGCGCAGGGCAACGCGTCCACCAACGCCGATCCGTCGGCGATGTCGGGCTCGGTGCAATGGGCCGGCATGGGCGGCCGGGCGCGCGTCGGCTTGGCGGCTGATCGCCATAAGGACTACACCAGCCTCGGCGGCACCGACACCGGCTACGCTATTAAGGGTGGCTGGAACTTCGGTGTCCTCGACGTGGGCGTCGCCTATGAAACGATGAAGTACAAGTGCGTGACGAGCGCGATCGGCCTTCCGGCCGGCTGTTCCGGCGATGGCGACATCAAGGCGAAGCAATACGCCCTGGCGCTGGCGGTACCGGTTGGCCCGGGTTCGATCCGGGCGTCGTACTCGGTCGCCAAGGACCTCGAAGGCGTGATCGGCGCGACGAGCGTTGCGACGTCGCACACCTCGAACACCGGTGCGAAGCAGTACAACATCGGCTACGAGCATCGCTTCTCGAAGCGCACCAACGTCGGCATTGGCTACGCCAAGATCGACAACAAGGCGAACGCGCAGTTCACGTGGACCGGCGCTCCGCCCACCCAGACGGGCTTCTCCAACACCCCGCTCTTCGGTTCGGACGTGAGCACGTTCTTCGTGAGCATGACGCACCGCTTCTAAGCTAGGCATCAGGGAGTACGGACGGGCGCCTTCGGGCGCCCGTTTTTTTTCTGTTAGTCTCTTTTGCATGTTCTCCGTGGATAGTCTGATCGGCGAATTCGACCGCGCGCTGCGCGCGGTTGCCGGCGTCGCCGAGGCGGCGCGGCGCTCGCCCGCCGAAAGCATCACCGAGGCCGAGCTGAGCGCCGCCGAGCGCGAGCACGCGGCGGCGCTGATGCGCGTCAATCATGTGGGCGAAGTCTGCGCGCAGGCGCTCTACCAGGGCCAGGCCCTCACCGCGCGCGACGCGGGCGCGCGCGCCGCGCTCGAGCAGGCGTCGCGCGAGGAGCAGGACCATCTCGCCTGGAGCGCGGACCGGATCCGCGAGCTCGGCGGCAGGCCGAGCCTTCTCAATCCGTTGTGGTACGCGGGCTCGCTCGCGATCGGCGCGGTCGCCGGCGCGCTCGGCGACCGCTGGAATTTCGCCTTCCTCGCCGAGACCGAACGGCAGGTCGAGGAGCATCTGACTGGGCACCTCGAGGTGCTGCCGGCGGCCGACCGGCGCACCCGCGCCGTGGTGGAAGCGATGCGCGCCGACGAGGCGCGCCACCGGGCCAGCGCGATCGAGCTCGGCGCCGCCGAGCTGCCCGAGGGCGCGAAGCGCGCGATGCGCATCGCCTCGAAGGTGATGACCACCGTCGCCTACCGGCTCTAGCCGTGCTGCAGATCTACATCGGGTACGACCCGAGGGAGG
>DATNCP010000108.1:0-10860 GCA_035607175.1 Burkholderiales bacterium
GATGTAGTCCTTGTTGGCGCCGTGCAGGCAGGCGAGGCTGACGTTGCGGTCGTAGACGCGCAGGTCGTAGCCCTTGCCGATCAGCCGCTCGGTGAGCTCGACCATCGGGCTCTCGCGCAGGTCGTCGGTGCCGGCCTTGAAGCTGAAGCCGAGGATGCCGATCTTCCGGTTGCCCTTCTCCACCACCGCCTGCACGCCGCGCTCGATCTGCAGCTGGTTGGACGGCAGCACCGCGGAAAGAATCGGCAGCGAGACGTCGAGCGTCTTCGCCTTGTAGAGCAGCGCCCGCAGGTCCTTCGGCAGGCAGGAGCCGCCGAAGGCGAAGCCGGGCTTGAGGTAGTAGGGCGAGAGGTTGAGCTTCTGGTCCTGGCAGAAGATCTCCATCACGCGGTGCGCATCGACGTCGAGCGCCTTGCACAGGCTGCCGACCTCGTTGGCGAAGCCGACCTTGACCGCGTGCCAGCAGTTGTCGGCGTACTTCACCATCTCCGCCGTCTCGATGTCGGTGCGGATCTGCGGCCCCGGGGTCTTGGCGTAGAGCGCAGCGAGAAGGTCGCCGCTGGCGCGGCTGACCTCGCCGATCACGGTCTTGGGCGGGTGGTGGTAATCGTGCACCGCCGTGCCTTCGCGCAGGAATTCGGGGTTGATGCACAGGCCGAATTCCTCTCCGGCGCGTTTTCCCGAGTGCTTTTCCAGCAGAGGGATGACAACTTCGCGCATCGTCCCGGGCAGCATGGTGCTGCGCATGACGATCACCGGCGCGCCGGCGTGGTTCGCGAGCGTGCGGCCGATCTGCTCGCACACGCGCTTGATGTACTTGAGGTCGATGCCGCCGTTCGACAGGCTGGGCGTGCCGACGCAGACGAACACCAGGTCGCTGATGCGCACCGCTTCGGCAACGTCGCTGGTCGCGCGCAGCCGGCCGCGCCCGACCTGCTCTTCGATGATCTCCGGCAGGTCCTTCTCGATGATCGGCGAGCGGCCGGAATTGATGAGGTCGACCTTGGTGTTCTCGGGATCGACGCCGATGATTTCGTGGCCTTCTTTTGCCAGGCAGGCGGCGGATACAGCCCCGACGTATCCGAGCCCCAGAACGCAGATTTTCATAGCCGCGAGGATGCGCGAAATTCCTCTCGCGGACCCCCGGACGCGGCCCGAAAAGCGTAGTCCGACCGGGCAGCGTCGCCTAGTCCGAACAGTCCTTCGGATTTCCGGAATCGAAGCCGCGCCGGAAGGCGCGCATCCTCTGCTCGGAAGTTCCGTGGGTGAAGGAGTCGGGCACCACCCTGCCCTGCACCTGCTTCTGCAGCCGATCGTCGCCGATGGCGTTCGCCGCGGCGAGCGCCTCCTCGAGGTCGCCCGCGCTGAGCTGCCGCATCGTGCCCGCGTAGTGTCCCCACACGCCGGCATAGCAATCGGCCTGCAGCTCGTTGCGCACCGAAGCCTGGTTGGATTTCGGCCGGGGCGCGCCGGTCAGCTTCTGCACGTGGTGCCCGACCTCGTGCGCGATCACGTAGGCCTGGGCGAAGTCGCCCGGCGCGCGAAAGCGCGTCTGCAGCTCCCGGTAGAAGGCAAGGTCGATGTAGAGCTTCTCGTCGCCGGGGCAGTAGAACGGCCCCATCGCCGCCTGGCCGATGCCGCAGGCGGAGCGCACCTGGCCCTCGTAGAGCACCAGCGTCGGGGCCCGGTATTGCGCGCCCGAGCGCTTGAAGACGGCGCTCCAGACGTCCTCGGTGCTGCCGAGCACCTTCGCGACGAACTGGCCCATGTCGTCCGCCGGCGCGCCCTTGGCGGCCGGCCGGCTTTCCTGCTGCGGGGAGACCTGCTGCCCGACCTGGATCGCCGTTCCCGGATCGAAGCCGAGCAGATAGGCGATGACCGCCACGGCGATGCCGCCGATGCCGAGCCCGCCGCCGACCATGCCGACGCCGCGGCGGTCCTCGACGTTCGAGCTTGAGCGCTGGCTACCGAGGTCCATGCTCCGGCGCTGCAACTTCCATACCGCTAACCGTCGACGACGATCTCGCTGCGCAGCACGGCGCGGCCCATGATGCGCGCGCGCCAGACGATGGTGCTCGAGGGCGCGCGCGAATCGAAGCTGCGCGAGATCCAGCCGAGCATCGGCGCGAGGTTGCCGCGCTGCACGGCCGACTGCGCGCCCTCCAGCGTCGGCAGAAGCAGCTGCACCGCCGGCACGTCGTCGCGGCCGATGCGGTAGCCGCCGGGGATGGCCTCGACCTGCCAGTCCTCGGCGCAATGGAAGAAGAGCTCGACCTCGTGCTCGTCCTCGGACTCGACCGTGTCCTCGACCAGGATGCGCCGGGTTCTCTTGTCGAGCTCGATCAGCCGGCGGTGCTTCACCGGATCCTCGAGGCGCGCGTAGCCGTCGTGCCAGCCCTCGAAGCTGTCCTTCTCGGTGGAGGAGAGCCAGAGGCTGCAGCCGGCGCGCGCGTGCTTCATCCACATGAAGTTCCCGCCGGGCACCGACTGGTCGTAGCCGTCGACGCGCAGCGTGTTGTGGGCGCTGGTGCCGCGGAAGTAGTCGCGCCAGCGCCCCTGCGTGTGGTAGGCGTAGGTGCCCGGGTCGACCAGGACCTCGCGGCCGCCGAGCGAGAGCGTGAACGACAGCGCGTCGGCGTGTCCGTGCGCGGCGATCGAGCGGTAGCCGAGCGGGCCGGCGTCGGCGACCAGGCGAATCTCGCGCGGCGTCTCGAAGTCGCAGCCGAGCACGAAGTAGCCGCCCTCGGGAAAGGTCTGGCGGATCGGCAGGCGCGTCTTCTCGACGTCGAGCGCGTCGAACTGCGCCTGCGCGTCCACGCCAAAAAGCCAGCGCGTCTTGTCGTCCAACCCTCCGCTTTTCAACTTGAAGTCGCCGCGGCGGAAGAGCAGCGCGCCGGTGGCGAGCAGCGAGCGCCAGGGCGAGAACGCGCTGTCGGGCGCGAGGCGCAGCAGCATGCCGTCGTCGGCGTCGCCGAACATCGGCACGTTGCCGCCGCAGTCCATCGTGGAGGCGATGAAGTCCATCATCGCTTCGATGCGCGACTCGTAGTCGGCCGAGAACCACTGCCGGTTCGCCTTGCCGGCGAGCAGGCAGCTCACCAGCATGTCGAGCACGAACTGCTGGTACCAGTGCGCCTGCTCGCGGTTGACGCCGTCCGGCGCGTTCTGCGCGAGCGCTTCCCTCTCCAGGATGCCTTTCGACGAAGAAACCCAGTCCTTCGCCTCCCGCCAGTGCGGCCAGGTGAGCCCGGCGATGAACAGCCCCGCCGCCTCGCCGATCAGGTGGTTGTTGGCCGAGGAATGCAGCGAGAACCAGCCGCTGACGAAGCGCGCGTGCTCGTAGATGGAGTTGAGCCAGCGCGTCCGGAACAGGATGCCCTCCGGGGAAGAAAAAACCTTTGCATCGTTTCCGCCGAGCAGCTGCCAGGCCGCGGACCAGTTGACGAGGCGCAGCGCGACTTCCAGCGAGCTCGCCCAGTTCGGGCCGTAGCCGTAGGGACAGGCGAGGAACCAGCTGTCGAGGTGCTCCTGCAGCACATCAAGGTAGATGCGGCGCCCGGTCAACGCCCATGCTTGCGCCAGCGTGACCAGGTGCAGGTGGCGGTTCGGCTCCCAGAGGTACTTGATGTCGCCGACCACGTCGGCGTCGCGATAGTCGAGCAGCTTGCCGAATTCGAGCGGCGCCTCGATGCCGGTCTTCGGATCGCGGTTCCAGCGCGGCGGCGAACCCATGTCGACGCCGCGCAGCGCGAACAGGTCGAGCCTGCCCTGGACGATGCGGTCGGCGGCGGCGAGGTAGGGCTGCGCCTCGACCCTGGCGTCGGCGTGGACCCACGGCGCCGGCCGCAGGCCGAGGTCGGGCGCGGGAATGGCGGCGCCGTTTCGCGCCAGGCGCGCGCGCTCGGTGCGCGCCTGCACCGCCCGCAGCACGCGATAGCCCACCTCCGCCGGCGACATGCGCCGCAGGCGGTTCAGCGTCCACGCCAGCTTGCGATTCAGGCGCGCGCGGCCGACTGGGTCCGGTGCCAGATTTCCAGGTTCAGAAGCGTCCACAGCAGTTCTTCGTGTCCCTTGCGGCCCTTGTCGTGCTCGTCGAGCACGCGGTCCAGGACCTTGGGTTCATAGTAGGCCCGCGTCAGCGACGACGAGCCGGTGAGGTGATCGCGCGCAGCTCCGCTCAACTCGCCGCGCAGCGACCCGCCGGGCAACCACCCTCCCTGGCGCAGGCTGAGCGCCTTCGGCGGCACGAGGCGGGCGAGCGCGCAGTGCAGGATCCACTTGGTCGACACGCCTCGCACGCGCAGCGCGTCGGGTAGCGCCGAGACGTACTCGACGAAGCGATGGTCGAGGAACGGCGCCCGCACTTCCACCGAGGCCGCCATCGCCATGCGGTCGGCGCGCTCGAGCAGGTTGTCGGGCAACGAGCTCATCTGCTCGAAATACAGCATCTGCCGCAGCGCGCTCGCGGTCGGGTCGGCGCCAGCGAACGATGCAAGCGAAGAGTGCTGAATGCCGCTGATGGACAGGCGCTCGCGCTCGTCGCGCGTCAAGCCGCCGTTCCAGCGCAGGCTGCGCTCGCGCCAGTCGTCGAGCGGCAGGCTGGCCGCGGCTGCGCGCAGGCGCGGCGTGGCGCTCGTCAGCGGCGCGAACATCGCCAGCACGGTCGGCAGGCCGCGGAACGCCCAGGCGAAGCGCTCGGCGGCGTGGCGGCGGTAGCCGCCGAGCACCTCATCGCCGCCCTCGCCCGTCAGCACCACCGGCGTGACGCGCGCGGCGTGCGCGGCGAGGAGATGCAGGGCGACGTCGGAGGGCCGCGAAAGCGGCGCATCGCGCATGGCGACCAGGCGCGGCAGGCGGTCGATCAGGTCGCGCTGCGAGATCGTGAGCTCGTAGTGCTCGGTGCCGAAATGCTTCGCCGCGCGCGCCGCGGCAGGCAGCTCGCTCGCCTTGTCCTCGGCGAAGCCCGCGGAGAACGTGGCGAGGCGCGCCCCCTGCTGCGTCGCCAGCGCGACGATCGCGGCGGAATCGATGCCGCCGGAGAGGAATACGCCGCCGGGCTGAGCGAGCCTGACCGCGTCGCCGAGGCGCTCGATGAAGCCGGCGACGGGATCTTCGAGAACCCGGTCTTCGAAATACGGCGCCCGATCGGGCGGCGTCCAGTAGCGGGTCTCGCGCAGTTTGCGGAAATGCCATAGCGCGTAGCTCGCCGGCGGCAGCTTGCGGATGCCCTTGACCAGCGTGCGCGGGCCGGGCACATAGCGGCACGCGAGGTGCTCCCAGACCGCCTCGAGGTCGACCTCGGCGTTCGCGGTCGCCAGCGCCTTCGGCTCGGAGGCGAAGTACAGCGCGCCGTCGGCCTCGCGCAGATAGAGGGGCTTTTCGCCGAAGCGGTCGCGGGCGAGCAGCAGCCGCTCCTTGCGGCCGTCCCAGATGGCGAAGGCAAAGGCGCCGCGCAGGTGCTTGATCGCGTCCTTGTCCCAATATTGATAGGCACGCAGAAGCAATTCGGCATCGCTTTTCGCTTCAAAACCACGTTTCGCCAGCCACGCACGCAGCTCATCGCGATTCGCGATGGCCCCGTCCAGAACGACGGCGATCCTCGACTGCGCGTCGTAGAGGTTCGCGCCGAGCACCACCTGGCAGTTCCTGCGCTGATCGACGAAGCCCGAGAGCTCGCCGGCACGGTGAGAAAGGCGCTCGAGCATCGGCCCGAGGGCGCTTTCGTCGCGCGGCTCGGTGCTGACCCATCCGGCTATGGCGCCCATGTCATCTCCCGCGGCGTGGACAACGACGAATAGAGGCTCGCGAAGTCGGCCGCGACGCGCTCGATCGAATAGGCGCCGGCGACGCGCTGGCGGCAGGCGGCGCTCATGCGCGCAAGCGCCGCGCGATCGCGCGCCAGCGCGCCGATCGCCTGCGCGAGCGCATCGCAATCCCGCACCGGCACGAAGGCGCCGTGCACGCCGTCGTGCACCACGTCGGGAATGCCGCCGACCGGCGTCACCACCGGCACCACGCCGGCGGCCATCGCCTCGAGCAGCGCATAAGGCATGCCTTCGCTGTAGCTGGGGAGGCAGAGGACGTCGGCCTGGCTGAGGAGCAGCGCCTTCTCCTCGCCGGTGGTCGGGCCGGCGAAGCGCACCTCGTCCTCGAGGCCGAGGTCGCGCACCGTCGCACGCAGCCCCGCCTCCTCGGGCCCGCTGCCGGCGATCACGAGCCGCGCGGCGACGCCCTCGCTCCGCGCCAGCGCGAGCGCCTCGATCGTCTCGGTGAGGCCTTTCGCGGCGGCAAGCCGGCCGACATAGACGAGCCGCAGCGGCTCGTCGGCTCGGGCGGCGCTCCGGCCGTGCTTGAGGTAGGGCGCGCAGTCGATGCCGTTCGGCAGCAAGGCGACGTTCTGTCCCGGCACCAGGCGGCGCCAGGAGTCCCGCTCGCGCCGCGAAATCACGACGACGGCATCGGGCCAGCGCAGCGCCGCGCGCAGCACGACGACGAAGCGGTCGAGCGCACCCCCGTGCACCTGCAGGACGACGCGCGCGCCGCATGCCTTCGCCACCACGAGATAGACGAGGTCGCGCCACCACGCCTTGGCGTTGAGCGAGGTGTTGAGGTGCACCACCGCGATGTTCCGGCGCAGCACCGCGGCGGCGAGCGCGAACGGGCTGGCGGCGAGGCGCAGCCAGCGCGCGGCCGCGCCTTCGGCGCGGCCCTCGCTGCCGACCTGGAAATGCTCGAGGGCGAACTCGCCCGCAAGCGACGACTCGAGCAGCGCGTTGACGTGCGTGGTCACGCCGCTGATCGCGTCGCGGCTCGGCCCGAGCAGCAGCACGGCCGGTCGTTTCACGCGGCTTTCTTGAGCTCGGGCTGGGTGCGCGGCGTCGGGGCGGCGCTCGCGGCGACGCCGGCGCTGGCATAGAGCGCCTCGAGCCGCGGAATCGCGCGCTCGGGCGCATAGCGCAGGCGCGCCGACTTGCGGCCCGCGGCGCCGATGCGCTCGGCGAGCGGGCGGTCTTCGAGCAGCCTGCGCAGCAGGCGCTCGAGCGTGCGCGTGTCGCCGGGCGCGACCAGGAATCCGGTCACGCCGTCGACCACGACTTCCTGAATGCCGCCCACCGGCGAGACGACGGCCGGCACGCCGGCGCTCAAGGCCTCGAGCAGGCTCATCGGCAGCGCCTCGTCATAGGACGGCAGCGCGAACACCGCGGCGTTCTCGAGCAGCGCGCGCTTGCCCGAAGGGCCGACCCAGCCGGTGAACTTCACCGCATCGGCGATGCCGAGGCGCTCGGCATGGCGCGCGACAGCGATGCGCTCGCCGTCGCCGGCGCAGACCAGCCTCACGTCCGGGATGCCGGCGCGCAGCGCGGCTACGGCCTGCAGCAGGTCGAAGATGCCTTTCGACTGCTTCAGCTTGCCGAGGAAGAGGATCATGTTGCGCTGCTCGGGCGCCGGCGCCGCCTCGATCGGCGCCACCGGGTTCGGCACCGCGACCGCGTTGGCGTTGCGACAGATGCTGCGCACCCAGGAGCGGCGCGAGTCGGTGGCGACGATCACGCTCGCCGCCCGCTCGAGCACGTAACGGATGAGTGCGCGCGCCGCCGTGTCGCAGCTGTCGTAGAAGCGCTCGAAGCCCGCGCCGTGCAACTGCACCAGCAGCGGCCGGCGGGCGGCAATCGCCGCCAGCATATAGGGCAGGTCGCGCCAGAAGTTGCCGTGCGCGGCGGTATGCAAGTGCACCGCGACGCGCCGCTCGCGCGCCAGCAGCTCGCCGAAACGGCGCAAAGCCCGCACGGCGACCAGGAGGCGCTCGAAGCGGCTGCCATCGCTGTGGGTGACGATGTACTCGATCGGCCAGCGGCGAAACAGGCCGTTGGCGCGGTACGCCTCGACCACGGCGGCAATGCTGCCGCGCGTTTCCGGCGCGGCGCCGAGCATGAGCAAGCTCGTGCTAAAGGGGGATGTCATCCGGACGATTATCTTGAGAGCGCGTGATGACGCCGTTATGCGCGGCTAGGTGAAACGGCGCCGTCGTGCAAAGGCGTCAACCACCGTCAGGTCGCCGGCGCGATTGACAGTGTGAATTCCAAGCAGCCCGCTTTCCGGCGCCGGCAGCACGCGCTCCACCTGCCGCTCCGCGTATTCGTGCGGCGTCAGGCGCAGCACGCGGTTCATGGAGATGCCGGCGCCGTAGCGCGGCACGCAGATCTGCGCCGGGCGCAGCAGCGCGCCGTTGCGCCAGGCCAGCTGCCCCGCCGGGCGGGCGCAGCGTGCATCGGACTTGACCGGGTTGCGCGCGTGCGGCTTCCATTCGCCCAGCAGCCGGCTGGCGTGGAACAAATGCAGCTCGTCGTCGAACATGCGGCTGCCGCCGGCGGCGGCATTGGCGAACATCCACCAGCGATCCTCGCCGCGGTGGAAGGTGGCGTCGACCAGGCGCACGCCGTCGAGCAGCACCCGCTCCAGCCGCCAGCGCAGCGGGAAGTCGACGCAGCGGTAGACCTCGACGGTGCGATTGCGGCCGCTCTCCGGGATCATGTAGAGCTCGCCGTCCTGCTCGACCAGGAACGGGTACGAAAGGTGGTAGTCGCGCTCCAGCACCTTGACCGGCGGCGTGGAGCCGCCGTCGCGCATGACTTCCACCATCGAGATGTGCGCCTTGCCCGCCGCGAACGGCAGGTCCTCGAAGAAGACGAAGTGCCGGCCGTTCTTCTCCAGCACGAACGGATCGGCCCAGTAGCGGTCCTTGGGCGGCATCAGGCGCGTGAAGCCTTGCAGGTCCCCGGAAATTGTTTTTTTCTCAAAGGAAAAGGCGAGGAACCACTGCTCCACCGACAACGCCTTCTCGAGGCCGCGGGCGGCCATCCGGCCGGCGATGCGCACGATGCCGGCGGCGTCGAGGTTCGCAGAGCCGCCGGTCGACTGCGCTTCCACCGGCCGGCATTGCTCGAGCCAGCCGTGGCCGCTGCGGTGCAGCTCGCGCAGCGCGCGCCAGGCGAACTCGGCGCTCTTGCGCAGCAGCGGGTCGCGGTTGCGCGCGACCGAGAGAGAATTGGTGCGCGACCAGGATTGATAGGCGAGGCGCGGCTTGGCGCCGGCACGCAGCCGCACGTGCAGCCCGGAGCCGGTGACCGGCAGTCCCTCGGCGACTTCGCGCACGCCGTCGAGCGCGAAGCGCCAGACGCCGTGGCGGGCAACACCGTCGAGCTGCGTGTCGTCGAAGTCGCCGAGCGCGAAGGCGACGTCGAGGTCGCCGCTCGAGCGCCGGTGCGGGACGCAGTCGAGCAGGTCCAGCTCGTCGGACGGATCGGCGCCGAACAGCGAGCGGTCGAGCTTCTCGTACATGCGCCACGCGAGCGGCGAACGCTTCGGCGCGCCGTGCTCGGTGCTGATCAGGACGATTTCGGCGAAGTCGGATGCGGCGACGCGCAGAAAGGCGTCGACGATCCAGCGCGGCTGGCCGCGCCGGTCGGCGAACAGCGCGACGCGCAGCTTGCGGGCCGGCGCCTCCGCGGGTAGCGCTACAGCCGCCAAACCCGCATCCCCTGGTGACGGAGCGCCTCCGCGTCGAGCACCCCCTTGATGTCGACGATGACGCCATGGCGGACGACCTTCTTCAGCAGGTCTTCCTTCGGCAGCTCGAGGTAGGACTGGTGCGCGACCGCGAGGATGACCGCGTCGGCCGCCGGCAGGTCCTGCCAGGCCTCGAGGCGCACGCCGTACTCGTGCAGCGCCTCCTCGGCGCTCGCCGCCGGGTCGTGGATGTGGACGTCGACGCCGAACTCCTTCAGCTCGCGCACCACGTCCATCACCTTCGAGTTGCGGATGTCGGGCACGTTCTCCTTGAAGGTGAGGCCGAGGATGTTGACGCGCGCGCCCTTGATGCTGCGGCCGGCGTGGATCAGCTGCTGGATGGTCTTGCGCGCGACGTACGCGCCCATGCCGTCGTTGATGCGCCGCCCGGCGAGGATCACCTCGGGGTGGTAGCCGGCGAGCTCGGCCTTGTGCGTCAGGTAGTACGGGTCGACGCCGATGCAGTGGCCGCCGACCAGGCCGGGCTTGAAGTTGAGGAAGTTCCACTTCGTGCCCGCCGCCTTCAGCACTTCGTTGGTGTCGAGGCCGAGCTTCTCGAAGATGATCGACAGCTCGTTGACGAAGGCGATGTTGAGGTCGCGCTGCGTGTTCTCGATCACCTTCGCCGCCTCGGCGACCTTGATCGACGGCGCACGGTAGACGCCCGCCTTCACCACCGAGCCGTAGAGCTCGGCGACCTTCTCCAGCGTCGCTTCGTCGTCGCCGGAGACGACTTTCAGGATCCGGGAAAAGCCCCTCTCCCGATCCCCGGGATTGATGCGCTCGGGCGAGTAGCCGACGTGGAAGTCCTGCTTCCAGCGCATGCCCGAATGCTTCTCCAGGATCGGCACGCAGACTTCCTCGGTCGCGCCCGGGTAGACGGTCGATTCGTAGATCACCGTCGCGCCCTGCTTCATGTAGCGGCCGACGGTCTCGCTCGCCGACTCGAGCGGCCCCAGGTCCGGCTGCCGCGCGGCGTTGATCGGCGTCGGCACGGCGACGATGATGAAGTCGGCCTGCTCGATCTCCGCCGGGTAGGCGGTGGCGCGCAGCTGCTTCGCCGCGGCGAGATCGGCGCTGGCGACCTCGCCGGTGGTGTCGACGCAATGGCGCAGGTTCTCGACGCGCTTCTTCGAGAGGTCGTAGCCGATGGTCGGCCGGCGCTTGCCGAACTCGACCGCGACCGGCAGCCCGACATAGCCGAGGCCGACGACCGCAACCGTCGGCAGCGTCGCCTCGGCGACCGCTTGTTCTGCGACTCTTTCCAGGACTTCAGGCATGCGCCACCTTGCG
>DATNCP010000124.1:0-2573 GCA_035607175.1 Burkholderiales bacterium
GACGTCGATGGCGCGGTTGCGCACGATCGCGGTCATCCAGGCCACGGGCTGCGCCGCGAGCGGGTCGAAAGTTCCCGCGGCGTGCCAGATCCGCGCGAAGGCGTCGTGCAGCACCTCCTCGGCGAGCTCGCGCCGCGCGAGGACGCGCTGCGCCACGCCGAGCAGCAGCGGCGCGCTCAGCTCGTAGAGGCGGCGGAACGCCTCGGCTGAACCTTCGTCCCGCGCTGCCGCACGCAGCAGGAGGGTCTTGATCGCCCGGTCATCAAGCATCACTGGGGTACGGGCGAGAGGCCGGACTGGATGCGATCGCTGCCATGGCGTCGATCCATTCCGGCGCCTCGTTCAGGCAGGGGATGAGGTTGAGGTCCCGGCCGCCGGCCGCGGCGAACGCCTTGCGCGCGGTGATGCCGAGCTCCTCGAGCGTCTCGAGGCAATCCGAGACGAAGCCGGGGCAGAAGACGTCGACCTCCTTCACGCCCATGCGCGCCAGCTCCTCGAGCGTCGGCTGCGTGTAGGGCTGCAGCCACTCCGCTGCGCCGAATCGGGACTGGAAAGTCACCCGCCACTCGTCATCCTTGAGGTTCAGCTTTTGCGAAAGGAGAGCCCCGGTCCTGCGGCACTGCGCCTCGTACTCTTCGCCGCCGCGCTTCGGCAGGCCGTGGAAGCTCATGACGAGCTTCGGATTCCTGCGGTGGCGGCGAACGACCGCGGCGAGGGCGTCGATGTAGGCGGGGTGGTCATGGAAATCGCGGATCGCCGGCCGGTCCTTGACGAGGGCGAGCACGCTGCCGGTAGCGCTTTCCGAGTACTGCGGATAGAGCGGAAAAATCAGGGATGGTTTGGAGAATTTCTTCAAAGACGGTTCTCCATAACGCATCGCGTACTCCACTGGCCATCCGGTCTTCTCGCGCAGCAGCTTCACCTGCCGTTCGGTATGCACACGCAGGGGAGAACCTTCGGCCGTCCAGATCTGCGCGTACTTCTCGGCGGATTTCTTCGGCCGCGTTCGCAGCACGATGAGGTGCAGGATCGGCAGCCGCAGCCAGCGCGGCAGCGCCACGACCTTCGGATCAGAAAGGAACTCGGCGAGATAGGCGCGGACCGCCTCGGCGGTGGGCGCCGCGGGCGTGCCGAGATTGACGAGGAGAACGCCCTTCAGTGCTTGGACAGAGCGCTGGAGAGGAGGCGCGCGGTGATGTCGACGATCGGCACCACGCGATCGTAGGCCATGCGCGTCGGGCCGATGACGCCGACGGTGCCGACCACTTCGCCGTCGACGCTGTAGGGCGAGGTGACGACGCTGACGTCGTCGGGCGCGTTCACTCCCGACTCGCCGCCGATGAAGACCTGCACGCCCTGGCCGCGCAGCGAAAGGTCGAGGATCTGCAGGAGCGAGGTCTTGCGCTCGAACATCTCGAGCACCTGCTTCAGGCGGCCGATGTCCTGCGTGGCGAAGAGATTGCGCTCGCCGCTCACCACGTACTGCTCGTTGCCTTCCGAGAGGGCCTGGTTGCTGGCGTCGAGCGCCACGGTCATCAGCTGCACCATGTCCTGGCGGATCTCGCGCAGCTCGCCCTGCAGGCGGGTGCGCGCGTCCTCGAGGCTCTGCCCGGCGTAGTGCTGGTTGACGTAGTTCGCCGCCTCGATCAGCTCGGACGGCGTGTAGTCGCGCTCGGTGAAGAGAATCCGGTTCTGCACGTCGCCTTCGGGCGTGACCACGATCAGCAGCACGCGCTTCTCCGACAGGCGCAGGAACTCGAGGTGCTTGAAGGTCATCGCGCGCCGCCGCGGCGTCATCACCACGCCGGCGAACTGCGTCAGCTGCGAAAGGAGCTGCGACGCGGACTGGATCACGCGCTGCGGGTTGTCCGGATGCAGCTGGTCCTCGAGCTGCGTGCGGTCGCCCGAGGGCAGCTCCTTGATGATCAGCAGCGTGTCGACGAAGAAGCGGTAGCCGGCGGGCGTCGGGATGCGGCCGGCGGAGGTGTGCGGGCTGGCGATGAAGCCCAGCTCCTCGAGATCCGACATCACGTTGCGGATCGTCGCCGGCGAAAGGTCGAGGCCGGAGTGCTTCGACAGCGTGCGCGAGCCGACCGGCTGGCCTTCCTCGATGTACCGTTCGATCAGCGTCTTGAGTAGCAGTTGAGCGCGCTTATCGAGCATGCGAATCATTGTACACTCGGACGAAATGGCTTCCTTCCGCCGCATCGCCCTCATAGGCAAACTGCACAGCCGGGAGGTCGAGACGTCGCTGCGCGAGTTGCGCGAGTTCCTCCAGTCTCGCGGCTGCGAAGTGGCGAAGGAAGGCAAGGGCGCCGATCTCGCGATCGTGATCGGCGGCGACGGCACCATGCTCGCCGCCGCCCGCGAGCTGGTGCCCCTGGGCGTGCCGCTGGTCGGCATCAACCAGGGCCGCGTCGGCTTCATGACCGACATCGGCCACGACGACACGCGCTCGGGAGTCGGCGCCATCCTCGAAGGCCGCTACGTCGTCGAGGAGCGCTCGCTGCTCGACGCCGAGATCCTGCGCGACGGCAAGAGCATGCTGCGCACCGTCGCGCTCAACGAGGCGG
>DATNCP010000126.1:0-2050 GCA_035607175.1 Burkholderiales bacterium
CAAGGTGATCTCGCCGATCGAGGACACGCCCGCGTTCCGCGCCGGCGTCAAGCCGGGCGACCTGATCGTCAAGCTCGACGACACGCCGGTGAAGGGCATGTCGCTCAACGACGCCGTGAAGCGCATGCGCGGCAAGCCGAATACGCAGATCACGTTGACGATCTCGCGCAAGGGCGAGACCGCGCCGGTGATCGTGACGCTGACGCGCGCCGTGATCCGCGTGCAGAGCGTGAAGTCGAAGATGATCGAGCCGGGCTACGCCTGGATCCGCGTCTCGCAATTCCAGGAAGCGACCGCCGAGAGCCTGGTGAAGCATCTCGACGGCCTGTTCAAGCAGGGTCAGGTGAAAGGGCTGGTGCTCGACCTGCGCAACGATCCGGGCGGCCTGCTGCACGGCGCGGTGGCGATCTCGTCGGCGTTCCTGCCGCAGAAGTCGCTCGTCGTCTCGACCGACGGCCGCGCCGAAGACGCGCGCAAGAAGTTCTACGCCTCGCCGGAAGACTACGCGCGGCGCGGCGACGACATGCTGCGCAACCTGCCCGCGGCGGTGAAGAACGTGCCGATGGTGGTGCTGGTGAACGGCGGCTCGGCTTCGGCTTCCGAGATCGTCGCCGGCGCGCTGCAGGACCACAAGCGCGCCAAGGTGATCGGCACGCAGACCTTCGGCAAGGGCTCGGTGCAGACCATCATGCCGCTCGGCAACAACACCGCGATCAAGCTGACCACGGCGCGCTACTACACGCCGAGCGGCCGCTCGATCCAGGCGCTCGGCATCACGCCCGACATCACGGTCGAGGATCCGACCGACACCGCCATCCGCGTGCGCGAAGCCGACCTGCAGCGCCACCTCGAGAACAGCGCCGCGCAGCAGAAGGAGCAGACTTCTTCTTCGCCGCGCGCCAAACCCGCTGCGCCGGCGCCGGCCGAGCCGCAGAAGCCGACCGAGATGGGCTCGAAGGACGACTTCCAGCTGCAGCAGGCGGTCGCCTTCCTCAAGGGCGAGCCGGTGAAGAGCCAGTCGCCGACGGTCGCGCAGAGCGACACGCCGAAGCCGGCAAAACCTACCGCTAACTGAACGACCAGCAGCTCCTCCGCTACAGCCGCCACATCCTTCTCCCCGAAGTCGGGATCGAAGGCCAGGAGCGGCTGCGGGCGGCGCATGCGTTAGTAATAGGTGCGGGCGGCCTCGGCTGCCCCGCCTCCCTCTACCTCGCCGCCGCCGGCATCGGCCGCCTGACCATCGCCGACTCCGACAAGGTCGACCTCACCAATCTGCAGCGTCAGATCCTCTACCGCACCGACTCGGTCGGCTCGGTGAAAGTCGAAGCCGCGCAGGCGGCGTTGAAGGCGCTCAACCCCGACGTCCAAATCGTGCCGCTCCACAAGCGAATAGAGGATTTCACCGAGCTGGTGAAGAACGCCGACGTGGTCCTCGACTGCTCGGACAACTTCGCCACGCGACATGCGCTCAACCGCGCCTGCGTCGCGGCGAAGAGACCGCTCGTCGCCGGCGCCGCGATTCGCTTCGATGCGCAACTCATGGTTTTTGACTTATCAAAACCATCCTCTCCTTGTTATTCGTGCGTGTTCCCAGAAGACGCTGAAGTGGAGGAAGTGCAGTGCTCGACGATGGGCGTCTTCGCGCCGCTCACCGGCGTCATCGGCGCGATGCAGGCGATGGAAGCGATCAAGCTCGTCGCAGGCATCGGTGCGACGTTGAACGGAAAGCTCCAGGTGTTCGATGCGCTGAACGCCGAGTGGCGCTCGGTCAAGGTCGCGAAGGACGCGGCCTGCGCAGTCTGCTCAGCTCAGTAGATACTTTCTCTGCGCGGCGAAGTTCTCGCCCGGCTTCTTGCTGAAGCCGCTCTTCGCGAACTGGTGCATGCAGCCGATGGCGTAGCGCAGTAGTGCGCCGGCGCGGCCGCCGGCATCGCTGTCGGAGCCGACGCGCAGCGCCTGCTTGAGGGTCGATTCGAAGCGCTCGTAGAACTGGTTCATGCGCGCCTGCAGCCGCTCGTGCTCGCCGGTCAGCGCGTCGCCGGTCATGACG
>DATNCP010000184.1:0-4587 GCA_035607175.1 Burkholderiales bacterium
CAGCCGCTCTTTCTCCTGGTGCCCGGTCAGGCGAAAGCCGCGCTTCTCGTAGAAGCGGATCGCCCAGGTCGCGGCTTTCCACGTTCCGACCAGCATCGGCTTGCGGGTCAGGGTCTGCAGGTGCGCCATGAGCGCCGAGCCCGCGCCGCTGCCCTGTGCTGCGGTGCGGGTATAGGCATGTCGGATGAGGGCGACATCGCCGCGGTCCTGAAGCCCCATGACGCTGACAACGCGCGCGCCGTCGAGCCACACCCAGAACTTCACGCCGGCGGCGATTTCTTCACGCAACTCGGCTTCCGGCATGTACGGCTCCTTCCAGCGGTCGGCGGCGATCGCGCCGCGGTATTTCCGCGCCGCATCGTTGATTACCTCGACCATCTGCGGGATGTCGCCTTCGTCGCAGGGACGGATCATGGCTGGGAACGCTGGTTGCTCCGAAAGTGACGATGCGCCGACTGCGGATTTTCACATGGGCGACCCGTCCGGACTATCTGCGCTGCCTCGCGCAGACGCCGCATGAGCTGATCGTGGTCTCGCCCGGGGGCCGGGCGGAGCATGGCGACCTGCCGCCCAACGTGCATGCCGTGAGCCCCGAGGAGGCGCGCCGGCAGAAGCTCGACCTGATCCTCTTCCAGCGGCCGCAGCACTACCTCGACGAGCAGTACGAGCTGCTCACGTCCGCGCAGCGCCGGGCGGCAAAGGTCTACCTCGAGCACGAGCCGCCGCGCGAGCACCCGGTGGACAGCCGCCATGTGGTGAGCGAGGCCAACGTGCCGGTGGTCCATGTCTCGCACTTCAACCGACTGATGTGGGACCACGGCCATACCCCGACGCGCGTCATCGAGCCGGGCGTGAGCCCGCCGCCGGCCGCCTACAGCGGCGAGCTCGACCGCGGCCTTGCCGTAATCGAGCGCGTGACGCGCCGGCGAGCGCTCGGCATCGATCTCTACGACGAGGCGAAGAAGCGCGCGCCGCTCGACCTCGCCTTCGAGTTCGACGCGCAGGCAGCGGGGCGCTACCGCTTCTTCTTCTTCCCGGCGCGCTACGCGAGCCCGAGCCTGTCGCTGCTGCGGGCGATGATGATCGGCATGCCGGTGCTCGGCTACGGCGCGGGCGGCATCGACGGCGTGGTGCGCCACGGCATCGACGGCTTCCTCGAAGCCGATCCGGCGACGCTGGTCGTACGCATGCGCGAGCTCGCCGCCGACCGGCAGCGTGCGGCGCTCCTCGGCGCGGCGGCGCGGCTGAACGCGCTCGCGCGCTTCGGCATCGAGCGCTTCGTCGCCGACTGGAACCGCCTGTTCGCCGAGCTGACGCTCATGCCCGGCGAGCGCCGCGCCGCCTAGCGCCGCGGGTCCCAGACGACCGGGTCGTCGATCACCTCAGAACATGCCGTTGGCGTTCGCCGCTTTCTCCGGAACGTCCTGCGCCACGTCCCAGTGTTCGACGATCTTGCCGTTCTCCAGCCGGAAGATGTCGATGATGGCGCGCCCCCGGGTCCCCGGCTCGCGCACGGCGTGCACGTGCAGGATCACATAGTCGCCCTCGGCGAAGACGCGCTTGATCTCGCTCTTCGAGTCCGGGAACTTGCTCTTCAGGAAACCGATGAATCCCTTCAGGCCCTCGGGCCCGTCGGGAGCGACCGGGTTGTGCTGGATGTAGCGCGAACCCAGGTACTTCGACGCCGCCTCGAAATCCTTCTTGTTGATCGCCTGCTCGTAGAACTCGACGACGTTCTTCTTGTTGGCCGCCATGTCGGCGTAGGCAACGGGCGCAGCGAGCAGCAAAGCGACAGCTAGGATGCGGATCATCGTTTCCTCCCTCTCAATAGGATTTGGGCAAGCCGAGCACCCGCTCGGCGATGTAGCAAAGGATGAGCTGCGGCGTGATCGGCGCGATGCGGCCGACCAGCGCTTCGCGCAGGTAGCGCTCGACGTGGTACTCGGCGGCGTAGCCGAAGCCGCCGTGCGTCATCACCGCCTGCTGGCAGGCATCGAAGCACGCTTCGCCGGCAAGGTATTTCGCCGAATTCGACTCGGCGCCGCACGGCTTGCCCTGGTCATAGAGCCACGCCGCCTTGAAGGCCATCAGGTTCGCCGCCTCGAGCGCCATCCAGTTGGCCGCGAGCGGATGCTGGATTCCCTGGTTCTGGCCGATCGGCCGGTCGAAGACGATGCGCTCTTTCGCGTACGCCGCGGCGCGCTTCACCGCGCAGCGCCCCAGCCCGACCAGCTCGGCGCCGATCAGGATCCGCTCCGGGTTCATGCCGTGCAGGATGTACTCGAAGCCCTTGCCTTCCTCGCCGATGCGGTCGGCCTCGGGCACCGGCAGGGCGTCGAAGAACACCTGGTTCGAGTCGACCGCGTGGCGGCCCATCTTCTCGATCTCGCGCACCTCGACGTGCTTGCGGTCGAGGTCCGTATAGAAAAGCGTGATGCCCGCCTCGGCCCGCGCCAGCAGCAGCACCTTCTCGGCGACCTGCGCCGTTGAGATCCATACTTTCTGTCCCGAGACGAAGTACTTGCCGCCCTTCTTCTCCGCCTTCACCTTCAGGTTGCGCGTGTTGAGGCCGGTGTTCGGTTCGGTGACGGCAAAGCACGCACGCTCCTTGCCCTGGATGAGCGGCGGCAGCATCCGCTTCTTCTGCTCCTCGGCGCCGAATACGACCACGGGATTGAGACCGAAGATGTTCATGTGCACCGCGGACGCGCCGGAGAAGCCGGCGCCCGATTCGGCGATCGCCTGCATCATCACTGCCGCCTCGGAAATGCCCAGGCCCGAGCCGCCGTAGGCTTCGGGCATGGCGATGCCGAGCCAGCCGTCGCGGGCAAAAGCCTGATGGAAGTCGGCCGGGAAGCCGCCCTCGCGGTCCTTCTTCAGCCAATAGTCGTCGCCGAACCGATCGCAAAGTTTCGCGATCGCTTCGCGGATCCGTTCCTGCTCAGGGCTGGGCGAGAACTCCATGCCTCACCATGTCGGCGATGCCGCCGTCGTCGAAGCCCAGCTCGACCAGGATCTCGCGCGCGTGCTCGCCGAGCCTCGGCACGCCGCCGCGCAGCTCGCCGCCGCGCTTGCCGTTCGCAAACACCGGGAAGGTCGCGAACCCCTTGTTCGTCGCCTTGCGCTCCTGCATCTGCGGCAACTTCGCCGACTGCGCTGGCGTCAGGCAAAGGTCCACCGGCACGTCGTTCGCCTCGCACAGCTTCACCCACTCGGCTGACGTTCTCTCTCTGAATTTCTTTTCAAGCAAAGAAGACAATTCATCTCCATTCGCACGACGACTCGCGTCGCTGGCGAAGCGCTGATTGGCGAGCTCGGGCACCAGTTTCACGAAGTTCTGCCAGAAGTGCTCCTCCAGCACGCCGAGCGTCAAGCGGGCGCCGTCGGCGCATTCGAATACGTCGTTCACCGGGAAGATGTGCGCGCGCGGGTCGGCACCGTCTTCGAGGCCGTGGCGCATCGCCGTCATGAAGAACGCCGCCTCGAAGAGTGAGAGATCGAGGTGCGCGCCCTTGCCTTCCTTCAACGCCGCAAGGATGGCGATGGCGGCAAAGCTGCCCCCGGCCATGTCCGCGACCGGCAACGAGGAACGCGCGGGCGACTTGAGCCATCCGCCGGGAAACGCCAGGCCGCCCGCCGCGGCGACGTAGTTGACGTCGTGGCCCGGTCGATCCTTCCACGGGCCGGTCTGTCCGTACCCGGAGATGGAGCAATAGACCAGCCCCTCTTTGTATTTCTTCAAGGTGTCGTAATCGATGCCGAGGCGTTTCGCGACGCCGGGCCTGAACCCCTCGATCACCACGTCGGCCTTGCGCACCAGCCGCTCGACGATCTCTTTCGACAGCGGATTCTTGAGGTCGACGGCGATGCCGCGCTTGTTACGGTTCTCCATCCGGAACTGCACCGGCACGTAGCTCCGGCCGGGATCGCCGCGCGGCGGCTCGACCTTGATCACCTCGGCGCCGAGGTCGGCGAGGATCGACGAGCAGAACGGCCCAGGCACGAACATCGAGAAGTCGACGACGCGCACGCCATCGAGGGGCAGCCAATTCATCTGGGCGGATCGATCCAGTTGTGCAGCCCCATGCCGCCATCGACGACCACCGACGCGCCGGTGACATAGGCGCCGAAGCGCTCGGAGAGGATCGCGACGCCGATCGCGGCGACGTCGGCCGGGGTGCCGAAGCGCCGCAGCGGGATCTTCTCCACCATCGCCGGCGGCGCGTTGAAGCCGCCGCCCGGAATCGCGCCCGGCGCGACCGCGTTGACGCGGATGCCGTGCGGCCCGAGCGCCTTCGCCAGCTCCTTCACCAGCATCGTCTCGCCCGCCTTCGCCGCGCTGTAGTGCGGCAGGTTGCGCGGCGATTCGGCGTGCAGCGAGGTCACGAGCAGGATGCGACCCCTGATCGCCTTCTCGATCATCTGCCTTGCAATGATCTGGGAAATACAAAACGCCGCGTCGAGATTGACCGCCAGCATCTCGCGCCACTGCTCGAACGTGGCGCCGAGCACCGTTTGCGACTCCTGGCGGCGCGGGCTCGCGCAGTGCACGAAGATCGAGACCTTGCCGAGGCGCTTGATGGCCTC
>DATNCP010000189.1:0-2257 GCA_035607175.1 Burkholderiales bacterium
GCGATCGTGCGCTCGGCCTACAACGACCCGCGGCCGGGCGAGTGGCTCGCCGAGCGGGCGAAGATTCCTTCGATCGCGATCGCGTTCACGGTCGGCGGAACGCCGCAGGCGAAGGACCTCTTCTCGCTCTACGACGACACGCTCGAGCGGCTGCTGGCGGCGGCGAAATGAGCGCCCTCGATTTCAGCATTCTCTGGCCGGCGCTCATCGCCGGCCTGCTGGTGGTCGCGACGCACGCGCCGCTCGGCATCCAGGTGCTCTCGCGCGGCATCGTCTTCATCGATCTCGCGGTGGCGCAGATCGCCGGGCTCGGCGTCATCTTCGCCGACTGGCTCGGCTTCGAACCGCACGGGCTGGGCGTACAGGCGGCGGCGCTCTCCGCGGCGCTCGCCGGCGCGCTGCTCCTCACCTGGACCGAGAAGCACTGGCCGGAAGTGCAGGAAGCGGTGATCGGCGTGACCTTCATCGTCGCCGCCAATATCGCCATCCTGCTGCTGGCGGCGAATCCGCACGGCGGCGAGCACCTCAGGGACCTGCTGATCGGCCAGATTCTCTGGGTGCGCATGGCCGAGCTGCCGCTCGTCGCCGCTTTCTCCGCTGCGATCGTCGCGCTCTGGTTCGGCGCGGCGCGGCGCGGCGGCCGCATCGGCTTCTACCTGCTTTTCGCCTGCGCGGTCACCGTCGCGGTGCAGCTCGTCGGCATCTACCTCGTCTTCGCCAGCCTGATCGTGCCGGCGCTCGCAACGCGCCGGCTGGAGCGACGCCGGCTGGCGACGGCCTATGGACTGGGTGCAGCGGGCTACGCACTCGGCCTCGCCCTCTCGCTCGCCAGCGACCTGCCCCCCGGTCCGCTCATCGTCTGCACGATGACCGCGCTTGGTGTTGCGCTATTCTTGATATTCCGGCCGCAAGTCCCCACGTAGGCGTCATCTCATGGAACAACTGCACGGCACGACCATTCTTTCGGTGCGCCGCGGCGCCGCCGTCGCGCTGGGCGGCGACGGCCAGGTGACGCTCGGCCAGGTAGTGCTGAAAGGCGGCGCGAAGAAAGTGCGCCGCCTCTACCAGGACCGCATCCTCGCCGGCTTCGCCGGCGGCACCGCCGACGCCTTCACGCTTTTCGAGCGTTTCGAGGCGAAGCTCGACAAGCACCAGGGCAACCTGATGCGCTCGGCGGTCGAGCTGGCGAAGGACTGGCGCACCGACCGCATCCTGCGGCGCCTGGAGGCGATGCTCGCGGTCGCCGACAAGGAGAAGTCGCTGATCATCACCGGCATGGGCGACGTGCTCGAGCCCGAGCACGGCATCGTCGCCATCGGCTCGGGGGGGCCGTACGCCCAGGCCGCGGCCCGCGCCCTTCTGGATAATTCTTCATTGAGTCCGACAGAAATCGTCGACAAGGCGCTCGCGATCGCCGGCGAGATCTGCATCTACACCAACCAGAATCGGACGATCGAAACGCTATGAGCGGCATGACGCCACAGGAAATCGTCCACGAGCTCGACAAGTTCATCGTCGGCCAGGGGAGGGCGAAGCGCGCGGTCGCGATCGCGCTGCGCAACCGCTGGCGCCGCCAGCAGGTGGCCGAGCCGCTGCGCCACGAGATCACGCCGAAGAACATCCTCATGATCGGGCCGACCGGCGTCGGCAAGACCGAGATCGCGCGCCGCCTCGCGCGCCTCGCCGATGCGCCGTTCATCAAGGTCGAGGCGACCAAGTTCACCGAGGTCGGCTACGTCGGCCGCGACGTCGACACCATCGTGCGCGACCTGGTCGAGATCAGCGTCAAGCAGACGCGCGAGCAGGCGATGAAGAAGGTGCGCGCGCGGGCGCAGGACGCGGCCGAAGAGCGCATCCTCGACGTGCTGGTGGGCTTCCAGGAGAAAAGCACCCCGGACAATCCGACCCGGCAGAAATTCCGCAAGATGCTGCGCGAGGGCGAGCTCGACGACAAGGAGATCGACATCGAGGTGGCGGTGGGCCAGCCGCAGATGGAGGTGCTCGCGCCGCCGGGCATGGAGGAGATCACCTCGCAGATCCAGGGCATGCTGTCCAATCTCGGCGGCGGCCGGCGCCGCCTGCGGCACATGAAGATCAGGGAGGCGCTGCCGCTCATCACCGAGGAGGAGGCGGGGCGCTTCATCAACGACGAGGAGCTGAAGGGCCGCGCGCTCGCCAACGCCGAGCAGAACGGCATCGTCTTCCTCGACGAGATCGACAAGATCACCAGCCGCTCGGAAACGCAGGGCGCCGACGT
>DATNCP010000197.1:0-9870 GCA_035607175.1 Burkholderiales bacterium
CGGCGCACCAGCGAGAGCGCGTGCGCGTCGTTCAGCGCATAGTGGTCGGCGACGCCGGAAATGCGCGTATGGACTTCGGCGCCGCCGAGCTCTTCGGGCGTCACCACTTCGCCGGTGGCTGCTTTCACCAGCGGCGGCCCGCCGAGGAAGATGGTGCCCTGGCCCTTGACGATGATCGACTCGTCGGACATCGCCGGCACGTAGGCGCCGCCGGCGGTGCAGGAGCCCATGACGCAGGCGATCTGCGGGATGCCGGCCGCCGACATGTTCGCGATGTTGAAGAAGATGCGGCCGAAGTGCTCGCGGTCGGGGAAGACATTGTCCTGCTCGGGCAGGAAGCCGCCGCCTGAGTCGACCAGGTAGATGCACGGCAGGCGGTTCTGCGCCGCGATCTCCTGCGCGCGCAGGTGCTTCTTCACCGTCATCGGGTAGTAGGTGCCGCCCTTGATGGTCGCGTCGTTGGCGACGATCACGCACTCGCGCCCGGAGACGCGGCCGATGCCGCAGATCATCGACGCGGAGTGCACGTCGCCGCCGTACATTCCCCAGGCGGCGAGCTGGCCGACCTCGAGGAACGGCGAGCCGGGATCGAGCAGGCCGCGCACGCGCTCGCGCGGCAGCAGCTTGCCCCTCGCGAGGTGCTTCTCGCGCGCCTTCTCGTCGCCGCCCATCGCGACCTTGTCGGTCTTCTCCTTAAGGTCGGCGACAAGGCCGCGCATGCGCTCGGCGTTGGCGCGGAATTCGTCGGAGCGGGGATTGAGCTGGCTCTTGATCATCAGAAGGGCTTCGCGAGCCAGCGCTCGACCTGGTCGAAGCGGTCGATGCCCCAGAAGGGTTCGCCGTCGACGATGAAATAGGGCGAGCCGAACACGCCTTTGCCGATGGCCGCCTCAACCTCGGCCTTGGTCCTGTCTTTCAGGGCCTGATCGTTCAGGTCCGGCTTGAGGCCGAGCGAGGCCGCGACCTTGAGGACGTTGTCGGTTTCGCCGATATTCAGGCCGTCGACGAAATAGGCGCGATACAGCGCCTTGGTGAGTTCAACCTGCTTGTCCTTCGGACTCGCATAAAACGCCCGACAAGCCGAAACCGTTCCCACCGGAAACGGCGACGGCAGCTTGAACGGCACGCCATGGAAGCGCGCCGAGCGCTGGAAATCGCGCTTCGCGTAGTCGCCCTTCAATGGCCACTCGGGCAGCGGCTTGCCGCCGGTGATCTTGAACACCGCGCCGAGCATGGTCGGCCGCCACGTCACGCCGCGGCCGTGTTTCGCCGCGAGGGGCTCGATCTTCTCGGCGGCGAGGTAGCCGTAGGGCGAGGAGAAATCGAAGTAGAAATCGATCGGCGCGGCCATCAGCCTTCCTCCAGGACCCTGCCGATGACGAGGCGCTGGATGTCGCTCGCGCCTTCGTAGATCTGCGTCACGCGCACGTCGCGCCAGAGTCGCTCGACCGGGAAGTCGGCGACGTAGCCGTAGCCGCCGTGGATCTGCATCGCGTCGGAGCACACCTTCTCCGCCATCTCGGAGGCGAACAGCTTCGCCATCGAGGCTTCCTTGATGCAGGGCTTGCCGGCGTCGCGCAGCGCCGCGGCGTGCAGGTACATCTGCCGTCCTGCTTCGATGCCGGTCGCCATGTCGGCGAGGCGGAAGTTGACCGCCTGGTGCTGGATCAGCGCCTTGCCCATGCTCTTCCGCTCCCGCGCGTAGGCGAGCGCGGCCTCGAACGCGGCGCGGGCGACGCCGGTCGCTTGCGCGGCGACATTGATGCGGCCGGACTCCAGATTCGCCAGCGCGATGCGGTAGCCCTGGCCTTCCGCGCCGAGGAGATGCTCGGTCTTGCAGTTGTCGAGAACGATCTGCGCCGTGTCGGACGCGTGCTGGCCGGTCTTTTCCTCGATCCGGGCGACCTTGTAGCCGGGCGTGGAGGTGGGCACGACGAAAGCGCTGATCCCCTTCTTGCCCGCGCCCTTGTCGGTGACGGCAAAGACCACGGCGAAGTCGGCGTTCTTGCCCGAGGTGATGAACTGCTTCGTCCCGTTCAGGACGTACTGGTTGCCCTGGCGCTCGGCGCGCGTGGTGATCGCCGCGGCGTCGGAGCCGACGTGCGGCTCGGTCAGCGCGAAGGCGCCGATGCGCTTGCCCTGCGCCAGGGGTTTCAGGAAGGTCTGCTTTTGCGAATCGCTGCCGTAACCCGCGAGGATCCCGGCGACGAGGTTGTTCACCGAGACGATGGTGGCGGTCGCGCAATCGCCGGCCGAGATCTCCTCGCAGGCGATGGCAAGCGAGGTGTAGTCGAGCCCGGCGCCGCCAAGCTCCTCGGGGACCGCGACCGCATACAACCCCATGGCAGCGAGGCCGGCGAGCGCCTCGCGTGGGAACGTCGCGTCGCGATCCCATTGCGCGGCGTGCGGTATGAGCCGCTCCTTTGCGAAGCGGCGGACTGCGTGCCGTATTTCTTCAGCCGGCGCGGACATAGGTGAGCGTGTGGTGGCTGAAGAGGTTGCCCTTCTTGCCGTGGCATTCGGCCACGCCGTAGATGCGCCGGCGACCCATCTTCAAGATGCGCGCCGTGCAGTAGACATGCTCGCCTTTGGCAGGGGCGAGGAATGCGGTGTTCAGCTCCGAGGTGAGGGCATCGCCTTCGACGCCGATGCGCGCTTTGATCGCGAGCCACATCGCGCAGTCGGCCGCCGCCATCAGCGCCGGGCCGTTGATGATTCCGCCCGGACGTTCGAGACTGGTTTTGTGGGGAAGTTCGAGCGTGCATCCAGAATCGTTTGCGCGCACGACCCTGAATCCGTAGGGCCGCAGGAAACGGGCACGGTCGAGCATCTGCTGGAGTTGCTTCTTCAAACGAGCTCGATTCCCATCGCCGTGGCTTCGCCGCCGCCGATGCAGAGGCTCGCGACGCCGCGCTTCAGGCCCCGCTTGCGCAGCGCGCCGATCAGCGTCACCAGGATGCGAGCGCCCGAGGCGCCGATTGGGTGGCCGAGCGCGCACGCACCGCCGTGCACGTTCACCTTTTCGTGCGGCAGGCCGTGCTCCTTCATCGCCGCCATCGCGACGACCGCGAAGGCTTCGTTGATTTCGTAGAGGTCGACGTCGCCGGCCTTCCAGCCGGTTTTCTCGAACAGTTTGCGAATGGCGCCGACCGGGGCGGTGGTGAAGAGGCCCGGCTCCTGCGCGTGGGTCGAGTGACCGGCGATCACAGCGAGCGGCGCGAGGCCGCGCTTCTCCGCGCTCGAGCGGCGCATCATCACCAGGGCGGCCGCGCCATCCGAAATCGAGCTGGAGTTCGCCGCGGTGACCGTGCCGTCCTTGCGGAATGCCGGCTTGAGCGTCGGGATCTTCTCGAAGTTCGCCTTGAAGGGCTGCTCGTCCGTCTCGATGAACTTCTCGTCCTTGCCGGCCTTGACTGCGATCGGCGTGATTTCCCAGGCGAAGGAGCCGTCCTTGTTCGCCGCTTGTGCCCGCTGCAGCGACGCGACCGCGAAATCATCCTGGGATTTTCTCGAGAAGGCGTATTTCTGCGCGCAGTCCTCCGCGAAGGTGCCCATCAGGCGGCCCTTGTCGTAGGCATCCTCGAGGCCGTCGTAGAACATGTGGTCGATCACCTGGCCGTGCCCCATGCGCAGGCCGGCGCGGGCCTTCGGCAGGAGGTAGGGTGCGTTGGTCATGGATTCCATGCCGCCGGCGACGATGACTACATCCTCGTTGCCGAGGATGTCGTTCGCGAGCATCGCCGCCTTCATTCCCGAGCCGCACATCTTGTTGACGGTCGTGCAGCCGGCGGCGAGCGGCAGGCCGGCGCCAAGCGAAGCCTGGCGTGCCGGCGCCTGGCCTTGCCCCGCGGGAAGAACGCAGCCCATCAGCACTTCCTGCACGTCCCCGGGACGGATCTTCGCGCGCTCCACGGCGGCGCGGATTGCCGCAGCGCCGAGCTCGGGTGCGGCGAACCCTTTGAGTTCACCCTGGAACGCGCCCATCGGCGTGCGCGCGGCGGAGACGATGACGATCGGATCGGATTGCATGGTTACTCCTTGATGAACGTTGCGGACCTGCGCAGCGCCTCTATCGCTTCTTTTTCGAGGATATCTATTAATTCAACGGCGGGAAGAGCGCGCGACATCGCGGTGCCCTGTCCGGCCCACATTGCAACGAAGTCGGGCTTCCCGGCCTTGCCCGCAGCCTGGCGCAACGGGCCGGTGAGCTTGTTCTGCGCGGGATACGCAAGCTGCGGCGCGCGCTCCATCTCCTTCATGAAGCGGTTGACCAGCCCGCGTGCAGGCTTGCCGGAGAATTTTTCGGTTACCCGCGTGTCATCTTCCCGCGCCGCCAGGAGGGAGTCCTTGTGAATTTTCGGGGCACCGCTTTCCGGGCAGGGAATGAAAGCCGTACCGAGCTGCGCCGCCTGCGCTCCCAGCGCGAGCACTGCCGCGATTCCGGCGCCGTCCATGATGCCGCCGGCGGCAACGACCGGCAGCTGAACCGCGCGCACGATCGCCCGGGTGAGGGCAAGGGTGCCGGTGAGCGCGTCCGCCGAGTCGCGCAGGTAGGTGCCTCGATGCCCGCCGGCCTCGCCGCCCTGCGCAACGACGAAGTCGTAGCCGAAGCTCTCGAGCAGCTTCGCCTCTGCAATGCAAGTGGCGGTCCCGCCGACAACGATCCCGCGCGAGCGGATGGCGTCGACGCGATCTTTCTGCAAGGCGCCGAGGTGTGTCGTGAAGACCCTTGGCCGAATCTCCTGGACCGCCGTGATCTGAGCGTCGAACTCGGGCGCGTACGGGGTGCGCACCGGCTCGGGCGCGGGAAGGCCGAGCTCGGCGTAGTACTTCGCAACCGCGGCGAGCGCCGCGCGCTGCGCGTCGGGGTCGATCGGCTCGGACGGCATCGACACTCGCAGGTCTATGCTGAAAGGCCGGTCGGTTTTCGAGCGCACGAAAGCCGCCTGCTTCTTCATGTCGTCGGGCTGCGTGTAGGCAAACCCGAGTGCGCCGAGCGCGCCGGCGGCCGAGCAGGCGGCGACGAGCTCGGGCGTGGTCGGGCCGCCAGCCATCGGCGCGGCAATGAGCGGCAGGCGCAGGCCGAGCTTTTCCGAGAAGGGGGTCGAGACGCGGGCCATGGTCAGCGCTTTCCGAGCTCGTAGGTGCCGATCAACGCCTTGGCGCGCTCGACGATCTCGGCGGGGAACGGGCAGGACTTGCGCGTTTGCGCGTCGATCGAAACGCCAGTGAGCACGCAGACCGCGGCGACTTCGCCGGTCTGCGCGTGGCGCATCTCGTGGACGAACTTCGTCGATTTTTCGCGCACCTCGAGCAGGGTGGAGCGCACGGCGACCGTATCGCCGGCGAGCAGCTCGCGCTTGTAGGTGATGTCCTGCTGCACCGCCGCCATGCCGCGCTTGTTCTCGCGCAGGTAGGCCATGGTTACGCCGATGGCCGCGAACAGGTTCCAGGTGGCCTCGTCGAACTTGCCGACGTACCACATGACGTTCATGTGCCCCATCTGGTCGCAATGCCAGGGATAGACCGCGCCGCGGTAGGTCTCGATCATGAGGTGCGCGACACCTGCAGATCGGTGATCAGGCCGTCTTTCAGGTCGTAGATCCAGCCGTGCACGTCGAGCGGCTGGCCGCGCTCCCACGCCTCCTGCACCGCGGTGCACTGGGCGATGTTCTGCACCTGCTCCTGCACGTTCAGCTCGCACAGCCGCCGGTGGCGCAGGTTCTGGCCGACCACCTTGTCGAGCGCGCCTTCGTGTTTGGTGGCGACGTCCTGCACGTGGCGCAGCCAGTTATCGGAGAGGCCGATGCGGTGCTTGGTCATCGCCGCTTCCACGCCGCTGCAGCCGTAGTGGCCGCAAAGGATGATGTGGCGGATCTTCAGGATATCGACCGCGAACTGGATCACCGACAGGCAATTGAGATCGGTGTGCACGACCACGTTGGCGATGTTGCGGTGGACGAATACTTCGCCCGGGGCGAGTCCCGTGATCTGGTTGGCGGGCACGCGCGAGTCGGAGCAGCCGATCCACAGGTACTGCGGCGATTGCTGGTTCGCGAGGCGGCTGAAGTACTGCTTGTCCTGGGTGAGCATCTCCTTCGCCCAGGCGCGGTTGTTATCGAGGAGCTGCTTCAGGCTCATAGGCGGTTCGCGCTCGCGCTCATGCGGTTTCTCCGAACAGTTCGCGGCCGATCAGCCAGCGGCGAATCTCGGAAGTGCCGGCGCCGATCTCGTAGAGCTTGGCATCGCGCCACAGGCGCCCGGTCGGGGTCTCGTTGATGTAGCCCATGCCGCCCATGGCCTGGATTGCTTCGCCTGCCATCCAGGTCGCCTTCTCCGCGGCGTAGAGGATCGCGCCGGCGGCGTCCTTGCGCGTCGTCTCGTTCCGGTCCAAGGCCTGGCCGACCGCGTAGACGTAGGCGCGGCAGGCGGAAAAGGTGGTGTACATGTCGGCGATCTTGCCTTGCATGAGCTGGAATTCGCCGATCGGCTGGCCGAACTGCTTGCGCTCGTGCACGTAGGGCATGACGACGTCGAGGCAGGCGGCCATGATGCCGAGCGGCCCGCCGGCGAGCACCGCGCGCTCGTAGTCGAGCCCGGACATCAGCACCTTCACGCCCTTGCCTTCCTCTCCCAGGACGTTCTCCGCAGGAACCTCGCAATCGCGAAAGACGAGCTCGCAGGTGTTCGAGCCGCGCATGCCGAGCTTGTCGAGCTTCTGCGCCGTGGAGAACCCTTTCATGCCTTTCTCGACGATGAAGGCAGTGATGCCTTCGCCCTTGCCGTAGATGACGAGCGTGTCGGCGTCGGGGCCGTTGGTGATCCACATCTTGTTGCCGTTCAGCACGTAATGATCTTTTTTTCTTTCTGCTCTCAATTTCATTCCAACCACGTCCGATCCCGCGCCGGGTTCGGACATGGCGAGCGCGCCGACGTGCTCGCCCGAGACCAGTTTCGGCAGGTACCTCTTCTTTTGCGCTTCCGAGCCGTTGCGGCGGATCTGGTTGACGCACAGGTTCGAGTGCGCGCCGTAGGAAAGACCGATCGACGCCGAGGCGCGGGATATTTCCTCCATGGCGACGATGTGCGCGAGATAGCCCATCGCCGTGCCGCCGTAGGCTTCCTCGACGGTGACGCCGAGCAGTCCCAGGTTGCCCATCTTGCGCCACAGGTCGGGGGGAAACTGGTTGGAGGAATCGATCTGCGACGCGCGCGGCGCGATTTCCTTCAGGGCGAAATCGCGCACGGAATCGCGCAGCATGGCGATGCTCTCGCCGTGGTCGAAGTTGAGATAGCTCATTCCGCGAATTTATTCCGGGTGGTCCGCGGTGTCGGGCAGCATCATCAAGGTCTGCTGCATCGACGCGACGTGCGTGCCGTCCTCAGCGTACACCTCGGCGCGCGCCACGGTAAGCGTCCGGCCCGCCTTGATCACCTTGCCGCGCGCGACCAGCGAGCCGCGCGCCGGCGCGAGGATGTTCATCTTGTATTCGACGGTCACGAGCGATGCGCTCTGCGGCATCAGGCTGTAGGCGGCGTAGCCCGCCGCCGAGTCGGCGATCATGCCGATGATGCCGCCGTGCACGAAGCCCTTCTGCTGGGTGAGGTCGGCGCGGTAGGGCAGGCGGATTTCGCTCGCGCCCGCCTCGATCGCGGCGAGCGACGCGCCGATCAGGGTCATCGCTTTCTGGCGGGCGAAGCTGTCCCGGACGTGCTGCATAAGGTCTGCGAGTATAGCCAAGCCTTACGTTTACGTAAACGTCAACCTGGCCTATACTCTCCCTCCGATGCAGCTCGAGGAAAAGGAGCGCAGCGAGTTCTCGATCAGCGAGCTGTCGCGCGAGTTCGAGATCACGCCGCGCGCCATCCGCTTCTACGAGGACCAGGGCCTGATCTCGCCGCGCCGCGAAGGCCAGCGGCGGGTGTACACGGCGCGCGACCGCACGCGCCTCAAGCTGACCCTGCGCGGCAAGCGCCTCGGACTTTCCCTGTCCGAGATCCGCGAGCTGATCGACATGTACGAGCCCGGCCGCGACGAGCGGCCGCAGCTCGAGCGCTTCCTCGCCGTGCTCGAGTCGCACCGGGCAAGCCTGTTGCAGCAGCGCACCGACATCGAGGCGCAACTTTCCGAGATCCAGACGTTCGAAAAACGGGTGCGCAAGCAGCTCAAGCGTTGATGCCTTCCCTCGATTATCCCTATCCCGAAACGCCGGCGCCGGGCGAGACGATCGAAGTCGCGCCGGGCGTGCGCTGGCTCAGCATGCCGCTGCCGTTCGCGCTCGACCACATCAACCTGTGGCTCGTCGGTGACACCATCGTCGACACCGGCATCGGCGACGCGACGACGCGCGGGCTGTGGGAACGGATCCTCGCGGGAAAAGAGATTCGCCGCATCGTGCTGACGCACTACCACCCCGACCACGCCGGCAACGCTGCGTGGCTGGTGCAGAAGTTCGGCGCCGAGTTCTGGACCACGCAGGGCGAATATCTGACCGCGCACGCGGTGCGCGCGTCGAGCGCCGGCTACACCACCGAGGCGGTGCTCGAGGTCTTCCGCAAGAACGGGCTCGCTGCGGAGCGCGCCGCGACGATGGGCGGCCGCGGCAATCGCTACGCCGCGCTGGTGCCGGAGTTCCCGCTTTCCTACCGCCGGATCATCGACGGCGACCGGGTGAAGATGGGCGGCCACGAGTGGCGCGCCTTCATCGGCCACGGCCACGCGCCCGAGCATCTCTCGCTCTACTGCGAGGCGCTCAACGTCGTCATCGCCGGCGACATGCTGCTCTCCACCATCTCGACCAACGTCAGCGTCTGGTCGATCGACCCCGAGGGCGATCCGCTGCGCCTGTTCCTCGAGTCGCTGAAACGCTACCGCGAGCTGCCCGAGGACGTGCTGGTGCTTCCTTCGCACGGCAAGCCGTTCCGCGGCGCCCACACGCGCGTGGCGGAGCTGGAGGCACACCACCAGGGGCATTTCACAAAAATAGAAAATATCCTGAAAACCAAGCAATGCAGCGCCGGCGAGATGCTGAGCGTTCTCTTCCGCCGGCCGCTCGATGCGCACCAGACGTTCTTCGCCATGGGCGAGGCGATAGCCCATCTGCATTACCTCTACTACGCGGGGCGCCTGAAGCGGGCCAACGGTGCAGATGGCATCATGCGCTATGCCGCAAGTTGAGCCCAAGGTAGTGCAATCGGTCGCCGAACGTTCGTCGAAAATCCTCGCCGACTTCACCCAGAAGCAGGCCCAGTCGCTCTCCGCCGCGATGCGCGACGAGATGGGCATCGCCAAGGCGTACATGGACCTGTACGCGAAGCTGGCGAGCGACCCTGCCCTGGTCGCTTCCATGTCGGTCAACCTGTGGGTCGACTATGCGCGGCTCTGGCAGTCGAGCTGGATGAAGATGTTCGGCCTCGCGTCGGCGCCGGTCGCCGAGCCGGCGAAGGGCGACTCGCGCTTCAAGGACCAGGACTGGTCGGCGAACTTCCTCTTCGACCTGATCAAGCAGTCCTACCTCATCTCCGCCCGCCACATCCAGCACGCGGTCTCGCAAGTCGAGGGGCTGCCGGCGGAATCGGAGAAGAAGGTCGCTTTCTTCACGCGCCAGTACGTCGATGCGCTGTCGCCGACGAACTTCCTGCTCACCAACCCGCAAGTGCTGCGCGAGACGGTGGCGAGCGGCGGGCAGAACCTGGTGCGCGGCCTGAACAACCTGCTCGCCGACATCGAGAAGGGCGGCGGCCAGCTGCAGATCTCGATGACCGACGAGAAGGCCTTCAAGCTGGGCGAGAACGTCGCCACCACGCCCGGCAGCGTGGTGTTCGAGAACGACCTGATGCAGCTCATCCAGTACAAGCCGGCGACGGCGC
>DATNCP010000199.1:0-8548 GCA_035607175.1 Burkholderiales bacterium
GTGTCGCCGGTCCAGCGGACCAGCACGCCGGCTTCGAACACCTTGAGGAAGGCTTCGTAGGCGCGGGCGCCCGCCTTGCCCGGGCGCGGCTCGAGCTCGACCGCGCCCATGAGGCCGATGTTGCGCACGTCGATGACGTGCCGGCTGCCCTTGAGGGCGTGCATGCAGTCCTCAAACTGCTTTTCGAGCGACTGGACGCGCGTCAGCAGCCCTTCATCCGCGTAGGTGTCGAGCGTGGCGATCCCCGCGGCGCAGGCGAGCGGGTGGCCGGAGTAGGTGTAGCCATGGAAGAGCTCGATGCCCTCGGGCGCATCCATGAACGTGGCGTAGATCGAGTCCTTGGCGAACACCGCGCCCATGGGAACGGCGCCGTTGGTCATGCCCTTGGCGGTGGTGAAGAGGTCGGGCATTACGCCGAAGCGTTGGCTCGCGAAGGGCTGGCCGAGGCGGCCGAAGCCCGTGATCACCTCGTCGAAGATGAGCAGGATGCCGTGCTTGTTGCAGATCTCGCGCAGGCGCTGCAGGTAGCCCTGCGGCGGCACCAGCACGCCGGCGGAGCCCGCGACCGGCTCGACGATCACCGCGGCAATGGTCGACGGATCGTGCAGCGTGCACACGCGCTCCAGGTCGTCGGCGAATTCGGCCCCGGATTGCGGCTGCCCCCTTGAAAAAGAATTCTTCTGCAGGTCGTGCGTATGGCGGATGTGGTCCACGCCGGCGACGCCGGGACCGAACGCCTTGCGGTTGGCCGGGATGCCGCCGACCGCCATGCCGCCGAAATTGACGCCGTGGTAGCCGCGCTCGCGGCCGATGAGGCGGATGCGCTGGCCCTCGCCGCGCGCGCGGTGATAGGCGAGCGCGATCTTCAGCGCGGTATCGGCGGACTCGGACCCGGAGTTGGTGAAGAACACGCGCGAGAAGCGCTCCGGCGCGATGCCGGCGAGGCGCTCGGCGAACTCGAACGCGATCGGGTGCCCCATGTTGAACGTCGGCGCGAAGTCCATCTCCGCCGCCTGCTTCTGGATCGCGGCGACGATCTTCGGCCGGCAGTGGCCGGCGTTGACGCACCACAGCCCCGCCTGGCCGTCGAGGATCTGGCGGCCGTCGGCCGTCCAGTAGTGCATGCCCTCGGCGCGGACGAGGAGCCGCGGCGACTTCTTGAACTGCCGGTTCGCCGTATACGGCATCCAGAACGCCGACTGCTCGAGACCGGTCGAGAAGTCGGCGCGCTTGTTCATGCCGAGTAGGCTACTACCTTTTGCCTTTGTTCCCCCAACCCGGCGATCTTCAGCGTCATCACGTCGCCGGGCCTGAGAAAGACGGGGGTCGGCTTGATGCCCAGGCCCACGCCCGGGGGCGTGCCGGTGCAGATGATGTCGCCGGGAAGCAACGTCATGTAGTGGCTGACGTGCGAGATGATCTTCGCGCAGCTGAAAACCATGGTGCGCGTGTTGCCGGTCTGCATGCGCTTGCCGTTGACGTCGAGCGCCATGTCGAGCCGTTGCGGGTCGCCGATCTCGTCGGTGGTGACGAGCCAGGGGCCGATCGGCCCCGACGTGTCGAAGCCCTTGCCCTTGTCCCACTGCGTGGTCGCCATCTGGAAGGCGCGCTCGGAGACGTCGTTGACGATGCAATAGCCGGCGACGTGCGAGAGCGCCGAAGCCTCGTCCACGTAGCGGGCCTGCGTGCCGATGACGATGCCGAGCTCGATTTCCCAATCGAGCTTGGTCGAGTTCTTCGGCTGCACCACGTCGTCGTTCGGGCCGTTGATGCAGGTGGTCGCCTTCATGAACACGATCGGCTCGGCGGGAATCGGCAGGCCGGCCTCCTTGGCGTGGTCGGAATAGTTCAGGCCGATGGCGACGAACTTGCCGATGCCCACGTAGGGCACGCCCATGCGCGGCGAGCCGTTCACCAGCGGCAGCGATTCGGCCTTGTGGCGCAGCAGCATCTTCAGGCCGCGCGGCGAGATCTCGTTCGGGCCGATGTTGTCGACCACCTTCGAAAGATCGCGCAGCTTGCCATCGGCGTCGATCAGTCCCGGCTTTTCGTATCCCGGCTTGCCGTAACGGCACAACTTCATATCGTCATCCCCCCATCGATCGAATAGGCGTTGCCGGTCGCGAACAGCGACTCGTCCGACGCCAGAAAAACCAGAATCCCCATGATGTCGTCGACCGTCCCCAGCCGGCCCATGGGCTGGCGGGCGACGAAGTCCTTGCGCGCCTGCACCGGGTCGGCGAAGGCGTTGATGCGGCCCTGCAGCGACGGCGTGTCGACCGTGCCCGGGCAGATGGCATTGCAGCGGATGCCGTTGGCGACGAAATCGGCGGCGATCGCCTTGGTGAGGCCGATCACCGCCGCCTTGCTCGCGCCGTAGACGAAGCGGTTCGGCAGCCCTTTCAGCGACGAGGCGACCGAAGCCATGTTGATGATCGAGCCCTTGCCCTTCTTCAGCATGCCGGGGATGAAGGCCTTCGACACCAGGAACATCGACTTCGTGTTGACGGCGAAGGCCTGGTCCCAGTCCCGGGTCGTCGCGTCGAGGATCGAGCCGTGGTGCACGATGCCGGCGCAGTTGAACAGCACGTCGATCGAGCCGACTTCCGCCGCCAGCTTGTTGATGGCGCTCTCGTCGGTGACGTCGAGCGCCCGGGTGCGGATGCCTTCCTTCCCCTCCAGCTCGGCGATGGTCTTCGCGTTCATGTCCGTCGCCCACACCTTGGCGCCTTCGCGTGCGAACGCGAGCGCGGCGGCCCGGCCCATGCCCTGGCCGGCGGCGGTGACGAAGGCGGTTTTTCCTGCGAGTCTGGACAAACGGGACCTGTCTTTCGGAAGGGCGCGATTATACTTCGCGTTCCCATGAATAAACTCGATTTCGCAGGCCGGAATGCGGTCGTCACCGGCGGCATGCAAGGCATCGGCGCCGCCATCGTCAAGCGCCTGAAAGCTTCCGGCGCCGACGTCGCCGTCTGGGATCTCGACGGCTCGCCGAAGGTGGATGTCTCCGATCCGCAGTCGATTGAAAAAGCACTGCAGGGAATCGCCAGGGTGGACGTGCTGGTGAACAACGCCGGCGTCGCCGGCAAGAACGTGCCGACCGTCGACTACCCCATCGAGGAATGGGAGCGCGTGCTGCGCGTCAACCTCACCAGCCAGTTCCTGTGCTGCCGCGCCGTCGCGCCGAAGATGGTGAAGGCGAAGTACGGCCGCATCGTCAACATCGCCTCGGTCGCCGGCAAGGAAGGCAATCCCAACGCGGTCGCCTACTCGGCATCCAAGGCGGGCGTAATCTCGCTGACGAAATCGCTCGGGAAGGAGCTCGCTCAGACGGGTGTGCTGGTCAACTGCGTCACGCCGGCAGCGGCGAAGACCGCGATCTTCGACCAGATGACGAAGCAGCACATCGACTACATGCTCTCCAAGATCCCGATGAACCGCTTCGTCGAGGTCGACGAGATCGCTGCGCTCGTCTGCTGGCTGGCGAGCGAGGACTGCTCCTTCTCGACCGGCGGCGTATTCGACATCTCGGGCGGCCGTGCCACCTACTAAGAAGAAGGATCCAGGCCTCCGCTCGATCCGCTGGTTCGGCCGGCAGGACATTTACGGCTTCATCTACCGGAGCTGGACGAAGAACCGCGGCGTGCCGAACGACCAGTTCGACGGCCGCCCCGTAATCGGCATCTGCAACACCTGGTCGGAGCTGACGCCCTGCAACACGCATTTCCGCGTGCTCGCCGAGCACGTGAGGAACGGCGTGCTCGAGGCGGGCGGCTTCCCGCTCGAGTTCCCGGTGATGTCGCTCGGCGAAACGCTGCTGCGCCCGACCGCGATGCTCTACCGCAACCTCGCCAGCATGGACGTCGAGGAATCGATCCGCGCCAATCCGCTCGATGGCGTGGTGCTGCTCGCGGGCTGCGACAAGACCACGCCGGCCACGCTGATGGGCGCGGCGAGCGTCGATATCCCGACCATCCTCGTTTCCGGCGGGCCGATGCTGTCGGGCAAGTATCGCGGCACCGACATCGGCTCGGGCACCAACGTCTGGTCGATGTCGGAGGATCTGCGCGCCGGCAAGATCACGCTCGAGGAATTCCACGAGGCGGAGTCCTGCATGCACCGCTCCCACGGGCATTGCATGGTGATGGGCACCGCCTCGACCATGGCCTCGATGGCCGAAGCCCTCGGCGTCGGCATGCCCGGCAACGCGGCGTTTCCGGCGGTCGACGCGCGGCGCAACGTGATCGCCCGCATGGCAGGAAGAAGGATTGTTTCTCTCGTCAAAGAGAAGGTCCCCCTCTCGCGCATCCTGACGAAAGAGGCGTTCGAGAACGCCATCCGCACGCTCTCGGCGATCGGCGGCTCGACCAACGCCGTCATCCACCTCATCGCGCTCGCCGGCCGCATCGGCGTCAAGCTCGATCTCGATGATTTCCAGCGCCTCGGCAAGGGCATGAACACCATCCTCAACCTGATGCCCTCCGGCAAATACCTGATGGAGGACTTCTGCTACGCGGGCGGGCTACCCGTGGTGCTGCGCGAGCTCGGCGAGAACAAATTGCTCCACAAGGACGCCCTGACGGTGAACGGCAAGACCATGTGGGAGAACGTCAAGGACGCCCCGTGCTGGAACCGCGACGTGATCTTCCCGATGAAGAAGCCCTTCAAGAAGAACACCGGGCTTGCGGTGCTGCGCGGCAACCTCGCGCCGGGCGGCGCCATCATCAAGCCCTCCGCGGCAACGCCGAAGCTCCTCAAGCACAAGGGCCGCGCAGTGGTGTTCGAGAACATCGAGGATTTCCACGGCCGCATCGACGATCCGAAGCTCGACATCGACGCGAGCTGCGTCATGGTGCTGAAGAACTGCGGCCCGAAAGGCTACCCCGGAATGGCCGAGGTCGGCAACATGCCCTTGCCGCCGAAGCTCCTCAAGAAGGGCATCACCGACATGGTGCGCATCTCCGACGCGCGCATGAGCGGCACCGCCTACGGCACGGTGGTGCTGCACATCTCGCCCGAGGCGACCGCCGGCGGCATGCTGGCGCTGGTGCAGAATGGCGACCTGATCGAGCTCGATGTCGCCAAGGGAAAGATCGAGCTGCTGGTCTCCGACCAGGAGCTGAAGAAACGCAAGGCGAAGTGGAGGAAGCCCAAGCCGCCGCTCGAGCGCGGCTACTGGCGCCTGTATTTCGACCACGTGCAGCAGGCCGACAAGGGCGCCGACCTCGACTTCCTGGTCGGCAAGAGCGGCGCCTTCGTCCCGCGCGACAATCATTGAGGTGAGCCATGCTGCAAGCCGCTGACCTGACCATCCGCCTGCATCCCGAGGACGACGTCGTCATCGCCCGGGTCGAGATTCCCGCCGGCACGATGCTGACGAAGGAGAACGTGCGCGCCGCGGTGCGCGTTCCCCCCGGGCACAAGATCGCCGTGCGCGCGGTCGAGAAGGGCAAGCCGGTGCACCGCTACAACCAGATCATCGGCTTCGCCACGCAGGCGATCCAGCCCGGCGACCATGTCCACGTGCACAACGTGGCGATGGGCGATTTTCAACGGGACTACGCGTACTCGTCTCTCGTGAAGAAGACCGAGATGGTCGAGAGCCCGGCGACGTTCATGGGCATCGTCCGCGCCGACGGGCGCGTCGCGACGCGCAACTACATCGGCATCCTCACCAGCGTGAATTGCTCGGCGACGGTGGCGCGCATGATCGCGCGGCACTTCGAGAACAGGCTGGAGGAATACCCGAACGTGGACGGCGTGGTGGCGCTCACGCACAAGAGCGGCTGCGGCATGGACAGCGAAGGCGAAGCGACCCACCTCCTGCGGCGCACGATCGCCGGCTACGCTCGGCATCCGAACTTCTTTTCTTCGCAGCTCGTCGGCCTCGGTTGCGAGGCGAACCAGGTCAACGTTCTTCTTGCCTCCCAGAAATTGAAAAAGAGCGAGAAATTCGGCGCCTTCACCATCCAGGAGAAGGGCGGCACGCGCAAGGCGGTGGAAACCGGGATCGCGCGCGTGAAGGAGATGCTGCCGGAAGCGGACAAGGTGCAGCGCGTGCCGGTCCCCGCCAGCCATCTCACGCTCGGCCTGCAGTGCGGCGGCTCCGACGGGTACTCCGGCATCAGCGCCAACCCGGCGCTCGGCGCGGCGGTGGACCTGCTGGTGCGGCACGGCGGCACGGCGATCCTTTCGGAGACTCCCGAGATTTACGGGGCCGAGCACCTGCTGACCCGCAGGGCCGTGAGCAGGGCCGTCGGTGAAAAGCTCATCGAACGGATCCGCTGGTGGGAGGACTACACCAGGCGCAACGGCAACGAGATGAACAACAACCCGTCGCCCGGCAACAAGGCCGGCGGGCTGACGACCATCCTCGAGAAGTCGCTTGGCGCGGTGGCGAAGGGCGGCACGACCAACCTGGTCGACGTCTACGAGTACGCGCAGCCGGTGACGGCAAAGGGCTTCGTCTACATGGACACGCCGGGCTACGACCCGGTGTCGGCGACCGGCCAGGTCGCGGGCGGCGCCAACATGATCTGCTTCACCACGGGCCGCGGCTCGGCCTACGGCTGCAAGCCGGCGCCCTCGCTCAAGCTCGCCACCAACACGGCGCTCTTCGTCCACCAGGAAGAGGACATGGACATCAACTGCGGCACCGTCATCGACGGCACCGAGTCGGTCCAGCAGGCCGGCGAGCGCTTCTTCCAGATGATCCTCGAGACCGCCTCGGGCAAGAAGACCAAGTCCGAGGCATTCGGCTACGGCGAGGATGAATTCGCGCCCTGGACGCTCGGCGCGACGATGTGACGGCGGCCCGCGCGCCGCGCTTCTACATCGAAGCACGCCTGCGCGAGGGCTCGACCTGCGCGCTGCCCGACGAGTCGGCGCACCACGCGGTGCGCGTGCTGCGCCTGCGCAACGGCGACGAAGTCACGCTGTTCGACGGCCGCGGCGGCGAATACGCGGCGCGCATCGCGGCAATCGAGCGCAGCCGCGTCGCCATCGACGTGCTCGGCCACCGCGCGATCGAGCGCGAGGCGCCGCTGCGGGTGACGCTGGTGCAGGCCGTCTCGGCGGGCGAGAAGATGGACAGCACCGTACGCAAAGCGGTCGAGCTCGGCGTCGCCGAAATCCAGCCGGTGCTCGCCACGCGCTCGGTCGCCCGCCCCAAGGGAGAGCGCGCCGAGAACCGCCGCGAGCACTGGCAGAAAGTGGCGATCGCCGCGTGCGAGCAGTGCGGGCGGAACCGCATTCCGGCCGTGCTGCCGCTCGTCCCGCTCGCCGACTACCGCGCCGGCGAAGGCTTCAAGATTCTCCTGTCGCCGCTCTCGGAACTCGCGCTTTCGAAGCTGAGCCTGAAAGGCGAGCAATTCATTCTCGCGGCGGGGCCCGAAGCGGGATTCAGCCCCGAGGAGGAAGCAGCGCTCGCGGCGCAGGGCTTCGTGCCGGTGAAGGTCGGCGCGCGGGTACTGCGCACCGAAACGGCGGCGCTCGCCGCCGTCGCCGCGCTCAACGCTCTGCGGGGAGACTTCTAGAAAGCAGCGTCGCGAGACGCTCGTTGCCGTTGGCCCGGGCGATCTCGGCCGCGTTGCGGCCGCGCCAGTCGGTGGCGCCGAGGTTCACGCCCTTGCCGGCCACAAACAATTCCACCGCCACGGCGTCGTTGCGCTTCACCGCGTCGAGGAAGTCGCTCGAATCGTGGTATTTCAATCCCATCGCGGTGAGATCCTTGCGCGCCTGCACCGAGTCGGTCGCCGACAACTGCGCCGCCGCCGGTGCCGAGAAAGGCGTCGCGCCGCGGCGCGCGATCGACAGCAGGTCGGCGCCGATCGCCGACATCTGCGAACGCGTGGCGGGCGGCATGTCGGCGGTGATCTCCTGCAGCAGCCCGGACGCCGCCTTGTTCGCGTTTTCGTTCCTGCCGGCGAGCACGTCGGCGATGTCGCGCTCCGGGCTGGCGGACTGCGCGGCGATGCTGGTGAAGGTCTGCACCAGCGTCAGGATGTGGCGGAACGCCTTGTCTTCGTCGTCGGCGGCGGCCGCGGCGATCGGCAATGCGCAGAGAATGGCGATCAGCGTTTTCATGCGGGCGAGCATAGCGCAAACCCGGGCGCGGGCGATTGCACTTACAATTTGAAAAAATTACATGGCTACGCAACCCGAAAATTTCGTCCGCTGGTTCCGCCAGGTCGCGCCGTACGTGCACGACTTCGGCGGCCGGACCTTCGTCGTCGCCTTCGGCGGCGAGCTGGTCGCCGAGCGCGCGCGCTTCGCGAGCTTCATCCACGACATCAACGTGCTCGCCTCGCTCGAGATCCGGCTGGTGCTGGTGCACGGCGCGCGGCTGCAGATAGAAGCGGAGTTGAAGAGGCAGAGCCTGCGCTCCAAGTACGCGCAAGGGCTGCGTATCACCGATGACGGCGCGCTCACCGCGGTCAAGCACGCCGCCGGCGTGCTGCGCGTCGAGATCGAGGCGCTGCTCTCGCAGGGCCTGCCGAACTCGCCCATGGCGCGGGCGCAGATCCGCGTCGTCTCGGGCAACTACATC
>DATNCP010000203.1:0-3171 GCA_035607175.1 Burkholderiales bacterium
AATGTACTTCGCACGCGTCCTGGCCGCGGCGGCCCTGCTCGTCGCGCTTCCCGCTGCCGCCGATTTCAACGACAAGAAGCCGATCAACGCCACCGTCACCGGCGCGACGCCGAGCGGCTATCCGCGCACCATGGTCGAGGGCCTGAACGCGGTGGTGCGCGACGTGTATCCCGGCTCGTCGGTCTCCTTCAAGCCGGATTCTCCCGGCGGCGGGGTGCTCGCGATCGGCGAGGGACGCGCCGACTTCACCGCGACCGCGACCGGCACCGAGGTGAAGCTCGCCAACGATGGACAGTCGCCGTACCCGAAGCCGCTGAAGGGCAAGTTCAGCTACGTGATGCAGCTCTACGACAACCAGTTCATCCACTTCCTGATGACCAAGGAGTGGGCGGACGCGAACGGCATCAAGTCGTGGGCCGACATCGCCAAGAAGAAGCCGAAGATGCGCCTCGCCATCAACCGTCCCGACAACCCGCAGACCACGATCGGCGGGCCGTACGAGGTGATGAAGGCCTACGGCTTCTCCATCAACGACATCGAGAAGTGGGGCGGCAACTTCGTGCTCGGCAACAGCTCGATCGGCCTCGACGCCATCGTCGACGGCAAGGCCGACGTGTTCATGAACGCGCGCAACCTCGGCGACGCGCTGGTGAAGGACGTTGCCGGCAAGCGGGCGCTGCTGTGGATCGACGGCGATCGCGCCACCGTGCAGAAGGCGGCCGATACGTTCAGCAACAAAGCCGACATGGTGCCGAAGGGTACCTACCCGTTCATGGAGAAGGATTACCCGACGGTGCGCATGTGGGTGTCCTTGCTCGCCGGCAGCCATGTGCCCGACGAGGTGGTCTACAAGTACGTGAAGGCGATCGCCGAGAACGAGGCGCGCGTGCAGGAGATCGGCGGCTCGCTGAAGACGTCGTTCTACACGAAGACGATGGCCACCAATCCGGCCAACCTCGCCTACCACCCGGGCGCGCTGCGCTACTACAAGGAAAAAGGGTTGGTGAAGTAGTTTGCTGGGGCTACTAAGGGAGGGGGTCCGCCACAAGCCCGGCGGGGCGTGGTGGGTGTTCGTTCAAGCCGCCTCCGTGGTGGCGGCCCTGTACGTGCTGTGGATCGGCGCGATCGCGACGCTCAGCGGCACGCTCGCGCTGCACCTTGGACTCGAGCGCTTCGGTACCTGGGCGCGCGCCTTCACCTCCCAGTTTCATCTCGACATCGCGATCTTCGTCGCGATCACCTTCCCGATCGCGTTCCTCACCACCACGGCGGGCAAGTGGCGCACCCGCCTCGCCTGGACCGACGTCGCCCTCGCCGCGCTCTCGCTTGCCGTCGCGCTCTACTACATCGTCCTCAACAACAAGTTCCTGCACTGGAGCCGCGGCTTCTCGCAGCCCGACTTCTGGGACGTGCTGGTCGGGTTCACTCTCGTGGTGCTGGTGGTCGAGCTGTGCCGGCGCAGTACTTCCTGGGGCCTGACCGGGCTGCTGCTACTCCTATTGTTATTTACCTTCTTCGGCGGCTGGATGCCCGGGCCGCTGCGGCACGACAACTTCAGCGTGCGCTACTTCATCGAGATGCTGACCATCCAGTCGGACGGCATCTTCGGCGCGCCGCTCGAGGTGGCGGCGAGCTACGCGTTCCTGTTTGTGCTGTTCGGCAACTTCTACAACAAGGCTGGCGGCGGGCAGCTGTTCTTCGATCTGGCGAGCGCCGTCACCGGGCGCATGCGCGGCGGCGCGGCCAAGGCCTGCGTCACCGCGAGCGGCTTGTACGGCTCGGTGTCCGGCAGCCCGACGGCGGATGTCGCCACCACCGGGCCGCTCACCATCCCGATCATGATCAAGCAGGGCGTGTCGCCGGTGCGCGCCGCGGCGATCGAATCCACCTCGTCGAGCGGCGGCGCGATGCTGCCGCCGGTGATGGGCGCGGTGGCGTTCATCATGGCCGACATCACCAACATTCCGTATTCGGACATCGTCGCCTCGTCCTGGCTGCCCTCGATCCTCTACTACGTGGCGATCTACATCCTGGTGCACAACGACGCGGTGCGGAACAACGAGCCGCCGCTGCCCGAGGACAAGATCGTGCCGCTGCGCAGGGGTCTGGCCAACGGCTGGCGCCACCTGCTGCCGATCGGCGCGATGATGTGGCTATTGCTCGACGGCTATACGCCGGTGTACGTCGCCGCGGGATCCACGGCGGCGGTGATCATCCTCTCCTGGTTCCACCGCCCGAGCGCGATCGGCCCGAAGCGCTTCGTCGAATGCTGCACAGAGACCATTACGCAGGTGGTGCCGCTGGTCGGCGCAGTCGCCGCCGCCGGCGCGATCACCGGCCTGATCGAGATCAGCGCGCTCGCCGGCAAGTTCAGCCTGATGATCAACTTCCTTTCCGGCGGCATGCTGGTGCCGGCGCTGCTGCTCTCCGCGCTCTTCCTGATCCTGCTCGGCATGGGCATGCCGACGCCCGCGGTCTACATCATGGGCGCAGCGCTGCTCGCGCCGATCCTGCGGCAGTTCAACCTGCCGGTGTTCGAAGTGCACCTGTTCATGCTGTTCTACGCCTGCCTCTCGGCGGTTACGCCGCCGGTGGCGGTGGCCAACTTCGCCGCCGGCGCGATTGCCGGCGTCAACCCGACCGCGCTCGGGCCCTACGCGGTAAAGCTCGCGATCGGCGGCTTCGTCGTGCCGTTCTTCTTCCTGTTCAATACCGGCCTGACGCTGCACGGCAGCCTCGCCGAGATTGTGCTCGCCTGCTTCTTCGGCACGGCGTGCACCGTGTTCGCTTCGTTCGCGCTGCACGGCATGATGGCGCTCGCGAACATCAACTTTGCCCTGCGGGTGCTGCTCGCGGCGAGCGCGATCGCCACGATCGTGCCCCGCCTCGACGTGCAGATCGGCGCGACTCTGGTCGGCTCAGCGATTCTCGTTCTTTACTACCTGCGTAGCCGCCCAGCGAAGGTCGACGTTCCCGCCGGATAGAATCACCCCGACCCGCTGTTTTTCCAGGTTTAGCTTTTTTTGCAGGACGGCGCAGGCGGCAAGTGCCCCCGTTGGTTCGACCACGAGCTTCATCCGCTCCCATAGCCAGAACATCGTCCGCAGCAGCTCCTCGTCGGTCACGGTGAGCATGTCGCTCACGTACTTCATCACCAGCGGGAACGTAACG
>DATNCP010000221.1:0-10123 GCA_035607175.1 Burkholderiales bacterium
ACGCCGGCGGTGCGCGGCATGATCAACAAGATCAACTACCTCGTACGGATCGATTCATGAAGCTGAATACGCTCAAACCCGCTCCGGGATCGAAGAGCACCCACCATCGCGTCGGCCGCGGCGGCGGCTCGGGCTGGGGCAAGACCGCGGGCCGCGGCCACAAGGGACAGCGCGCTCGCTCGGGCGGCTTTCACAAGGTCGGCTTCGAGGGCGGGCAGATGCCGCTGCATCGGCGCCTGCCGAAGCGCGGCTTCCACTCGATCACGCGCGACGACGTCGCCGAGGTGCGCACCAGCGAGCTGCAGACGATGCAGGCGACCGACATCGACCTCGAGGCCCTGAAAGCGGCCGGCGTGGTGTCGCGGCGCGCCCTTGGCGCCAAGGTCATCCTCTCGGGCAAGCTCGAGCGCAAGGTCGCGCTCAAGGAAATCCAGGTGAGCAAGGGCGCGCGCGCCATGATCGAGGCCGCCGGCGGCACGATCGCGATCACGCCGAAGCCCGAGCCCGATCCGAAGAAGAAGGACCGCAAGGCGAAGAAAGCCGAGAAGGCGGCGAAAGCGGCACAAGCCGCCGCCAAGGCCGAAGAGGCGCCGAAAGAGGCGCCGAAAGCGTAATGGCGACTGCACTGCCCAATCCCGGCAAGGGGCGCTACGGCGACCTCAAGCAGCGCCTGCTGTTCCTGCTCGGCGCGCTGGTGGTGTTCCGCATCGGCGCGCACATCCCGGTGCCCGGCATCGATCCGAACGTGCTCGCCGGCTTCTTTGAAGGCCAGCAGGGCGGCATGCTCGGCATGTTCAACATGTTCTCGGGCGGCGCACTGCGCCGCTTCACCATCTTCGCCCTGGGCATCATGCCGTACATCTCGGCGTCGATCATCATGCAGCTGATGACCGCCGTATATCCGGCGCTCGATCAGCTGCGCAAGGAAGGCGAGGCGGGGCGGCGCAAGATCACGCAGTACACGCGCTATGGCACTGTGTTTCTGGCGCTGTTCCAGGCAACCGGCATCTCGATCGCGCTCGAGTCGCAGCCCGGCCTGGTGCTCGACCCCGGCCTGATGTTCCGCATCACCACGGTGACGACGCTCGTCACCGGGACGATGTTCCTGATGTGGCTGGGCGAGCAGATCACCGAGCGCGGCCTCGGCAACGGCATCTCGATCATCATCTTCGCCGGCATCGCCGCGGGCCTGCCGAACGCCATCGCTGGAACGCTCGAGCTGGTGCGCACCGGAGCGATGCATCCCCTCACCTCGATCCTGATCGCCGTCGCGGTGGTCGTGGTCACCGCGGTGGTCTGCTTCGTCGAGCGCGGCCAGCGCAAGATCCTGGTCAATTACGCCAAGCGCCAGGTCGGCAACCGCGTCTACGGCGGGCAGAGCTCGCACCTGCCGTTCAAGCTGAACATGTCGGGCGTCATCCCGCCGATCTTCGCTTCGTCGCTGATCCTGTTCCCGGCGACCGTGCTCGGCTGGTTCGGCACCCACGAGGGCCTGATCTGGCTGTCGAACATCTCGGCGACGCTGACCCCCGGGCAGCCGATCTACGTGCTGCTCTACGCTGCCCTCATCATCTTCTTCTGCTTCTTCTACACGGCGCTGCAGTACAACCCGAAGGAAACCGCCGACAACCTGAAGAAGTCGGGCGCCTTCGTCCCCGGCATCCGGCCGGGCGAGCAGACCGCGAAGTATCTGGAGCGGATCCTGACGCGCCTGACGCTGGCCGGCGCGATCTACGTCACCGCCGTATGCCTGCTGCCCGAGTTCCTGATCCTGAAGTGGAACGTGCCGTTCTACTTCGGCGGCACCTCGCTGCTCATCATCGTCGTGGTGACGATGGATTTCATGTCGCAGGTGCAGGCCTACGTGATGACCCACCAGTACGAGAGCCTGCTGAAGAAGGCGAATTTCAAGGGAGGCCTGCCGGTTCGCTGATGTCGAAGGAAGACGTCATCCAGATGCAGGGCGAGATCGTGGATAACCTGCCGAACGCGACCTTCCGGGTGAAGCTGGAAAACGGGCACGTAGTGCTGGGACATATTTCGGGAAAGATGCGGATGAATTACATCCGCATCCTGCCCGGCGACAAGGTCACGGTGGAGCTGACGCCGTACGACCTGACGCGCGGAAGAATCGTCTTCCGCGCCAAGTAGGAGAGCGACGATGAAAGTGATGGCGTCGGTAAAGAGAATCTGCCGCAAGTGCAAGATCGTGCGGCGCAAGGGCGTGGTGCGGGTGATCTGCGAGGATCCTCGTCACAAACAGCGCCAAGGTTGAATAAGGCCTTGTTAAAACTGCTATAATTTCAGGTTCCCTATGGCACGCATCGCAGGCATCAACATTCCGAATCACCAGCACGCCGACATCGCGCTGACCGCGATCTACGGCATCGGGCGGGCGCGCGCGCAAGCGATCTGCGCCGCCGCCGGCGTGCAGGGCAACAAGAAAATCAAGGAGCTGACCGACGCGGAGCTCGAGCGCATCCGCGAAGGTGTCGGCCGGTTCACGGTGGAAGGCGACTTGCGCCGCGAAGTGCAGATGTCGATCAAGCGCCTCATCGACCTCAACTGCTACCGCGGCTCGCGCCACCGCAAGGGCCTGCCGGTCCGCGGCCAGCGCACGCGCACCAACGCGAGGACGCGCAAGGGTCCGCGCAAGGCCGCGATCAAGCTCAACGTTCAAGCCGGGAAGGCGGCATAGCCGATGGCCAGCAGAAACGCACCCACCCGCCAGGAACTGCAGCAGACCGCTTCCGCGCGCGCGCGCAAGAAGGTCAAGAAGAACGTCGCCGAGGGGATCGCGCATATCCACGCGTCGTTCAACAACACCATCGTCACCATCACCGACCGCCAGGGCAACACCCTCGCGTGGGCGACCTCCGGCCACGCCGGCTTCAAGGGCTCGCGCAAGTCGACGCCGTTCGCGGCGCAGGTCGCCGCCGAGCGTTGCGGTCGCGCGGCGCAGGAGTGCGGCGTGAAGAACATCGAAGTGCGCATCAAGGGCCCGGGACCGGGCCGCGAATCCGCGGTGCGCGCACTCAACGCGATCGGCCTCAAGATCGGCAGCATCGCCGACGTGACGCCGGTTCCGCACAACGGCTGCCGGCCGCCCAAGCGGCGCCGGGTCTAGGAGGCAGGGGAATGGCGAGAAATCTCGACAAGTGCCGTCATTGCCGCAGGGAGGGCGAGAAGCTCTTCCTCAAGGGCGAGAAGTGCTTCACCGACAAATGCCCGGTCGAGCGCCGTGCGTACGCGCCCGGCCAGCACGGCCAGAAGAGCGGCGCGCGGCTTTCCGACTACGGCAAGCAGCTGCGCGAGAAGCAGAAGGTCCGGCATATCTACGGCCTGCTCGAGCGGCAGTTCCGCGGCACCTACAAGGAAGCGGCGCGCTCCAAGGGCGTGACCGGCGAGCGGCTGCTGCAGCTGCTCGAGTCGCGCCTCGACACCGTCGCCTTCCGCATGGGCTTCGGCGCGTCGCGGGCCGAAGCCCGCCAGGTCGTGCGGCATAACGGCATCCTGGTGAACGGCAAGCGCGTCAACATCCCGTCGTACGAGGTTCGCCCCGGCGACGTGGTCGAGGTCGCGCCGAAGCAGAAAGAGCAGCTGCGCATCAAGGCCGCGGCCGAAGCGGTCGCCTCGCGCGGCCTGCCCGAGTGGCTGGAAGTCGACGCCAAGGCGCTGAAGGGCACCTTCAAGGCGCTGCCGCAACGCGCCGAGCTGCCGCAAACGATCAACGAGAGCCTCATCATCGAGTTGTATTCGAAGTAAGCAGTAACAGGACAGGAGCAGGACCAACAATGGCGCAATCCGGATTCTTGAAGCCGCGTATCGTCGACGTCCAGAACGTCTCGCCGAATCACGCTCGCGTGACCATGGAGCCTTTCGAGCGCGGCTACGGCCACACGCTCGGCAACGCGCTGCGGCGCGTGCTGCTCTCCTCGATGCCCGGCTATGCCGCGACCGAGGTGCAGATCGCTGGCGTGGTGCACGAGTACTCCACGCTCGACGGAGTGCGCGAGGACGTGGTCGACATCCTCCTCAACCTCAAGGGCGTGGTGTTCCGCCTGCACAACCGCAGCGAGGCGATCCTGACGCTGAAGAAGTCGGCCGGCCTGGTCACCGCTGCCGACATCGAGCCGGCGCACGACGTAGAGATCATCAACCCCGAGCACGTCGTGGCGCACCTCGCGACCGGCGGCAAGCTCGAAATGCAGATCAAGGTCGAGTCCGGGCGCGGCTACCTGCCGGGCAACATGCGCTACCTGCCGGAAGAGACCAAGGGCATCGGCCGAATCATCCTCGACGCCTCGTTCAGCCCGGTGCGACGCGTGTCGTACGCGGTGGAGTCGGCGCGCGTCGAGCAGCGCACCGACCTCGACAAGCTGATCATGGACATCGAGACCAACGGCGCGATCGAGCCCGAGGAGGCGATCCGCTACGCCGCGCGCGTGCTGGTCGACCAGCTCTCGGTGTTCGCCCAGCTGGAAGGCACGGCGCTGCCGACCGAGCAGCCCAAGTCGCCGCAGGTCGATCCGATCCTGCTGCGTCCGGTCGACGACCTGGAGCTCACCGTGCGCTCGGCCAACTGCCTCAAGGCCGAGAACATCTACTACATCGGCGACCTGATCCAGCGCACCGAGACGGAGCTGCTGAAGACCCCGAACCTCGGCCGCAAGTCGCTCAACGAGATCAAGGAAGTGCTCGCCTCGCGCGGCCTGACGCTCGGCATGAAGCTCGAGAACTGGCCGCCCGCCGGCCTGGAACACCGAACCTAGGAAAGAAAGCGCCATGCGTCACGGGACCGGACTCAAGAAGCTCGGCCGCACCTCCAGCCACCGTCTGGCGATGTTCCGCAACATGACGGTGTCGCTGCTGCGCCACGAGGAGATCACCACTACGCTGCCGAAGGCGAAGGCGCTGCGCCGCGTGGCCGAGCCGATGATCACGCTCGGCAAGAAGCCCTCGCTCGCCAACCGACGCCTCGCCTACGACCGCCTGCGCGACCGCGGCATCGTCGCCAAGCTGTTCGACGACCTCGGCAAGCGCTACGCCAAGAGAAACGGCGGCTACCTGCGCATCCTCAAGACCGGCTTCCGCAAGGGCGACAACGCGCCGCTCGCGCTGGTCACGCTGATGGACCGCGCCGAGCCGAGCGCCGAGCCGAAAGCCGCCGAGCCGAAGCAGGGCGCAGCGAAGAAGAGCGAAGAGAAGAAAGCCGCCAAAGCCGCCTAGATGAGCGGCAGGCTGGCGGGGAAGGTCGCGATCGTCACCGGGGCGGGCTCCAGCGGCCCCGAGCTCGGCAACGGAAAAGCCACGGCAATCCTGTTCGCCCGCGAGGGCGCCAAGGTGCTTTGCAGCGACGCCGTCGAAGAGCGTGCCGCCGAGACGGCCGCTGCGATCGCCAAGGAAGGCGGCACCGCTTCTGCACTCAAGTGCGACGTGTCGAAGGCCGCCGATTGCAAGGCGATGGTCGACGCCGCCCTGCAGCGCTACGGCCGGCTCGACATCCTCGACAACAACGTCGGCATCTCGGTGCGCGCCGACGTGCTGGAAGTCACCGAAGAGCAGTGGGACCGCGTCATGGCGGTCAACGTCAAGAGCATCGTCCTCACCGCCAAGTACGCCATCCCGCACATGATCCGCGGCGGCGGCGGCTCGATCATCAACATCTCCTCCATCGCCGGCCTGCGGGCCAACCAGAGCACGCCCTATTCGACCTCCAAGGCGGCGGTGATCGGCATCACCCGCTCGATGGCGGGTGACCACGGCCGCCAGGGCATCCGTGTCAATTGCATCGTCCCGGGCCTGATCTACGGCCCGATGGTCGCGGGCCGCATGGACGCCGCGCTGCGCGAGACGCGCAAGCAGGCCTCGCCGCTCGGCACCGAGGGCACCGGCTGGGACATCGCCTGGGCGGCGGTCTTCCTCGCGAGCGACGAGGCGCGCTGGATCAGCGGCGTGGCGCTGCCGGTCGACGCCGGCTTCCTGGTGATGAGCCCGACCACCAACGCACGCCTGGCGCAGCAGAAGTTCTAGGCTAGAAGTCGCCGCGCGCGAGCGTCGCGCCCTTGATGACGTGCTTCGGCAGCGACACTTTCTTCATTTTCTCGCTCACCGGCATCTGGATCGCCTTGATGTTGGCGACCGGCAACATGGTCAGCACGCCGTCGGCGACGATCATCACGTAGCGGCTCTTCAGGAACTCCTCGAGGCGCAGTTGCCTCGCCGCCTCGTTCGGCGCCTGGTCGGGAAAGGCATACGACACCTTGGTCCCGTCCATGAAGTGAATGGTCAGCCCTTGGTCGGCATCCATCGTTCTCCCTTTCTCAAAGAATCAATATTGCCCGATAGTCATTGACGTTGGTGCGCGTCGGCCCGGTGACCACCAGATCGCCGAGCTGCTGGAAGAATCCGTAGCTGTCGTGCCGGGCGAGGAAGGCCTTTCCGTCCGCGCCTTTCTTCATGCTCTCGGGAGTGAGAATCGCGCCGGCATTGTCCTCGCTGCCGTCGATGCCGTCGGTGTCGGCGGCGATCGCCCAGATTCCCCCGCTTTCGATGCCCAGGGAAAGCAGAAACTCGGCGCAGCGGCCGCCGCGGCCCCCTTCGCCTTCGATCGTTACCGTGCATTCGCCGCCCGAGATCAACGCGGCCGGCCCCTTGGTGCGCCGCGCTCGCTCGGCCATCTGCTTGCCAACCTCGCGTGCCTCGCCGGTAATGGTGTCGCCGAGAATCTCCGGGCGGAAACCCTGCCTGCGGAAGACTTCGCCTGCTGCCTCGAGCGAGCGCAGCGCGGTGGCGACCACCTTGTTCTCCGCCTGCACCGACTTCGGGCTCTCGGAAAAAGGGCCGCGGAAGTCGATGCGATAGCGGGCGAGGATTGCCCTGGCGTCGTCGATCGTCGTCGGGTCGGCTGCGCAGGGTCCGGAAGCGATGTGCGTCGGATCGTCGCCGACCACGTCGGAGATGATCAACGCCACGACCTTGCCCCGGCACGCCGCGGCCAGGCGTCCGCCGGCGATGGCGGAGAGGTGCTTGCGCACCGTGTTCATCTCGCGGATCTCGGCGCCGCTCTTCAGCAGCTTGCCGGTGAGCGCCTTGAGCTCGGCCATCGACACGCCCGGGGCGGGGAGCGACAGCAGGCTCGAGCCGCCGCCCGAGATCAGGACGAGCAGCAGATCGTCGGGACCGAGACGCTTCGCGCTCTCGAGGATTTCGCGCGCCGCGCGCTCGCCGGCCTCGTCGGGGACCGGATGGCCCGCCTCGACAACACGAATGGATTTCGTTGGCAGGCCGTGGCCGTAGCGGGTGATGGCAATGCCCTCAACCGGTCCCCACTCATGCTCGACGGCGACGGCCATCGAGGCTGCCGCCTTGCCCGCTGCCGCGACGAACACTCGGCCGCGCGGTCCCTGCGGAAGGTGTTTGGCGAGGATCGAGAGCGGATCGGCGGCCGCCACCGCGGCGCGGAAACTTTCTTCCAGGACCCGGCGCATCAGCTGCCGGGCGCGAACGTCTCTTTTGCGGCGTCCTTGCCGAGCTTGTAGAAGCGCGGATAGGTCTCGCGAAAGACCTTCTGGATATCGTCGACCGGGACGTCTGCGAAGCTGCCGCGGTCGCGCAGGTACTCCATGTGGCGGCGGTTGTCCTCGTCGAACGGGTGGAAGATCGAGTCGGTGGCGCCGTCCCACTCGAGCGGCTTGACGCGGAAGCGGCGGCAGAGCTCGAGGTTGAACGCCGGCGTCGCCTTCACCCATTTGCCGCCGAGCAGGAACTCCGTATAGCCGTGGTAGACGAACAGATCGCTGCCCATCGTCTCGGCGAGGCGCGGGCTGGTGAGGTGGTTCTTCACGTCGGCGAAGCCGACTCGGCTCTCCAGCCCTGCGGCGCGCCCGCATGCGGCGAGCAGCGCCGCTTTGCCGACGCAGAAGCCTTCGCCGGCCTCGAGCACCGCCGACGCCTTGAACGCCGCCGGCTGGCTGAAGTCGAGGAACGGGTTGTAGCGGATCAGGTCGCGCACCGCGTAGTAGAGCGAGATGGCCCGCTCCTTGTCATTCCTGCCTTTGACGTGCTTCCTGGCGAAAGCGGCGACCGACGCGTTGTCGCTGTCGACATAACGCCCCGGCGAGAGGAACTCGCTCATTGGTCGAGCTTCATCAGCTTGCGCGCGCCCTGGAACAGCGCGCTCGACGGCTCGGCGAGGCCGTCCACCACCGAGAAATGGTTCTTGCCGGGCATGGCGATGTCGCCGGCGAACGCCGAGCGCCAGCGCTCGCCGAGCAGCGCGTTCTGCCGCAGGAATTCGCTCGATTCGTCGCCACCGACGCAGGTCATCACGGGCATGCGCGTCGCGGTCGGCAGGAAGGCGGGCGAAAGGCGCAGCGCGAGCGCCGGGTCGAGCCGCAGGTCGGGCTGCAGGAAGTCGACCTCGAGCAGCGGCCGCAGGTCGTAAATGCCGCTGATCGCGAGGCCGCCCTTCCACAGGTCCTTCGGCAGGCCCGGGTCGAGCTGCGGCCAGAGCGCGCACATCAGCATCGCCGTGAGGTGGCCGCCCGCCGAATGGCCCGAAACGTAGAGGCGGTCCTGGTCCATGCCGTACTTCTCGGCGTTGAGCCACAGCCAGCGGCTTGCGCGAAGCAACTGCCGCACGATCTCGTCCATGCCGACGCGCGGGCAGAGGTCGTAGTTGACTACCGCCAGCGATACGCCCGCGCCGACCCAGGCGGGGGCGAGGAAGGAAAAGTCCTTCTTGTCGAGCGAGCGCCAGTAGCCGCCATGGATGAACATCATGCAGCTGCCGTCGCCCTTCCGCGCCGGGAAGAGGTCGATGGTCTCGCCCGGCGCGTCCCCATAGCGCAGGTCGAGGTGGGAGGTCATGGTGCTGCGCGCGCGCGCCGAGCCTTCCGACCACTGCGCGAGGTGCTTCGGATGGTCCGGAACCAGCTCGCGGTTGTTGTAGGCCTTGCTGAGAAAAGCCTTGTCCGGCGCGTTCATCCGCGTTTCTCCCGCCACAGGCCCATCGCTTCCTGGCCGGGGCGGTCGGAGAACGAGAACAGCACCGTCTCCACCGTCGCCTCGAATTTCACCGGCGTCCAGGAAGGGACGACGAAGGTGTCGCGCGGCTCGAATTCGTATTTTTCATTGCCGATGACGACGCTTCCGCCGCCCTCGACGACCGAGTAGATCGCGCCGTCGGTGCAGCGGTACGGCTGCGACTTGAACTTGGCCGGCAGGAGCTGGATGAACGAGGCGATGGTCGGCATCGCATGGCCACCGGTGAGCGGGTTGGTGAACTGCATCTTGTGGCCGTGGCACGGGTCGGGGTCCTGGTCGCGCGAGAGGATGTCGAGCGACTCGCGGCTGCGCGCATACGGATAGTTGAAGATCGGCGAGGTGCGGCCGAACGGCGCGGTCGCCCCGAGCGGCACCAGGCCGCTGCCATAGCGCGCGCTGGCGGCGCCTTCGCTGCGCGTCACCGGCTGCACTTCCTCGGGATAGACCTCGTGGAACTGCGCAGCGAACAGCTCGACGATGCGGATGTCGAGGCCGTCCATCCAGACCACCGGCTCGTTCCCGGGGTTGCCGTGGTCGTGGAAGGTCCACGACGGGGTGATGATGAAGTCGCCGGGGGCCATCATGGTGCGCTCGCCGTCCACTGCCGTGTACGCACCCGAGCCTTCGACGATGAAGCGCAGCGCCGACTGCGAATGGCGGTGGCTGGGCGCGATCTCGCCCGGCAGGATGAGCTGCAGGCCGGCGTAGAGGCTCTGCGTGATGCACGACTCGCCGCGCATGCCCGGGTTCTCGAGCACCAGCACGCGCCGGATCGCTTCCTTCGCGGTGATCAGCTTGCCGGCCTCGGTGATGTAGGGCCGCACGTCCTTGTACTTCCACAGGCAGGGCTTGCAGCGCGTCACCGGCTCGTCCGGGATCAGGCCGTGCAGCACCTCCCACAGCGGCGCGGTGTTGTGCTTGTCCATGCGCCGGTAGAGGTCCTGCCGCGCGCTGCTGATTTTCGTCTCGGGAACGCTGGCCATGGCTTGCTCCTTCACGCCGATTTTACGGGCCTCATCCACACCACGGGCTTGCCGAGCGCGCTGCCGAGCGCTTTGCCCTCGGGGTCGGCGAG
>DATNCP010000002.1:0-9742 GCA_035607175.1 Burkholderiales bacterium
ACGAGCAGTGGAAGGCCCGCCTGCCCGACGACGTCGAGGTCCTCGGCGTGGAGAAGCTCGACAACTCGGCGGTCGTGCTGCGCGTTCAACTCAGGGTGGTGCCGGCGATCGAGCGAGACAACGTCAGGCGCGAATACCTGAGGCGCATCAAGGAAGCCTTTGCGGGGCGCGGCATCGAGATCCCGTTCCCACAGATCACGATCCACTCCGCGAGAGCCGACGTGAGCGGCGAGTGATATGACCCGATTGCTGTGCACGTTTCTGTTTCTGCTGACTGTGCCGGCGTGTGCACACGCCCAGCCGACCGGCAGACCTCTCCGCATTGGAGCGATCGATGATGACGTCGTTAAGCTCGAGCCATTCCGAGGAGAACTCCGAAAGCTCGGATGGTCAGACAAGAGTCTCGTGGTCGAATCGAAAATAGGACGAGCCCAGGACTATGCAGTATTCGCGGCAGATCTCGTTCGTGCCAACGTCGATCTCATCTTTGCGCCTACGACGCCAGCCGTTCAGGCAGCCAAAGCCGCCACGCAAACCATCCCCATCGTGTTCGCCCTAGCCGCCGACCCTGTACGAAGTGGGTTTGTCTCGAACCTACGCGCCCCTGGCGGCAACATTACAGGCACCACACCCATCAATGCGGAGTTGAGCGCCAAGCGGGTGGAATTACTCAAGCAGGCGTTCCCGAGGATGAGGCGAATCGGCGTGCTGGTAGATCCTGGTATACGCTACTCAGCCGCTTCGCTTCGCGAACTGGAACAGGCAGCGCGCAATTTGCGGCTCGAAGTTCACGTAGCGCAATGGCGGGACGGAAGCGAACTCGACGCGGCCTTCATGTCAATGAAGGCGGCAGCGGTCGACGGTTTTGTTGTGGTGCCGACTCCTGCCGTTTGGCCAAATCAGCACAGGATGGCTGAGTTGGCGATCGCTCATCGCCTTCCCGGAATTACCCCGGCGCCGGAATTCGCGCGCAGTGGGCTATTGATAGCTTACGGCCAGAGCCTGCTGGAGCAGTACCGCCGTGCTGCAATTTACGTGGATAAGATACTGAGGGGAGCTAAGCCGGGGACACTACCTGTTGAACAACCGACGAAGCTCGAACTGGTGATCAATCTCAAAGCGGCAAAGAGCCTCGGCTTGAGTGTGCCAAAGGAGTTCATTTTCCGCGCCGACGAAGTTATCGAGTGACGGATCAGCGCGCCTCGCCGCGAAAGTTAGCCTTCACGGAGTACCGATGCTTCGGCAACGTGGTGAAAAGCAAGCTGACGGGAAGTGGTTCACCGACACAGCGGAGCGCAACAAAGGCCCGATCCTCGACATCCTTGCGCGAGTTCTGCCCAGGCAGGGCGTCGTGCTGGAGGTTGCCAGCGGCACGGGGCAGCACGTTCTTCATTTCGCCAAGGCGCTTCCTGGCCTCACCTGGCAGCCGTCAGATCCGGATCCGGAGCTTCGCGAGTCCATAGCGCTGCGCGTCAAGGAGCAGCAGCTCGCAAACGTCAATCGGCCTGTCGATCTCGACGTGACCAGACTCCCCTGGCCTTTGCAGACGGCGGACGCGGTCGTGTGCATCAACATGATTCACGTTGCGCCTTGGTCCGCCACGTCAGCATTGCTTGAAGGCGCGAAGGCTTTGCTGCCGGCCAAGCACGTCCTGTTCCTCTACGGCCCGTACCGCCGCTTCGCTCAGCACACTTCCAAGAGCAACGAGCAATTCGATTCCGATCTTCGCGCGCACGATCCCCAGTGGGGTCTTCGGGACCTCGAGGCGGTGGCCGAGGCTGCTGCTTCGTCCGGATTCGTGCTCGACGAGGTCGTCGCAATGCCGGCGAACAACTTCAGCTTGATTTTCAAACGGAGGTGAAGGGCTTTCCGGCCCACGCGGCGAGGATTTCGTGGATGTGTCGCACGCCGTCCGTCAGGGCGGCTGGTCCGGGCTGCAGAATCTCCGCAGACTTGATTTCGAAGAGCTGACCCTCCCGGACCGCCGGCACGCCTTCCCATCCGGCACGCGCCTTGACGCGCTCGGGCCGGAACTTCTTGCCGCACCACGAGCCGAGGATGATGTCGGGCTTCCGCTCGATCACGCCCTTGCCGTCGTGGATGCGGCCCGTTGCAGCTTGCGAAGAAGACAGATCGCGGAAGATGTCCTCGCCGCCCGCGATCTCGATCAGCTCGCTGACCCAGCGGATGCCGCTGATCATCGGCTCGTCCCATTCCTCGAAGTAGACCCTGGGTCGGCGCTTCGGCGCGGCTTGCCGGATCTCGCGGAGATTCCTCTCCAACGAGGCGACGAGGCGCTCGCCCTTCTCCGGCACGCCGACCATGGAGGCGAGCACCTGGATCATCCCGAGGATCTCGTCGACCGAGCGCTGGTTGAAGATCATCACGTTCAGGCCGGCCTTGACCAGGTCCTTCGAGATGTCGGCCTGCAGGTCGGAGAAGCCGAGCACCAGGTCGGGCTTCAACTCGAGGATCTTGTCGGTGCGCGCGGAGAGGAACGCCGACACCCGCGGCTTCTCGCGCCGCGCCCGCGGCGGGCGCACGGTATAGCCCGAGATGCCGACGATGCGCCGCTCCTCGCCCAGCAGGTACAAGGTCTCGGTCGTCTCCTCGGTGAGGCAGACGATGCGTTCGGGATGGCGTGCCGGCATGGGCCCGAGAATATAGACTAGCCGCCGTGAGACTCGCCGCGCTCGTCCTCGCCTTCTTCGCCGCCGCGGCGCAGGGCCAGTCTTTCCCCGTTCCCGGCAAGCCGGTGCGCATCGTCGTGCCCTTCCCGCCGGGCGGACAAACCGACATCCAGGCGCGCGCCATCGCGCAAAAGATGGCGGAAGGCCTCGGTGCCCAGGTGATCGTCGAGAACAAGCCGGGCGGCTCGACCATGATCGGCGCGCGCGACGTGATGCAGGCCGCGGCCGATGGCCATACCCTGCTCTATACGATCGCCGTCCACGTGCAGCTGCCCTACCTGTACAAGACCGCGCCCTGGGACGCGTTCCGCGATTTCACGCCGATCACCGCGGGTGCGCGCGCGGCCACCGTGCTCACCGCGCACTCGTCCATGCCGTTCAACACCGTGGCGGAGCTGGTCGCCTATGCGAAGGCAAATCCGGGCAAGCTCAACTACGCCTCGTTCGGCACCGGCACGACCTCGCATCTCAATGGCGAGCTCCTCAAGCGCCTCGCGGGCATCGACATCGTGCACGTGCCGTACAAGGGCAGCGGCGATGCGATGCGCGACCACCTTACCGGGCAGGCGCAGCTTTTCTTCGATGGCCCGACCACCGCGATCGCGAACGCCAAGACCGGGAAGGTGAAGCTCATCGCCACGGCGGCGGAGACGCGCAAGGCCGCGCTGCCGGACCTGCCGACCATGCGCGAGTCCGGCTACGACGTCGGCATGTGGGGCTACCTCTGGTTCTGGGGCCCGGCCGGCATGCAGCCCGCGACCGTGGATGCGGTGTACCAGCATCTCGCGCGCGGCATCCGCCACCCTGACGTGGTCGATCTCTTCGCCAAGGGCGGCTCCGAAGCCGCGGGCATGCCGCCGGCCGAGTTCGCGCGGCTCGCGCGCGACCTGTCGGAGCGCTGGGGCAAGGTGATCGGCGATCTGGGCGTCAAGCTCGACTGATGGCAGGCCCGCTCGCCGGAATCAAAGTCCTGGAATTCGAGTCGATCGGCCCGGCGCCGTTCGCCGGCATGCTGCTCGCCGACATGGGCGCCGACGTGCTGGTCATCGACCGCCCGGCGGGCACCGACCTGGGGCTGAAGCGCGAGCGCTGGTACGACACGATGATGCGCGGCAAGCGCTCGGCGACGCTCGACCTGAAGAACACCACCTCGAAGGAAGTGATCTATTCGCTGGCGGAGAAGGCGGACGCGCTGATCGAGGGCATGCGCCCCGGCGTGATGGAGCGGCTCGGCATCGGCCCGGACGAAATGCTCAAGATCAATCCCAAGCTGGTGTACGGCCGCATGACCGGCTGGGGCCAGACCGGGCCGCTCGCGAGCCGCGCCGGCCACGACATCAACTACATCGCCCTCACCGGCATCCTCAACGCCATCGGCCGCAAGGGCGAGGCACCGCTGCCGCCGCTCAACCTGGTCGGCGACTTCGGCGGCGGCGGCATGCTGCTCGGCTTCGGCGTCGCCTGCGGGCTGCTCGAAGCGAGCCGCTCGGGCAAGGGGCAGGTGATCGACGCGGCGATGGTGGAGGGAGCGTCGCTGCTGGCCACCATGTTCCATGGGTTTCTGAATTCGAATCAAATGAATGAAAACCGGGGCAGCAACATCCTCGACTCCGGCGCCCCCTGGTACAACGTCTACGAGACGAAGGACGGCAAGCACGTCTCGATCGGCGCCATCGAGGAGCGCTTCTACCAGGAGTTCCTGAAACGAATGCAGCTTGCCGAGGCGGACTTCCCGCAGCACGACCGCGCGAAGTGGCCTCTGCAGAAGGCCGCCTTTACGGCTGCGTTCAAGGCGAAGACGCGGGACGAATGGGTGAAAGTCTTCGAGGGCTCCGATGCCTGCTTTGCGCCCGTGCTCTCGTGGTCGGAGGCCCCGCGCCATCCGCACAACCGCGCGCGCAGCGCCTTCGTCAGCGTCAAGCGCGTCGAGCAGCCGGCGCCCGCGCCGCGCTTCTCGCGCACGCCGCCGGAAGTGCGCCTGCCGCCGCCCGAGCGCGGCGAGGGCGGCGCGCAGGCGCTTGCGGAATGGGGGTTCGACGCCGGGCAAGTGAAGCGGCTAACATCGCTCGGTCTGGGATTCGGGGAGAAAAAATAATGCTCGGCCGCCTGATGCCCCGCGAGGGCAAGTTCTTCGATCTGTTCAACGCCCACGCCGAGCGCATCGTCGAGGGGGCCCGCGAGCTCGCCAGCATGATCGGCACCTTCCGCGATCTCGAGGCGCACGCGCAGCGCATCGACAGTGCCGAGCGCGCCGCCGACAAGATCACCCACGAGACGATCACGCTGCTGCACAAGACCTTCATCACGCCGTTCGACCGCGACCAGATCCATCAGCTGATCAACACCATGGACGACATCCTGGATCTCATCCAGGACGTCGCCGAGTCGGTCGCGCTCTACGACCTGCGCAGCGTCACGCCCGAGGCGAAGCAGCTCGCCGAGATCTGCCAGATGTGCTGCGACCGGGTGCAGACGGTTGTCGGCCTGCTGACCGACGTCAAGCGCTCGGAGGCGATCCTCAAGTGCTGCGAGGAGATCGACCGGCTCGAGTCCGACGCCGACCGGGTGATGCGCTCGGCGCTCTCCAAGCTGTTCCGCGAGGAGAATGACCTCAAGCAGGTGATGAAGCTGCGGGTGATCTACGACCTCCTCGAGACGATCACCGACCGCTGCGAGGACGTCGCCAACGTCGTCGAAGGCATCGTCCTCGAGAACTCCTGATGGAGGTCTCCCAGCTCAGCCTGGGAATCGTGGTGGCGCTCGTCCTGGTCGCGCTGGCCTTCGATTTCATGAACGGCTTCCACGACGCGGCGAACTCGATCGCCACCGTGGTCTCGACGCGCGTGCTCAAGCCCTACCAGGCGGTGATCCTGGCCGCGTTCTTCAATTTCGTCGCGGTGTTCGTCTTCCACCTCAGCGTCGCGAGCACGGTCGGCAAGGGCATCATCGACCAGGGGATCGTCGACCACTACGTCGTCTTCGGCGCGCTGATCGGCGCGATCGCCTGGAACCTCATCACCTGGTGGTACGGCATCCCTTCGTCGTCCTCGCACGCGCTGATCGGCGGCATCGTCGGCGCCGGGGTCGCCAAGGCTGGAACGTGGGCGCTGATCCCGGCGGGGCTGCTGAAAACGGTGGCGTTCATCTTCATCTCGCCCCTCATCGGCCTGGTGCTCGGCGCGCTGCTGCTGCTCGCCATCTCGTGGATTTTCCGGCGCACCACGCCGAGCCGCGTCGACCGCCTCTTCCGCCGGCTGCAGCTCATCTCCTCCTCGATGTACAGCCTCGGCCACGGCGGCAACGACGCGCAGAAGACGATCGGCATCATCTGGATGCTGCTGATCGCCGCCGGCTACACCGGCGCCAACGACACCGTACCGACGTGGGTCGTGGTCGCGTGCTACGTCACCATCGGCCTGGGCACCATGTTCGGCGGCTGGCGCATCGTCAAGACCATGGGGCAGCGCATCACCAAGATCCGGCCGGTCGGCGGATTCTGCGCCGAGCTTTCCGGGTCGGCCGCGCTGTTCCTCGCCACGTGGCTCGGCATCCCGGTCTCGACGACCCACACCATCACCGGCTCGATCGTCGGCGTCGGCGCCGCTCAGTCCGTGTCGGCGGTGCGCTGGGGCGTCGCGGGCGACCTGCTGTGGGCCTGGATCCTGACCATCCCCTGCTCGGCGTTCATCGCCGCGATCGCCTGGGCGATCGCGCGCGCGGTCCTGCCCTAGTGCATTTGGTGCCCGCTCGCTCCTAGCGCGCGCACCTGCAACTCGACCTTCACCTCGCCGGCTTTCTGGAAGCGCAGCGTAAGCGGCACCTTGGTGCCCTGCTTCAGGGGTGCCTTGAGGTCGACCAGCATCAGGTGCGCGCCGGAGGGCGCGAGCTCGAAGCTGCCGCCCGCCGGGATGTCGTAGCCCTTCACTTCGCGCATGCGCATCACGTCGCCCTGCTTCGACGTCACGTGCATTTCCACCCGCGCCGCGGCGGGCGAGCTGGCGCCAATCAGCCGGTCGGCGGTTGCGCTCGTGATCTTCATGTAGCCGGCGCCGACCTTGGCGCCCGGCGCGGTCGCACGCGCCCAGGGCTCTTCGACCCGGACTTGCGCGAGAGCGCTGCCTGTCACGAGGCAGAGCAAAAGAATCGCGTATCTCACTTCCTTCTCTCCTTTTCCTGGAGCTCGCGCCAGAGGATCTTGCCCGTCGGCGTCTTCGGCAGCTGCTCGACGAACTCGACCACGCGCGGCACCTTGTAGGCGGCCATCTTGTCACGCGCCCAGTCGGTAATGTCTTTCGCTTCGATGGTCTTTCCCTTCTTCAGGACCACCAGGGCTTTGACCGTTTCGCCGCGATAGCCGTCCGGCGCGCCGATGACGCAGGCCTCCTGGATGGCGGGATGGCCGTAGAGCAGGGCTTCCACCTCCGCCGGCCAGACCTTGAAGCCCGAGGCGTTGATCATGCGCTTCAACCGGTCGGTGATGAAGAAGTAGCCGTCCTCGTCGTAGTAGCCGAGGTCGCCGGTGCGGAAGAAGCGCTGGCCGTCGTACTGCAGGAAGACCTCGGCGGTCGCCTCGGGCTGCTTCCAGTAGCCGCGGAAGATCTGCGGCCCCGAGACGATGATCTCGCCCACTTCGTTGACCTTCAGCTCGGACATCTTTTCGACATCGATGACTCGCGCATCGGTATTGAAGATGGGGATGCCGCCGCACTGGCGCTTCGGCCGCTGCGGCGGGTTGATGTGCGTCGGCGCCATCGTCTCCGAGAGCCCATAGCCTTCGACGTAGGGCAGGCCGAACACGTCCTCGAGCTTCTTCGCCAGCGCCTCGGGCATCGCCGCGCCGCCGCCGCCGAGCACCTTCAGCGAGGAAAGGTCGTAGCGCTCGAGATCCGGGCTGGAAAGGAAGTCGACCAGCATGGTGGTGATCGCCGACCAGTTGGTGATGCGCCGGCGCTCGATCAGCTTCGCCGCGCAGTCGCGGTCCCAGCGCGACATGATCACCAGCGTCGCGCCCTTGCAGATCGGACCGTTCATCCCTGCCTGCATGCCGGTGACATGGAACATCGGCAGCGGCGAGAGCACCACCGCGCCGTCGCCGCTGCCGCGCCACTGCAGGTAGACGACGGTGGTGGCCTGCACGCTGGAATGCGTATGCATGCAGCCCTTGGGCTTGCCGGTCGTGCCCGAGGTGTAGGGCATGACCGCGAGGTCCTCGGGCTGGGCGAGATGCGGGCCGGGCGCGAGTCCCGCGCCGACGGCATCCTTCCACGAGCGAGAGCGTGCCGGCGCGCGCACGAAGTCCGGCAGCGGCAGGTCGGTCCTTTCGCGCAGATAGTCCGAATATGCGGCGTAGATGACGTGCTTCAGGGCCGATTGCGCTGCGACCCGCTCTTCGAGCTCCTGCCCGGCGATCGCCACCGCCGTGTCCGCGTCCTCGATGTAGTGCCGGAGCTCGTCGGCGAGGTTCATCGGATTGATCGGCACCACCACCGCGTCGGCGCGCAACACCGCGTAGTAGGAGATGACGAACTGCGGGCTGTTCTGCAGGTAGAGCAGCACCCGGTCGCCGCGCCGCACGCCGCAGCGCTGCTGCAGCCAGCCGGCCAGCGCATCGGTGTCGCGCTTCAGCTCGCCGTAGCTGATCTCGGTGCCGTAGTAGTGGATCGCGGCGCGCTCGGGATGAAGCGCTGCGCAGCGCGCGAGGTTCTCGTAGACGCTCTCGCGCGGCACCGGAAAGGTCTTGGGCAAGCCCTCAGGCCAATGCGCGTAGTGTCGGGTGAACGTGGTCACAGCAGGGTGAACATCACACCAGGTGCTTCTTCACGGCCTTCTCGTCCCAGGAGATGCCGGTCCCGGGCGAGTCCGGGATGCGCGCGAACCCGTCCTTCACCTCGAGCGGGTCCTTGAGGATGGCGTTCGCCCAGTCGACGTATTCAAGCCAGTGGCAGGTGGGCGTGACGGCGAGCAGGTGCGCGCTCGCTTCCGGGAACAGATGGCTCGACATCTCCAGTCCCGCGCCCTGCGCGAGCGCCGCGGCGCGCATCCAGCCGGTGACGCCGCCGATGCGCTCGAGGTCCGGCATGACGTAGTCGCTCGCGCCGACAGCGAGCGCCTGTGCCATCTGCTCCGGCCCCATGAAGTTCTCGCCGATCTGGATCGGCGTTCGTATTTCCTTCCTGACCGAGCTGCATCCTGAAAAATCATCCGCGCGCACCGGTTCCTCGATCCATTCGACGCCGCCCTCTTCGTCGATCATGTGCCCGCGGCGAATCGCCTCGGCGACCGACAGGCCCTGGTTGAAGTCGACCATCAGCTTCACCTCCGGGCCGATCGCCTTCCTCACCGCGCGCAGCGCCTCGAGATCCTCGCGCGCCTCGGCGCGGCCGAGGCGGAGCTTGAGCGCGTTGAAGCCGCCCTTGAGGAGCCCGATCGCCGCCTTCGGCAGTTCCTTCAGCGGCTGCAGCCCGAGCCCGTTCGAGTTGTACGCGGGAACCGGACGCGGCGTGCCGCCGAGCAGGCGCACCAGAGGCTGGCCCAGCCCCTGCGCCCGGGCGTCCCAGGCGGCGCAATCGATGCCGGCAATGGCGAACAGCACCAGGTTATGCACCCCGAGCAACGCGTACTTCGCACGCAGCTTGCGCTCGAGATCGACGGGCGCGACCTCGTCGCCCTTCACCATCTCGGCCATCGCCTCGACCAGCTTCGCCAGCGGCGCAAGGTTGTGCTTGCCGACGGCGAAGAGGTAGGAGCGGCCGGTGACCGCCTCGTCGGTCTGCAGGTCGATCAGCAGCAGCGCGGCGCTCGACACCGTGGCGATGCTGGTGACGAGCGGCGTCCTGATCGGCGCCGAAACCGCGCGCGCGCGAATCGCCTTGATCCTCATTTTCCCGTCTTCATTTTCCTTGGAACCGGGGCTTGCGCTTCTCCATGAACGCTTTTCGCCCTTCCTCGTAGTCGGCGCTGCGCGCGCAGCGGTCGATCGCCGCGTCCATGCGCGCGTGGTCCGGCTGCCCCGCCGCCTTGACGTACTCCTCGATGATGGTCTTGGAGTTGGC